>NZ_UQKJ01000080.1 GCF_900541605.1 uncultured Dialister sp. | reverse complement strand
GTATAGCACATAGATGCATCGATTTAAAGTAAAGTAATTAATGTCGTTTACTATAACAGCTAGAAGCTAGAAGCTCCATGCTGGTGACTCTACCTATCAGCAGGCAAATCTTCCGCGAAGCCGCAAAACCTCAATTCTATTCACTCGATTCTCAAATCTATCTATTTATACAGTGCATCATACACGGCCTGCAGTTTCCGATCCCTTTCCTTCGTAGCCTTTTCCGCTTTGTCACCGTCGTACTTATAGAATCCTTCGCCCGTCTTCACGCCCAGGTGGCCTTCCTTTACTTTCTCTGCCAGAAGCGGCGGTACTTCGTGACTGTCTTCCAGGTCCGGCATGAGGTAGTCACTGATATGGGCAAAGACATCGAGGCCCCCGAAATCTACGGTTTCCAGAGGTCCCAGGCAGGCCCAGCGGAAGCCCAGCCCGTATTTCATGACCGCATCAATGCCTTCCTTGCTGATGATTCCCTTCTGTACCATGGACAGGGCTTCCCGGATGACGGCGAGCTGGAGGCGGTTGGCCGCAAAGCCGGGAGCATCCTTTTCCACGATGGCCGGTTTCTTATGGATGGCAAGGGCCAGGTCGTAAATGGTCTTTGCCACAGTATCTCTGGTGTGGTCATTCTTGATGATTTCAATGAGAGGAATCAGGGTGGGTGGATTGAACCAGTGCATGCCCAGGAACCGTTCCGGTTTCACCACAGCCTTTGACAGGGCATTAATGGAAAGGCCGGAGGTATTGGTGGCGATGATGGTATCATCCCCGGCCAGGGGCGAATAGGTCCGGTAGAAATCCAGCTTCGTATCCAGATTTTCCACAATGGTTTCTACGATGAGATCCCGCCCTTTGAAGGCAGAGGAATCTGTGGTGTAGGTGATCTTATCCACCATATCCGGGGCGATTTTCGTCTTCGCCCGTTCCAGGGTGGGGGCTTTGTGGTTCCAGAGAATCACATCGTACCCGTTTCTGGCAAAAATCTCCGCCATGGAATACCCCATGGTACCGGCACCGGCAATGGTAATCTTTTTAATTTCCATAGTAATTCCTCCTTTTCAAATGATTTTCTCATTTTTATTGTACCACGAAAGGGGTTTGGAAAATGGTTACGGTACGTCAAATTGCGGTAAACTGCTGGGGCGGCGCTGACGGGTAGAGTCATTCGTGTGGGGCTTCTAGCTGCTAGCCTCTAGCTTCTAGGAAAGCTCGACAGCCTGTGGCGCCCCCAACAGCTAACCTCCGTCGCCTGACGGCGCCACCTCCTTCCTCGGAAGGCGGAGGTCCTATACAGGACCTGCACACCAAGGCGCCTTCCTTTTAGTAGCCAGACGCTGCCCACGGGGCTGAGGTTAGCTGATGGAAACTGTTGGAAGCGTCGCAGGCTGAACAGTTTTCCTGGCAGCTAGAAGCTAGAAGCTAGCAGCTAAAAGCTCCATGCGAATGACTCTATCCATCAGCGTCGAACACACCAGCGGGGCAGACTGAAATATCTCAGTCCACTCCTATCCTCTCACGTCCTGGCCGATGATGATTTCTTCTCCCGTAAAAGGCCGGCTGCCGAGGTCTGCCATTTTTCGGGCCACCGACAGCACCGGCACCGGGGCCATGGAGCGGAAGAGACCGAAAACATTCAGCCCTTCCAGCACTTTGACAGAAATGGTTTCCAAAGGCCGCTTTGCATGGGGCCGGATGAGAGACGGCGGCCGGAGGATGGAAAGCCCCGGGAATGCAAGGGCCTCCGCATCCTTTTCGATGATGCCCTTCAGTTTCAGGTAGAAAAAGGAAGAGGAAGGATCTGCTCCTGCAGAAGACACGAGAACGAAATGGGATACCCCATTTGCCCGGGCCGCCCGGGCAAAGGAAAGCTGGTAATCATGGTCGATCTTATACTGGGCCTCCTTGGATCCCGCCTGCTTCAGCGAGGTACCCAGGGCGGAGAAGAGGACGTCCCCCTTTACCAGGTCTTCCCAGGTGTCGGGTCTATCGAAGTCGATGACATGGGATTCCAGCTTTGGACTGTCTATGCCCAGAGGGCGGCGGGTGAAAGTGATAACGGTTTCATAGTCAGGGCGGGAAAGGAGGACCTTCACCAGTTCCTTTCCCACGGCGCCGGTGGCGCCGATAACGATTGCTTTCATGGATGGACTCCTTTAAAAAAATTGAGATTTGAGAATTGAGGTCCCGCGGCGCTGCTGCAGGCATATCGGTTTTCCCGGGTGCCAGCCGTCAGAAAATCCGCGGCAGTCCTTCTGTCCTTCAGCATATCCCTCCTTTTTCATTTGGTATAATGAAATAAATATACGGAAGGAGTGATTCTTATGGATACACAGGAAATATTAGCAAAGCAGCTGCCCCTTTATGCCCGGGTGCTGCTGCAGAAGGGAATTAACCTGCAGCAGGGGCAGATTCTGGTCATCAATGCACCGGTGGAGGCCAGCCGGTTTGCCACCCTGCTGGCGGAGGAAGCCTACAAAGGAGGCGCCGGCCAGGTGGTATTTAACTGGTACTGCAATGATACCATCCGGCTCCGTTACCTCTATGAACCCCAGGACAACTTTGAAACCGTGCCGGCATGGCGCAGTGAATTCAACCTGTACTATTACCGGAAGGGCGCCGCTTTCCTGAGCCTCATTTCCGCAGATCCCTATACCATGGAAGGGGTGGACCGGAAGAAAATCTTTGCCTGGCAGAGGGCTTTCCACCAGGCGGTGAAGGAATACTCCGACGGCATAATGGCGTCCCGTACGAACTGGCTGGTGGCTGCCGTACCGGGCACCGTATGGGCGAAGCTGCTGTATCCGGACCTGCCGGAAAAGGAGGGGATAGATAAGCTCTGGATGGATATCCTGGACGTTTCCCGCTGCCTGGGAGACGATTCTTTATCTGACTGGGACAGGCACCTGGCCAACCTGAAGAAGAGGAGAGAATGGATGACGGCCCAGCAGTTCAGGGCCCTGGAATATACGAGCCCCAAAGGGACGAACCTCACCGTAGGCCTGCCGGAACATCATATCTGGCAGGGCGGCGCCGAGAGTACCACCTGGGGTTTCCCGTTTAATGCCAATATTCCTACGGAAGAAGTGTATTCCGCTCCCCTGGCCCATGGAGTAGATGGCGTGGTATGGAGTACGAAACCCCTGGTGTACAACGGAAACCTGATTGAAAACTTCCGCTTCACCTTCCGGAAAGGGAAGGTGGTGGATGTGCAAGCGGAAAAGGGGGAAGAAATCCTGAAAGACCTTATCCGCATGGACGAAGGAGCCTCGCGGCTGGGGGAAGTGGCCCTGGTGCCCTACCATTCTCCCATTTCCCTGACAAACCGCATTTTCTACGAGACCCTGTTTGATGAAAATGCGGCCTGCCATCTGGCCCTCGGCGATTCCTACCCCACCTGCCTGGAAAAAGGGCCGGAAATGGACGAGGAAGCATTGAAAAAGGCAGGGCTCAATGATTCCATGATCCACGTGGACTTCATGGTAGGCAGCCCGGACCTCTCCATTACGGGGATCAGGAAGGATGGCACAAAGGTCCCGGTCTTCGTAGATGGAGATTGGGCGGAGTAAGAGCGGAATTGAGAGCCGGCGACTGAGAAAGGGCTGTGGCTGAAGCCATGGCTGTGTCCTGCGGCCAAGGCTCTGCCTCCGGCAAGGCTTTGGCCTGGCGGCCAGGGGAAGTGGCAGCGGGCAGATGATATAGCGCTGCCTTTTGTAGTTTGCTGCAGTCTGATTCTCTGCCAGCGGTAAGCGGATAGCTGTAAGCCAGACAGGATGGCAATTCCGGATATGCGGCGCTATATTATTTGTGCGCCGCACCACCACTTCTCACTTGATCAGTCTTTCCACGCAGTCTCGATCTTGACCTCGACCTCATTTCCCCTGATGGCTTCGGATCATTTCCTGCACGGCCCGGAATTCCGGATCCCCGTCGAAGTCGATATCCGATTTTCCATCCACCTTCCATCGGATCCACACGGCATCGTCTGCCATGATTTCTACGGACAGCGGCGTGAAGAGGACAGGCTGGTCGTTGGAGAGGCCCTTCTTTGCCATGAAGAGGGTCTGGGTTTCTGTGCTGCCGTCGGCGGCAGGGGCGATGACCTGGCTCACCTCGTCCACCAGTCCCGCTTCGAGGAAGCTCTAGTTCACCGTGCCTCCTCCGCCCAGGATCATGGTATCCACGTGGAGAAGATCCTTGATCTTTTCGCAGGCCAGGGCAAGGTCCACACGGTCTTTCCCGCAGAGAAGGTAACTGATGCCCTTCCGGCGGAGGAAATCCTTATAGCCGTTAGCCGTGGACTCTGTGAGGATTTCCACCACATGGGCTTTCTTCCCTTCGCTGTCGGTGGTGTTCTCTTTCCAGGCCAGTTTCCCATGGCTGTCCAGGGCGATGAGGTACTGTCCCAGTTTTGCCCCTTCCGCAAGGAAATCCCCCTCCGGTACCGGAGGGGCTTTTTCATTGATTTCCGGCTTCCGGTACAAAGTGGTATTGTCATCCACGGTGGTGCGTCCCAGAAGCTGGGCCTGGTAATTGTATTTCGAAAGAACCGCGTAGAAGGAATCTTCCCCGTCTCCCCTTTGCGGAAGCCACAGGTATTTTCCCATGATTTTCCCGTCCGGGCTCGTTTCCATGTGGCAGATGATTTTTGGTCTATTCATAGTTGTTCTCCTTTATGGTAAATTGTGCTGGTATTGTCAAGTCAATGAATGGGGCTAAAGGTGGCATGGCAAGCGCAGCGTAGCCAACCTGCCACCTTTAGCCCCATCATACCGTTTGGGTCATCACTTTCCATCCTTCTCCAATATGTCCATTTCCGGCGTCCGATTTCCTGTTTCCCTTTCGTAGTCCTCCAGGGATATGCCTTCGGTGGTTCCCTTTTTCATGGCGGTGCGATAGTACCAGTCCTTGAAATCCAGCTCCGACAGGTAGTACTTCAGCTGTTCCATCTGGTCCATGATGAACCGGCGCTGTTCTTTGATCAGTGCATACCGCTCCGGAATGGTTTCGTCCCCTTCCTGCACCATGTCCACGTACCTGTGAATCTGCTTCAGGGGCATCCCCGTATTCTTGAGGCAGGACAGGAGTGCCAGCATGCGCAGGTCATTTTCCTCGAAAATCCGCTGTCCGTTTTTCCGCTTCAGGTTTGGCAGCAGTCCCTCTTTATCGTAGTATCGGAGTGTGGAAGGGGCTACGCCCATACGGCGGGCCGCTTCGGAAATGGTGTAAGACATGGGAAATCCTCCTTTATACAACTGACCGATGAATATTTCTATATTCACTATAATAGGTAAAGTTCACTTTAAGTCAAGGGTGGAAAATTACGGGTAAAGCCACCGGCAGCCGGAAGTCCCCGTACGAATGACTCTATCCGTAAGCTGGCTTTTTTTTCCATGCAAAAAGGGTACATCTTCCGGATGTACCCTTAGTTCATTCCTTACCGCACGGCTTCCCGGCAGCGGGTGAAAATTTTTCCGAAAGCCCAGGCCGTGGCGGCGGTGAAAGCCATCCCCGGAGCTGCGGCGATGAGCATGAGGGTGAGTCCTTTGCCCAAAAGGAAGTACATCACCACCCGGGCCAGGGCGGTACCGACGGGGCCGGAGAAAATATAAAAGAGCCTGTTGGATCCCGAAAGGAGCCAGAAAGCGCCGACTCCCAGGCGGAAGGACATCTGGATGGCCACGTTCAGGATGGTGCAGGTGCCCAGGGACAGCCCTATGAGGGAGGCCAGTACACCGGCGATGATGTATTTCTTGAATCCGAAAACCCCGCAGATGGCTACGGCAATGGGGGCAGACAGCTGGAATTCCGTCCCCGGCACGATGCCGGGAATGCGGAATGTACCGGAAACAGCGATAAGCACAGCGAGAAGGGCCGTTTCCACACAATCCCGGACCAGAGTTTTCTCCGGCGAAATGGCAGTTACTTTTTCCATGGATAGCTCCTTTCGAATAGATTCACAGGGAAGTGAAAAAATAAGGTCACAAAAAAGGGAATAGTTAGGAGTGAGGAGTTAGGAGTGAGGAGTGAAGGTGCACCGCGACAAAATGATGAGCGGCGCAGAGTATAGATTTTACGGATCCATTTCATTATCTATTCCTTAACGCATTATCTTGAGCGATGGTAGTATGCCGTATGTCTCTATTTATAAGAAATGATACAGCTCTGATGAGCCCCGAAATCTTTCTGGCAAATGACTGTGACAACGCTTCAAAAAAATTGGAAATCAGGCTTCATGGATTCAATGCAATATATACAAACTATGCGCCGCTTTATAAATTTATTGCGGCGCACCACCACTCCTCACTCCTCACTCCTCCCCCCCTTCACCTTTCTTATGTTGGGGAAACCGGCCTGGTTCCCTGAATTTCATCAATCATCACTTCCAGTGCCTTATCCAGTTCCGCCCTGGTATGGGCGGCGGTGACGGTGAGGCGGATGCGGCTCGTGCCCTTTGGCACAGACGGCGGACGGATGGCGGAAAGAAGGATGCCCCGTTCTTTACAGCGGGCGGCGTATTCCATGGCCGCCTCCTCCCTGCCCATGACGATGGGGATGATGGATGTATCCCCGGGGAGGAAGGAAATGCCCGCTTTTGTGAGGCCCTCTTTCATGTACTTCGTATTCCGGCGGAGGGCGCCCATGTACTTTTCCGGATTTTCTTCCAGCAGTTTCAGCGCAGCCAGGGCAGTGGCGCCGGTGACGGCGGAGATGGATGTGGAGAAGATGAAGGGACGGGAGCAGTTCCGAAGGTAATCGGTAATCGTCCTGTCGGCGGCGGCGAAGCCTCCTTCGGCGCCCAGGGATTTGGACAGGGTGCCCACCTGCAGATCAATGCCTTCCATGTGGTAGTACTCGGCGGTGCCCCGGCCGGTGTTTCCGATGACGCCGGTGGCATGGGCATCATCTACGATGAGGAAGGCGTCGTATTTTTCTTTGAGCTTTACAAGGCCCGGAAGGTCCGCCACGTCTCCGTCCATACTGAAGACCCCGTCGGTGACGATGAAACGCTGTCCCTGGCAGGGGGTCTCTTCCAGCAGCTTTTCCAGGGCCCCCATATCAGAGTGGAAATAGACTTTGCCGGCGGCCCTGGAAATCCGGCAGCCGTCTACGATGCTGGCGTGGTTCAGCTCGTCGGAGAAAATCACATCTCCCGGACCGGCCAATGCATAGAGGACGCCCAGGTTTGTCATGTATCCCGTATTGAAGATCACGGCGTCTTCTTTGTGTTTGAAACGGGCGATTTCCTTTTCCAGGTCTGACAGTTCGAAGACAGCGCCGCTGGTGAGCCGGGCACCACCGGAACCGGTGCCGTAGATGACTGCATTCCGGGCGGCCTCTTCCACTTCTTTTTCGTGGGTCATGCCCAGGTAATCGTTGGAGTTAAAGACGATATACTCTTTTCCTGACCGGTCCACACCCCGGGAGGCGGTTATCATGCGAAGGTCATGGACAGCCCGGAACCGGTCTTCCCTTCGGATGTCCGCCAGTTTCTGGGGAATGTCTTTAATCTTCATGGGGCAGCCTCACCAGGACCGTCTGGTTCTGCATGTAATCATCATATTTTTTGACGTCCGTGCCATGTTTCACGAAGAAAACCCGTCCTCCCACGGGATCCCCCATGTCCTTCATCACCGTAATGCGGCCATAGCCGAATTTTCGGGAACCTACGTAGCCGGTGACGTAGTCCGGGTCATCGGACCAGCAGAGCTCCGCCACCGTGCCGGGGGCATAGGCCACCTTCGAAGCCAGTACCAGGGCTTCCCGGGGATGGTCGCCGCCAAGACCCCTTTTTCCCATGATTTTGTCATAGGCCTTTGTATCTTCGCAGTCCATATTGCTGCAGCGGACACCTCGTTCGTGGCGGTCATCGAGGCGCTCCCCGGTTTCCGCATCCATAACGATGGCCCCCCGCATGCTGTCAGTGAGGGATTCCAGTTCGAAGAAAGCGCTCTTCACCGCAGCCGGGGATACGCCGATGCGGAGGAGTTCCTTCCGCGCCACCTGCCGGCCCTCTTCCTTCGTGAACGTATTCATCTGGTAAATGGGGATCATGGGGCAGTATTCGATGGTCTGGGGTTTCACCTCTTCCACCTTTACCTGGATAAAGTCCGCTGCTCCCCGTTCATGGGTCCGGGCCCTGCGGAGCATGGCAATCACATCGGCCTCTACCTGGTCCTCCGGCACAATCCGTTCGGCACCGGAAATATGGAGGCCTCCTTCTCCATGATACCCACCAAGACTGGAACGCATTTTTACACTGTACAGCAATTTTCCCACTCCTTTTGTAAACTTCTTATATTATTATTGTTAACCGAAGAAGTATAAAATAATCCGAAGTTATCGCACTTCGGCCATTGGTTTAAGTCTAAAACTGTTAACTTATATTTGTCAAGATTACAATTATATAAAGTTTACAATAAAATAAATCAGAGTGTGATAAATAGAATGTTGACTATATATTTTGGCATGCTGGCGGGTAGAGTCATAGCATTGACTGTACCTTGAGCTGTATATCCGCTTCGCAGGTTTTGTATGCTTGTGGATAGCGTCAACAGCATGGGGCTTCAAGCTGTTAGCTTCCAGGAAAGCGCCACAGCCTACGGCGCTTGTGTGGCTAAGCGGCGTGCATACGGGTGGGGCTTCTAGGGAAGCGCTGATTAATTCGCAGAGTCCGATTATACATGTATTTTCATGATAATGCCAGTATAATGGTGTAAATTGATTAATCAAAAAAATCAAGAGCCATA
>NZ_UQKJ01000079.1 GCF_900541605.1 uncultured Dialister sp. | reverse complement strand
GCTCGAGGGTCCTCTGCAGGACCCTCGCCTTCCGAGGAAGGAGGCTAACCGCCAGCGGTTTCGCCGCACTTTCTGACACTTCCCCTATATCGTCATCTCGAGCGGAGGCAGCATGATAAGTATCTCTACCGGTAAAAATCGCTAAAGCTACGATGAGTCGAGAGATCTTTCTGGTAGAATGACTATGATGGGGTTTTCAAAGACCGATTTGAGGTCCAGCGGCTTCGCCGCAAATACCCTCCCCAGCCTGCAGCATTCACTGGTGTATCTATTTCCATAAATCCTCATCGGTCGTAACCACCCGACCCCCGCTCTTATTCACACCTGCTGGTCAAACGTAAAAAAAAGCCATACCCATGAAAGTAAAGTACTTTCACAGGTATGGCGTTTTACTGTGTCAATTTGCCGATTATCAGAAATGGCGGTACAGGCCGATGACTTTTCCCCGGATGGTGACATCCTTGGAAATGATGGGTTTATACGCCGGATTTTCGGGCTGCAGGCGGATGTGGTCCGCTTCCTTGTAGAAACGCTTCACCGTAGCATCGTCATTGCCTACGAGGGCTACTACAATATCTCCGTCCTGGGCATGGTCCTGTTCGGAAACGATGAGGTAGTCTCCTTCCTGGATGCCCGCATTGATCATGCTGTCGCCCCGGACCACGAGGATGAAGCAGTTATTATCACTGCCCACCATTTCAGCGGGGAGGGGGAATACAGATTCCACATGTTCGTCGGCTACCAGCGGTTCACCGGCACGGACAGCGCCCACCATGGGCATGGGAATCATTTTTTTATGGCGCCAGGACATATCATCCACCACTTCGATGGCCCGGGAGCTGGCGGGATCTCTCTTGATGACACCCATTTCCTCGAGGCGGGCCAGATATCCATGGACCGTGGACGTGGAGCGGAGGTTTACAGCGCTGCAGATTTCACGGACTGTGGGGGGATAGCCATCTTCATAAATTTTCTTGCGGATAAAGTCAAGAATGCTCTGTTCCCGGCTTGTCAGTTCCTTGTTATTTGCCCTTCTTCTAGCCATGTTCGTCCCTTCCTTAATGAATTAAGAGTTATAGAATCCATTGTTTTTCTATTTTTAAAGTCATAAATCTATATTTATTATACAGGATAGAGACGGTGAAATCAAACAGAAGTTCATGGAATAAATGATTCATTTCCCCCATTTTGGAAATACAAACATCTGAGCGTAGATTAAAAAAGTTTAATTCCTCGTTCTATTGTACGAAACTTTGTTTTGTACTACTATATACATAGAAACGATGTTCTGCGAATGAAAGTTTTACAAAATAACGTTCCTGCAAATAAAAGTTTGATTCATCCATGCAGTTGTTCAGAAAAGGGGGGAGCTGCCATGAAAAAGATTATATACCTGTTCATTGCTCTGGTTCTATTCTGCGGGTGGGGTGTCAATGCTTCCATGACCGGTGATTCCGTGCAGTACGAGACGGTGACGGTGGAAGAAAACGATACGCTCTGGGATATCGCTGCCCGACGCACGGACAATACCAGAGATATCCGGAAAGTCATTTACGATATCGAACAGTTCAACCATATCAGTAATCCCGGTGAACTGGTACCGGGCATGACCATTAAGGTGCCGGTGAATCGCTGACAGATCATTGCGAAAATACGAACGCCTATTCTTCTGACAAGAAAATTCGTCAAAAGAATAGGCGTTCGCTTTTGTGGATAGTGGGATAGTGAGAAAGTGAGTTAGTGAGCTAGTGGGTTAGTGGATTAGTGGGTTGGGTAGGTTGGCTAGGTTGGCTAGGTTGAAAGGGTTGAATGCAGCCCTATAACTGTGAGATTAGATAGGAAGATCCCTGTATCCTATAGCGGCTTGATCAGGTTAGTCAGGCTGGCAGGGGTGGAGCACAATTTTGCAGATTCTGAACGTTCGTTCTTTTAAAGGGAAATCCGGTGAAAAGAATGAATGTTCTTTTTTGTTTTAGAGTAACTCTGTAAAGGAGCCCGCTTATTGTAAAGTATCCCTGTAACAGGCAGGCCCTTCGCCAAGGGAGCACTTGCTTACAGGAAGTCTCAATAGAAGGGGGCATCATCATTGTGAGATATTCCATAATCATGCAGGCCCTTGGAGAAGGGCCGCGCCAAAGGCGCAGGGTGGATTGATGAAACGCAGCGCAGGTTCAAAGGATGAGGTGAAAGAGCCTCAAAACACCTTAGCTGCGAACAGGCATTCTTTTGACCGTAAAATGGGCTAAAAGAATGTCTGTTCTCTATTTGCGTAATAGAAAAGCATCCATAGTTTCACTTAAATATTTTATCAATGGGGTTATTGGTGAAGAGATCCGCTTCATTGATATAGCGCCGTACCATTTCCACGCTGCGGTGGCGGGTCTGCTTCATGATGAGCCGTTCTTCCACGCCCTTCAGGGCGGCGTAGGTGGCAAAGCCGTGGCGGAGGCTGTGGGCACCGTAAAATTCGGGATCCAGCCCTATGGAGGCAGCGTATTTCTTCACAATCAGGTTGATGCTTTTATCGCTGAGCCGGCGGGCGGACACTTTGCCGTTTTTGAGGAAACTCCGGAACAGGGGGCCCTCTGTAATTTCCGCACCGTTCATCCAGTCCTGGAGGGCGTGGATGCAGTCCATTTTCCGGTTGGAAATGTAGGGAATGCCGATCTGCTGGCCTTCAGAGGTCTGGTCCGTCTTGGAGTGGCGGATGGTGATGACAATGCCCTGGGGATACTTCGTAATATCCTCCACGTTGAGGCCCGAAAGCTCGCTCCTCCGGAAGGCGCCCATGAAGCCCAGGAGAAGCACCGCCTTATCCCGAAGGGAGGGGAGAGATGTATCCATATGGGACACGATTTCCTCGATTTCCTCCCAGTATAGTGGGGTCTTCCCCTTCTGCATACTGCCTTTGAGGCGAGTAAGGCCGATGAGGGCTTCCTTCACAATCCAGGCTTTACAGGGATTTTCCACATGGTCCCCGGAGGCATTGTAGTTTTCTGAAATGGCGCTGATTCGGCGCCGTATGGTGGCGGCCTTTGCGTAATCCGCCAGGTCATTGATATAGTTCACCACAGTTTCCGGTGTGGCCGGATAGGAACTCACATGGTGGTACCGGCACCAGTCACAGAAATCATTCCAGTCTGACTCATAGGCGTCGATGGTATTTCTGGACTTCGTGACGGACAGGGAATTCACACTCTTGTCCGAAAGTCCATCGCTCTGTGCGTTTTTAGAAAAATCGCGGAGAAAAAAATGGGTATCCATACGTGATCAGCCGCTGTCACATTAGACTGGCAGCTTTATCCTTTCATAATTTTTTATATTTATTAAACCAATGATCTATACAAGCAGTCAAAAAGCGCTAAAAAGTGCTTCCGATGGAATAAGTCCCAGACAGCATGCAAATCCGCTGAAGACTCCACCTGAAGCATTTTCTATCGATATTATATATCGAATTAAAAATAATGGAAGATGCTTCTAACGAAGTTGCTCACTAGTGGATTTTCAAGACCACCGAAGGCACATACAGAAGCATTTTCCAGAGAAACTATATAACCCGTAGAAAAGGTATACAGAGAACAGAAGTGGTATAGATAAACTATTGCAATTTGGCTGGAGAACTTGCTTATAATGTGCTGTTTGCTGTTATATCATCAATTGGTTATTTCTTGCAGGAGGACAAACATCCCTGATTGATTGTAGATAAAAAAAGGGAGATTCATCATTATAGGTTCCGATAACATTAAATTATCGGAACCTATTCATAAAGGCTTCTGCTGCCCCGGGCTTCCTACAGGCTTCCTTTCTATTGGATTTGGCCATATATGGTCTGTATGTATTATATCATATGGAGAATTGGGTTTTGGGGAAAGAGAATTGAGCCCCCTACAGCCTAAGCCGCAATGGGTCCGGTGCTTTGCCACATCATTGCACATAATAAATAAAACCCTGCAGGTGCTCGTACCGGATATACTGGACGAAACATCTGCAGGGTTTGTTCTGAGTTTAGATAGAATCGTTTTGTACAGGAGCCTCCAGCTTTTTAGGAAGCACTGATTAAATCGTTGTTCGATTATACTCTTGTATTTTCATGCAATACAAGGAATAATCCGACGCGAATAGCAAGCTATTTAAGGAAGATTATGACGCAGTATTGCATGAAAATACATGTATAATCGGACTCTGCGAATTAATCAGCGCTTCCTTAACTGCCAGAAAAGCTAATCAGGCCCTTGGGGCCATCCTATCATTTTCCATCAGTTGACCCATGACCTGTGGAGAATCCTATTCTTAGATGAAATCACTACAAATGAAGCATTCCATAACATGCAGCCTTAGAGATGGAGGTCCTGCAGAGGACCTCCAAGTTTGGCCTGAATACAAAAGGCGCTTAGCCTGCCCATAAAAGCGCCTTCCTTATAGGCCAAACGGTACGCGGCAAAGCTGCAGGATGAATTACCGTAGCCGTTAGCTGTTATATGTGAAGAAGCTGGGTAAGCAGCATCATCTGCTTCGCAGAATCCGATTCTTCGAAGCGGATCCATCCCCCGCCCTTCGGGCTGCCCCCTTCTCTAAGGGGGCACGCCTTTGTCGGATAGAGTCAGAAGTAGCAGGGTAAAACCTCAGGATGAATGCCTGTGAAGCTGCTGACCAGCTCAAGGCCCCGCCCGTTTGCACACGCCATTTAGCCACTCGAAGCGACGCAGGCTGACCACCTAGCTACTAGCCACTACCTGCTCATTTCTTAGTAAATGCGTACAGTTTCTCTGTAACCCTGTCCACTTCGGCGTATAGTTTTTCTGTATCGATGGTGAGGAGTTCCTTATGTTCCATCACCGGTTTGCCGTTGATGATGACCGTATCCACGTCCATGGAGTTGCCGGCATAGACGGCCAGGGATATGCTGTCGAATCTTGGTTTCCAGTTGTATCCGCTTCTGTCCACAAGGATAATGTCCGCCAGGTATCCTTCCTTCAGGACGCCCAGGTCGTCGTAGCCCAGACATTTGGCGCCGTCCACGGTGGCCATATCCAGCGCTTCTTTGGCGGTGATGGCGAAGGGATCGTAGTTGGCAGCCTTGTGGATAAGGGCAGCCAGGCGCATTTCAGCGAACATATCGAGCTTGTTGTTGGAGGAAGCGCCGTCGGTGCCGATGCCTACGGTGATGCCGGCTTTTCTCATCTTCGGTACCGGTGCCACGCCGGAGGCCAGTTTCAGGTTGGACGCCGGGTTATGGGCTACGCAGACATGTTTTTCCTTCATGATCCGGATATCATCGTCTGTCACATGGACGCAGTGAGCTGCCAGCGTAGGCCGGTCGAAGAGTCCCAGGGAATCCATGAGGGCGATCGGGGTCTTGCCGTATTCTTTCAGGCAGTTCTCCACTTCTCCCTTGGTTTCGGACAGATGGATATGGACGGGCATGTTGTATTTCTCAGCCACATCCCGGACCTTTCTGATATAGTCCGGTGGGCAGGTATAGGGCGCATGGGGTCCGATCATGACTTTGAAACGGCCATCCCCTGCCCCATTCCAGTTCTTGTAGAGCTCCACGTTTTCATCGATGCCCTTCTGTCCGTTGGGGCCGATACCGGCGAGGCCCCGGGCCAGGTTGCCACGGATGCCGGCCTTGTCGGCGGCTTTCGCGCAGGAGTCCATGAACATGTACATATCGCAGAAGGCGGTGGTGCCGCCGCGGATCATTTCCGCAAAGGCCAGCATGCTGCCCCAGTACACGATATCGTCGTCCAGGTGGTCTTCCGCCGGCCAGATCTTGTTCTGCAGCCAGTCCATGAGGGCCATATCATCGGCGTAGCTCCGGAAAAGGGTCATGGCCACGTGGGTGTGGGTATTGACGAGGCCCGGCATGGCCATCATGTCATGGCCATCGATGACTTCATCGTAATCTTCCACCTTCGGGTTTTCCGGGAAGGATTTGATGATTTTCCCGGAAATCTCGATATTCTTGTGCTCTTCTACTTTGCCGTCCCGGCAGAGTCCTACATTTTTAATGAGAATGGACATGGTTTCCTCCCTCAGTCAATACCCAGGTATTTCTTCTGTTCTTCGGTGAGCGTATCGATCTTGTATCCCATGGATGCCAGTTTGATGGAAGCCACCTTCGTATCCAGTTCATGGGGCAGCGTGTAGACCTTGGCGGTCATATCCTTGCCATGCTGCAGGAGGTACCGGGCAGCCAGGGTCTGCATGGCAAAGGAGAGGTCCATGATTTCTGCAGGATGTCCGTCGCCGGCAGCCAGGTTCACCAGACGACCTTCGGCCATGAGGAATACGGTCTTTCCATTGGGCAGTACGTAGCCTTCGATGTTCTTCCGGGCTTCGTACTTGCTGGTGCAGATCCGTTCCAGGTCCTTGCGGCTCACTTCACAGTCGAAGTGGCCGGCGTTGGCGCAGATGGCACCGTCCTTCATCTTCAGGAAATGACGTTCTGTGATGATATTGATATCGCCGGTGACGGTGAGGAAATAGTCCCCCAGCGCTGCGGCTTCGTCCATAGGCATGACCTCGAAGCCATCCATGACCGCTTCAATAGCTTTGATGGGGTCTACTTCCGTGACGATGACATGGGCACCCAGTCCCTTGGCACGCATGGAAACGCCCTTGCCGCACCAGCCATAGCCGGCGATGACCACGGTCTTGCCGGTGACCGTGAGGTTTGTGCTGCGGATGATACCGTCCCATGCGGACTGGCCGGTGCCGTAGCGGTTATCGAAGAGGTACTTGCAGTAGGAATCGTTGACCGCAATCATCGGGAATTTCAGCTCTTTATTCTTTTCCAGGATCTTCAGGCGGTATACGCCGGTGGTTGTTTCTTCGGAGCCGCCGATGAGGTTCTTCCTTGCATCCACTCTCGTGGTATGGAGCAGGTGTACCAGGTCGCCGCCGTCGTCGATGATGATGTCAGGCATATGGTCCAGGGCTTTATTCAGGAACATGGTGTATTCCTCGTCCGTGCAACCGTGCCATGCATAGACGGTGATGCCGTTCTTTACGAGGGCTGCGGCAATGGGATCCTGGGTGGACAGTGGGTTGCTGCCGGTGCAGATGACGTTGGCCCCTGCTGCTTTCAGGGTCAGTGCCAGGTACGCGGTCTTGGCCTCCAGATGGATGGACATGACGATGGTCTTGCCCTTGAAGGTCTGGTCTTTGATGAATTCCTTCCGCAGCGCATTGAGGGCGGGCATGAATTTTGCCACCCACCGGATGCGCTGTTCACCGTTTTCAGCCAGGGAAATATCCCGAATCATAGAATCACTCATAATTGTAAACTCCTTTCATATTTCTTTATAGCAGCATCATAGGGTGGAGTCAGTACGCCTTTCTCCGTAATGATGCCTGTTATCAGTTCATGGGGTGCCACATCAAAGGCCAGATTCAGCACGGGCATATCCTTCGGCGCCGCCAGGACACCGTGGTAAGACCGCACTTCTTCCGGGTTTCGCTCTTCGATTTTGATTTCTTTCCCTGAAGAAATGGAGAAATCAAAGGTAGAAAAGGGAGCGGTAATGAAGAAGGGAATGTGGTGGTACGCCGCCAGTATCGAGAGACCGTAGGTGCCGATTTTATTGGCACTGTCCCCGTTGGCGGCGATCCGGTCCGCCCCTGTGATGACCGCATCGATATGTTCATGGGCCATCACGTAGGCCGCCATGTTGTCGGAAATGAGGCGGCAGGGAATGTGATTGGCCATGAGCTCTGTCCCCGTGAGCCGGGCGCCCTGGAGAAGGGGCCTCGTCTCGTCGGCATAGACACAGTCGATCTGTCCTCGCTCATGGAGCCGGTAAATGACGCCGAAGGCGGTACCGATACCGCAGGTGGCCAGGGCCCCCGTATTGCAGTGGGTCAGGATGCGGAGATGCTTCTTTCCTGCAAAGAGGCGGGCTCCGTTGTCGGCCATGGCGTCGCAGAGGTGCTTATCCTCCTCCTCCATGGCCTGTGCCTTTTCCGTGAGTACGGAGAGGGCCCGGCTTTCTTCGGTATGATGGAAGAGCTCCGTCATCACCTTCACCGCCCAGGACAGGTTCACCGCCGTAGGACGGGCAGCATCCAGCCTTTTCCCGGCCTCTTCGAAATAAGCGGCCAGGTCTTTCCCGGAAAGGCCCTTTGCCAGCCCCTGCTGCAAGGCCAGCACCATGCCGTAGGCAGCGGCCACGCCGATGGCCGGCGCTCCACGCACCGCCAGGACTTTGATGGCCTCCGCCACCTGTTCATGGCTGCTGCAGCGGATATAGGCAATTTCATCGGGAAGCTTCGTCTGGTCCAGGAGGACGAGCTCCCCCTTTTCCCATTGGAGGGACTTTAATGCGCTCATAACAGATGGAATCCTCCGAAATCTTTGGCCGCATGGTGGCATTCGCAGTCCACATCGGGATCATAGGTCTTGGAAAGGATGGTAATGATCTTCTTGAAGCTTTCCAGGTTATGGTTCATGCAGTCCACCACTTCCTTATGGGACAGGGCGGTTTTGGAAATGCCGGCGGCGAAATTGGTGACCATGGAAATGGTGGAATAGCAGATTTCCGCTTCCCTGGCAAGGACGCATTCCGGAAGGTTCGTCATGCCCACCACGTCCGCTCCCCACTGGCGGTATGCCTTGATTTCCGCAGGAGTCTCAAACCGGGGACCTTCTGTGCAGATATAGGTGCCATGGGGATGGAGGGTGATGTGCTCCTCCTGTGCCGCCTTGATGATGGCCTGCCGGAGGGTCTCACAGTAGGGATGGGTCATGTCCAGATGGGCCACACCGTAGTGTTCCCCGTCATAGAAGGTGCCGTTCCGGGACTTCGTCATATCGATGAACTGGTCCACCAGCACCAGCTCCCCTGCTTTGTAATCCGGGTTCAGGGAGCCCACGGCGGTAGTAGATACCACCGCATTCACGTCCAGCATTTTCAGGGCGTAAATATTGGTCGGCGTATCGCTGTCTGAGGCTTTTCTGCCGGAAGTTCACGTTTGGGTATATT
>NZ_UQKJ01000078.1 GCF_900541605.1 uncultured Dialister sp. | reverse complement strand
GTGCGAGTGACTCTACCCGTCAACACCGAATACCAACAGCTCGACAAACTGAAATATCACAGTAGCTTCTCAAAGTCCCGGTCCAGCCGGTCCTCTGCTTCTTTCAGGCGGTTCTCCGTATTTTCCACCCAGGACTCGTGGCGGGCGAGGTCTTCTTTGGCCATGGCAATCATTTTGTCAGGCTCTGCCGGCTGGGGTCCCTCTTTGACTTTTCGGTTTGCCACAATGGAAGCCGGATCTTTGGCGTGGTTCCATTCTTCCTCGGTCATAGGGAATGCGGTTGGCAGGTTCGGGTCCTTTTCTGCCACCGCCCGATACACTTCTTTTGCCGTTTCATAGCGGAAATCCCGGGGCGTAATATCGTGGGCCCTGGCGTAGGTGACAATTTCGCTGGCGAAGTGGTGGCCTTCCCGGAAGGGGATGCCATGGTTCTTCATGAGTTCATCGGCGATCTCCTGGGAGCAGGTCCAGTCCAGGTTCAGCTCTTCCAGAGACCGGTCCGGGTGGATGACCAGGTTATTCAGAATCCGGTCCATGCCGGAAAGGACCTTTGTGGCCTGGGGCATGATGTCCCGGGCGCCGTTCAGCCGGCCGTCGGCCATGCCGGCGGGAATGTTGTGGGAGCGGAACATGGCTTCCACCGACATGCCGAGAAGGGTGGAGGCATCGGTGCGGCAGCTGTTCAGGATGCCGGGATTCCGCTTCTGAGGCATGGCGGAGGACACGTAGGTATTGCCGCCTCCTTCTTTCAAGAGTACCCAGGGCCGGGGCTGGGCGTACTGCTGCATGATTTCCTCGATGAAGCCGGTGGTGTGGATGGCGATACAGTTCGTAATGCCCCCGGTTTCAATAGGCGCTTCCTGGGGGGAAGATCTGCCCCGCAGCGTAGGTATTGTAGGTAATGCCGTCGAAGCCCAGGTACGAAGCCATGCGGTCCCTGTCAAGGGGCCAGCCGGTGCCGTTGAGCACCGTAGAGCCCATGGGGCTTCGGTTGAGCCGTTTATAGTATTCCTCCACCCGGTCTATGTCCCGGCTGTAGGCATTGGCGTAGGCGATGAGATAATGGGCCATGCTGTTGGGCTGGGCGGAGACGCCATTGGTGTAGTTCGGGATGAGGGTATTTCTGTTTTCCTCGGCCAGCCGGATGAGATCCCCCTGCACCTTGTCCAGCTCCCTGGCCATGGCGATGAGGTGTTCCCGCTGTTCCATGATGCCCACGGTGGTGAGCATGTCCTGGGACGACCGGCCGGCGTGAATCTTCGTTACGTCCGGCCCTGCGGCCTTGATGAGATAGGGCTCAAAGGCCACCACGTTCCGGGGACGGGGCGCGTTGGGCAGGGCTCCGTCCTTCAGGACTTTGTCGATGCCCCTGGCAAAGGCGTGGCCCTCTTCCGGCGTCAGGAGTCCTTCTTCCGTATTGATGACGTCGGAGGCCTTATTAATCTGGCCCAGCCAGAAAAAGTTATCCCGCGGTGCCTCTTTGGCAAAAGCTGGCAGGGAGCCCGTGGAAATCAGGGCACAGAGAGACAGGGTAAGAATGGATTTTTCATGGGAGTCTCCTTTCAGGTGAATGTTGAGATTGATGGTTGTCCCTATCCACTTGTGTGGCCGTTATTCATATTAGGGAAGGACTGATTAAATCTGACTCTGCTGATTAAGCAGCGCTTCCTTAATTATCGGACCGGGCGAAGGAATTCTTCATTTCCAGACTGGCCGTATAGAGGACCTGGTCCAGGCACTTGTTGGTCTCTTCTTTGGCCATGGCAGCCATCTTTTCGTTGCAGGATTCCAGGTAACCATGGATATCGCCCTCTGCCGGTTCCCGGTCGAACTCATGGAGAAGGGCGGCAGCCCGGTTTGATGTGGCGGCGATGTACCGCTCTATGGAAGAAGAAGTGGAACCGAAGTGGGCGTCTGCCAGGGCGGCGATGAACCGGTTGGCCCAGTAGAACTGCTGGCTGTCCGGCACATTTCCCGTTTCTGCAAGGTACGACGGTGTCTTTGTGACGTTGGCATAGAAGGGAATGAACCCATTGAAGGCATTGCAGCCCATGGCGATCCATTCCACTGCCATCCTGTCCGGTTTTACATAGGGGCGGAGCTGGGTGAGGGCGAGGAAATTATTCCGGTTAATGCCGATGGGACGGTACCGGTTCCGGCTGTGCTCATCACCCCGCCCTCCGTAGCAGTCGTAGGGGGTGCCCTGGTAATGGCTGCTGAGCACGTATTTCACGTCGTCCACGGTGATTTTCTTCTCCGGTACCATGCTCCAGGGAAGGTCATCAGATTCCGGCGTCATGGAAGAGAGGGCGCCGTCCTTTTGAAAACTGTGGGGGTTGAAATAGGAAAGCATGGACCAGGCCCTTGGCGTGTTGTAGGTGTGGTCCGAATCGCTGCGGCTCCCAAAGGCACTGCGGCTGTCAAAGGGGCCTTCCTGTTTCATGGAAAGGTCCAGGTGGTTATCCCGGATAAAGGCGTCCAGGTCCGGAGAGCAGAGGCAGTCCTTTCCTTCGCCCAGGGCATCGGATAAATCCAGGGCATCGATGCCCAGCTGGTTCGGCATGACCACATAGCTATCGTCAGGCACCCGCCTGGCCATCCAGTGGTGGCCGCCGATGGATTCGAACCACCAGATTTCCTCTTGATCCTGGAAACCGATACCATTCAGTTCGCAGGTGCTGCAGGTTTCGAGCAGCTTCCCCAGCCGCAGCACCCCTTCCCGGGCGCTCCGGATGTAGGGGAGCACCAGGGCCAGCATATCCTCTTCCCCAATGCCATCTTTCACGAGGGGATCCGCCCCCAGCACCCGGTCATTGGAGGTGATGGTCTCGGTTTCCGACATGGCTACATTGGCCTCATTGATGCCTGCCTCTCCCCAGAATCCTTCCTCCGGAAGCGCATTGGGCATGGCCGTATACCGCAGTGGTTCCCCGGGAAGGTCCATGTGGAACTTCGTCAGTACCGACTGGTATTTCCGGGGCTGGTCCTTCGGATTCATTACAATAAACTTCTTCGGCGTGAAACTGCCGGAAGGGGAGTCTTCATTCCGGGCCATCATGGTGGACCCGTCATAGGATGCATTTTTTCCAACAAGCAGAGTTGTACAGGGCATAGTAATTCCTCCTCATAATGTATATATTATATTATACTGCTTATACTGCGAAGAAGAGTGGCGACGTCGCCGGTGCAAAGTCCTGTTTTACTCAATGAGAATAGAAAGGTGAAAGGTATACAGACGGAGTCTTACCTCTTTGGTACGAAATATTGTACAAATCAGTCTATAGGTCATTCGATGGCTGGCCTCTGCCTGCTCTGCAGTCGCTGACCAGTCAATTTATTGGCATTTTGATCAATAAATACCTTAGAAAACAATCAGAGCTGATATCAAAAATTCTTATTGTAGTGCATACTGATAAAAATAGACTGTTTCTTATCACAGTATTATTTTAACGGGATAATGTCTGCCACTGAAAGCAGCAGCCCTGAATCGCAGTGTTCACGACCTGAATGGTACAGCAAATGATGCTAACCGGTTATTTTAGGCTCCATTCATATAAATGAACAACAACGGACTGCGTTCAGCTCTGTAAAGCAAATCTGCTTGACAAGCATGCTTTCTTCCTGTATAATGACATCCGTTGTGGTGATTCCTATGTCTATTGAAAACATTGTAGAAAAGGGCGAGCTCCTGGATCAGTATGGAGCCCTTCTGACGGACCGCCAGAGGGAATGCCTGGACCTGTACTATAACGAAAACCTGACGCTGGCGGAAATCGCCGGCCACTTCCATATTTCCCGCCAGGCCGTCCATGATGCCATGCGGCACGGGGAAGAGCAGCTTCTGGCTTATGAGTCGGCGCTCCATCTGGTTTCTTTACGGCCGGAGAAGCAGAAAGCTGCCAGGGCGCTTTTGGGGATGATCCCGGAAGAGCATCGACAGGATGCACGCCAGTTGATTGACTTGTTATCGGATTGAAGGTGACCCTATGCCATTTGAAAGTTTAGGAGATAAGCTGCAGTCAGCATTTAAAGACCTCCGGGGAAAAGGAAAGCTTTCGGAAAGTGATATTGATGGAGCACTCCGCGAAGTACGCCGGGCTCTTCTGGAAGCGGACGTCAATTTCAAGGTGGCTAAAGACTTTATTGCCCATGTCCGTGAAAAGGCCATGGGGGAAGAGGTATTTGGAAGCCTGAAACCGGACCAGACGGTCATTAAGATCGTCCGGGATGAGCTGACAGAGCTCCTTGGCGGTACCCAGAGCAAGATTACCCTTTCGCCGTCGGGATTGACGGTTATCATGCTGGTAGGCCTCCAGGGTGCCGGCAAGACGACAACCGCCGGCAAGCTGGCCCTCATGTTCAAGAAAAAGGGCCACCGTCCCCTTCTGGCGGCCTGCGACGTTTACCGGCCTGCCGCTATCAAACAGCTGGAAGTATTAGGCCAGCAGACGGATGTACCGGTATACCGGATGCCGCCCAATGTGGATCCTGTCCATATTGCCAGCTATGCCATTGATACGGCGAAGGCCTACAATCGGGATATTGTCATTCTCGATACCGCCGGCCGTCTGACTATTGATGAAAAACTGATGGCTGAACTTCGGAATATCAAGGCCGAGGTTCATCCCCATGAAATCCTGCTGGTCCTGGACTCCATGACCGGCCAGGATGCCGTAACTACGGCTAGGGCTTTTGATGAAAACCTTGGCATCGACGGGACTATCCTCACAAAGATGGACGGCGATGCCAGAGGCGGTGCAGCGCTTTCCATCAAGTCAGTCACCGGAAAACCGATCAAGATGATCGGCGTTTCAGAAAAGCTGGATGGGGGATTGGAAGATTTCCATCCTGACCGCATGGCAGGACGCATCCTTGATTTAGGAGACCTGGAGACGCTCATTGAAACGGCCCAGAGGAATATGGATGCAGATTCCCTGAAAGATGCTGCTGGGAAAATCAGAAAAGGGGAATTTACACTGGATGATTTCCTGAAGCAGCTGAAGCAGGTGAGAAAGCTTGGCTCCTTCCAGTCCATCCTGGGTATGCTCCCGGGAATGGGCAAGTTCAAGGACCAGCTGAAGGACATTGACCTGGATGGTAAAGAAGTCAAGCACATAGAGGCTATTATCCTTTCCATGACTCCTGCCGAAAGGGCCAATGTGAAAATCCTGAACGGAAGCCGCCGAAAGCGCATAGCCAATGGCGCCGGCGTGAAAATTCAGGATGTGAACCGCATGATGAAGCAGTTTGCTGAAATGCAGAAGACCATGAAGAAAATGAAAGGCAAGAAAATAAACCCATCCAAGCTGGGAGGCCTTGGCGGCTTCCCCGGGATGTTCCATAAATAATCGAGACCAATTCAAGGAGGTGAATTTCATGTTAAAAATTCGTTTGACCCGTATGGGTGCCAAGAAGAATCCTTTCTACCGTATCGTAGTTATCGATTCCAGAGAAGCAAGAAATGGCGCTCCTACCGATACCATCGGCTGGTACGACCCTGCTAAACTGGATGCTCCGGTAAAGATTGATGAAGAAAAGGTTCTTTCCTGGCTGGGAAAAGGCGCACAGCCGACCGACACCGTTCGTTCTATCCTTAGAAAGAATGGCATCCTTGCTAAGTTTGCAGAAGCAAAGAAATAATGGGGGCCGCGTATGAAAGAATTAGTGGAAACACTGGTAAGGGCTCTGGTAAGGAACCCTGACGCCGTCTCTGTCACCGTAGTCCAAAAGGGCAGCCTGGAGATTTATCAGGTCCATGTTGCCCCGGAAGACATGGGGAAAGTCATCGGCAGGAAAGGCCGCATTGCCAATGCAATTCGCACCGTAGTCAAGGCAGGGGCTCTCCGGGAAAACCGGAAAGTCGCTGTTGATATTATCTGAGGGGTGCCTAAATGGAAGAAATGCAGATCATCGTCCCGGTGGCTGTGAAATCCAAGCTTACCGAGGCTTTAAAGACTACACTGCTCAATGAAATCGGGCAGAATATCAGCCGTGTCGAACATGATATGGCACAGCTTGATTTTGAAGCAAATGGGAAACTGGCTGAACAGGCTAAGATTAACATTCAGGCCGTCGCTCCTCTCCGTGCCCAGTATGAGGCCCAGAAGGCCCGTATGCAACAGGTGAAGGATAAACTGAATGCTGATAAGGAACACCTGGAAAAGCTTGCCATTGGTGCAGAACTCAACCGTGCACCCATGAGCCGTCTTGTGACTGTCCATGTTGGAGACGACATGAATGAACTCACCGGCGGTGAAATTCTGGTTGAGGATGGAAAGATTATCGCTTTCCGTAACTGATATGAATCCCGATGAGAAAATAATCGTCGGCCGAATCGTAGCCCCGCATGGTGTGCGGGGTGATTTGCGTATTCTTCCCGATACGGACAGGCCGGAGATTTTCAAAAAACTCAAAACTATCTATATCGGAGGAAAAGCCTTCCATCTGGTCTCTGCCCGTCCCCATAAGAATGTGTACATCCTTCATGTGGAAGGAGTGGATGACAGGAACATGGCGGAAACCCTCATTTCTAAAGAGGTGGAGGTTCCTTTTTCGGAACTCCCGCCTCGTAGGAAAGGAACCTATTACTACTTCCAGCTCATTGGGCTTTCCGTAGTAACAGAAGACGGTGCTGCCGTGGGGACCCTGAAGGAAATCATGGAAACCGGGGCCAATAACGTTTATGTTGTTGAGAAGCCGGACCATAAGGAAATCCTGATTCCGGCCATACCGTCGTGTGTTCTTTCCGTAGATGTAGAGGCAGGACGGATGACGGTGCGCCTGCCGGAGTGGGAATAGCAGTGTAAGGAAATCATGCAGGGGAAAAGTCCGGCGCAGGATGCAGGGCTCCTGCTGATTCCCTGTTTCAGCCAGAGGTTAACTTGAAAATTGATATTCTATCCCTGTTTCCTGAATTTGTGGAGGCTTTTTTTAACCAAAGCATGATTAAAAGAGCCCTGGAAGCAGGCCTTATGGAAATGGCGGTCACCAATCCCCGGGATTTTACCAAAAGCCGCCATCGTCAGGTGGATGATACGATTTATGGTGGCGGAGCAGGCATGCTGATGATGTGCCAGCCCCTTTTTGATGCGTGCCATCATGTGCTTTCGGAAAAAGGAAAGCGGGATCGAGTCATTTTCCTGTCCCCTGCTGGGGAGACTTTCACCCAGGATAAGGCGAAGGAACTCTATCGGGACTATGACCATCTGGTCCTCATCTGTGGACACTATGAAGGCGTGGACCATCGGGTGGAAGAACACCTGGCGGATGAATTGATTTCCATTGGAGACTATGTGCTCACCGGCGGAGAGCTGGGAGCTATGGTCATCAGTGATGCCGTGGCCCGTATGGTGCCTGGAGTCCTGGGGGATGCAGGCAGTGCCGCCACCGATTCTTTTTATGAACCTATCCTGGAGTATCCGCAGTACACAAAGCCCTATGATTACAATGGGTGGAAGGTACCGGATGTGCTCCTGTCCGGCCATCATGCCAATATTGCCAGATGGCGGCGGAAAGAAGCCCTTCGGCGTACGCTCCATCACCGGCCTGATCTTTTTGGAAAACTCATCCTTTCCGGTGAAGATAAGAAGCTGATGGCGGAAATCCGGGAAGAAGAAAAGGAGGAGTGAAATTGGCACCTGTCTACATAGGTCTCATACACTATCCTATTTACAATAAGCACATGGAAGTGGTCACTACAGCTCTTACGAACTATGACCTTCATGATATTGCCAGAACGGCAAAAACCTATGATGTGAAGCGGTATTTCATCGTGCATCCCGTAGAAGCACAGCGTGAAATGGCCCTTCGTATCATGAACCATTGGAAAACCGGTGGTGGCGTCCATTACAATGCCAACCGCAAAGAAGCCTTTGAGGAAACCGAGCTGGTTCCCTCACTGGATGATGCGATTTCCCGGATCGAAAAAGAGACGGGAAAGAAACCGGCTATTGTCACCACCGACGCCAGGGTGTATCCTAATACTGTATCCTACGCTGCCATGCGCAGGAAAATCCATGAAGAGGACACGCCCATATTCATTCTCTTCGGCACAGGCTTCGGCATGACCAAGGAAATGATGAAGAAATTTGATTATATTGTGGAACCGATTTATGGCGCCGGCACCTATAACCACCTCTGCGTGAGAAGTGCCGTAGCCATCATCCTCGACCGCCTTCTGGGCGAACCCTGGTGGAACAAAAAGGAGGAATAATTTACTATGTCCGGACATTCCAAGTGGGAAAACATTAAGCGTAAGAAAGGCAAAACTGATGCCATCCGCGCCAGAATTACCACCAAGATTTCCAAAGAAATTACAATTGCAGCCCGTATGGGCGGCGGAGACCCGGTAGGCAACATGCGCCTGAAACTGGCTCTCACCAAAGCAAAGCAGAACAATGTGCCGAAGGAAAACATCCAGAGAGCCATTGCCAAGGGCGTTGGCGCTGCCAGCGGTGCCGGCTTTGATGAAGTGACCTACGAAGGTTATGGCCCCGGCGGCGCTGCGGTCATCGTGGAATGCAATACGGATAACCGCAACCGCGCAGCTGCTGATATCCGTCATGCCTTCACCCATCACGGTGGTTCCGTCGGAACACCGGGATGCGTATCCTGGATGTTCAAAAAGAAGGGCACCATCGTTGTCAGCAAGGATGCTTCCGATGAAGACACCGTCATGATGACTGCCCTTGATGCCGGCGCTGATGACGTGGCTACCAATGAAGACAGCTTCGAAATTACCACTTCTCCGGAAGACTTCCTCACCGTATCGGAAGCCCTGGAAAAAGCAGGTATCCCCGTAGAAGCTTCTGAAGTGGCTATGGTTCCGGATAACTATGTGAAACTGGAAGGCGATGCTGCCCAGACCATGGCGCATCTCACCGCTGAACTGGAAGATCTCGACGATGTACAGGAAGTGTACACCAACGCAGAACTGCCGGAAGATGCTGAATAATTCCACTAAAAAAACTCCCCTCGGGGAGTTTTTTAGTGGAAGAAAGAGGACAGACTATTGCGGTTTAACGAGCTACTGTATTCGGCACGGATGGGTAGAGTCATTCGCATGGAGCTTCTATAGTGAACGACAAAAATAACTTTATTTAAAGCTGCACAGGGTTCGAA
>NZ_UQKJ01000077.1 GCF_900541605.1 uncultured Dialister sp. | reverse complement strand
CATTGCATAAAAATCCAAGAATGAAATCTGACAACGATTTAATCAGTGCTTCCCTTGCTTTGCCCATTCACCCCGTTTGGCCCCTTACCCATCACTTTGGCCGAGGTCCGCGGCCCTTCCCACGCTTTACAAGATGTGATATAATGTCTTCGGTAAGTGTGTTTATAGAATTTCCTGTGGAGTGAGCTTCGGCTCACTTTTTCTTATAGTAGGATGTTTGCATAAGGGAGGGCATATGGCGCGCAGGGAAATCGAAGAGGCAGTGGAAAAACTGCTGGAGTCCCGTCTGGAAGCGGAAGGCATCGAGCTTGTGGATGTGGAATATGTGCGGGAACGGAATTGGATTCTCCGCATTTTCATTGACAAGGAAGGCGGCGTGGATCTTTCTGACTGCCAGGCGGTCAGTGAAAAGGCCGGTGCCCTTCTGGATGAGGCAGACCTGATTCCGGATAACTACATGCTGGAGGTCTCTTCCCCGGGACTGGACCGGGTACTGAAGAAGGATAAGGATTTCATCCGGTACACCGGCAGCGACGTGGATGTGAAGCTCTTCGCTCCCCTTGAGGGTACGAAGGTGAAAGCTTTCACTGCAAAGCTTCTGGGCCTTTCGGAGGAAGGAGCCCTTCTCCTGGAGATGGAGGATGGCACAAAGACGTCTGTAGACAGGGATAAGATTTCGCAGGTAAGGCTGCATTTTTCATTTTAAAGCAGGAGGAAATATTCATCGTGAATGGCAATTTAATAGAAGCAGTCAAGGGTCTCGTGAAGGCCAAGAAAGTGGATGAGAACGTGGTTTTTGATGCATTGGAAATGATGCTTCTCACCGCTTACAAGAAGGAAACCGGCAGCAATGCGAAGACTTCCGTTTCCCTGAATCGTGAAACCGGGGACTATCATATTTACGCAGAAAAAACGGTGGTGGAAACCATTGATCCTGCTTCGGAAAATGCGGTGAATGAAATCACTGTGGAAGATGCCAAAAAGATTGATAAATCCTATGAAGCCGGCGATATGCTGCAGATCGATGTGACTCCGAAAAATTTCGGCCGCGTCGCTGCCCAGACTGCCAAGCAGGTCATGATCCAGAAGCTCCGGGAAGCGGAGAGAGGGTCCATTTACAACGAATTCTCCGGCCGTGAAGGCGATGTGATTACGGGCACCGTGAAGTGGAGCGAATCCCGCACCATTTTCGTAGACCTGGGCCGGGTAGAAGGCATTCTTCCCTACGCAGAACAGATTGAAGGGGAAGAATTCCACACCAATGATAAGATTAAATGCTACGTGCTGGAAGTACGGAAGACCACAAAGGGACCGGAAATCATCCTGTCCCGGACCCATCCAAATCTCCTGAAACGGCTCTTTGAACTGGAAGTACCGGAAATTTACAGCGGCACCGTAGAAATCAAGAGCGTAGTCCGTGAAGCAGGCTCCCGCTCCAAAATTGCTGTTTACGCCATGGACCCGAATGTGGATCCTGTCGGGGCCTGCGTAGGACCGAAGGGACAGCGTGTCCAGAATATTGTGGATGAACTCCATGATGAAAAGATTGATATTGTCCGCTGGGACGAGGATCCGGCCGTTTATATCGCCAATGCCCTTTCCCCGGCCAAGGTCATTTCTGTTTCCGTGTGGGAAGAAGAAAAATCTTCCTTCGTGGTGGTTCCTGACTACCAGCTGTCCCTGGCCATCGGCAAGTCCGGACAGAACGCCAGACTCGCTGCCAAGCTGACCGGCTGGAAGATTGATATCAAGAGCGAGACCCAGGCGAAGGAAGAAGGATTCGGCCAGCCCGAAGAGGAAGCGGAAGACGATGATATCCTGGGAGATATCGAGGCCGGCGGAGATACGGAGGAAGATAAAGAATGAAAGTAAAAAAGATCCCCATGCGCATGTGCGTAGGATGCAAGGAACTGAAGCCGAAAAAAGAGCTTCTCCGTATTGTGGCGCTTCCTACGGGTATCATCGAAGTGGACCGGACCGGTAAGAAATCGGGCCGCGGCGTATATGTATGCGACAATATGGATTGCTTCACGAAGGCCTATGAATCCCATGGCCTGGAGAAATCCCTGAAGCGTCCGGTTTCCAAAGAAGTGTACGAAGCACTGAAATCACAGATTGAAAATGGATGAGCCGATTTACAGGATGCTTGGCCTTTGCATGAAAGCAGGAAAACTGCTTTCCGGGAATGAACAGGTGTCAGAAGGGTTGAAAAAGAGGCAGGCCGTCCTGCTGATTGTTACAGAAGACAGCTCCCCGCGCACAAAGGACGAATATATAAAAGCTGCTGAAAGGCTCCACCTGCCATGCCGGCTGTTTGGCGAGAAAGAACGGCTGGGACAGGCTCTGGGGAAAGGTGTCAGGACAGCAGCGCTGATTACAGATCAAGGATTCGGCAGGGCAATTGCGGAAAAAATTGACCGCCGGAAATCATAAAGGTTGGGAGGCTGCTTATGCAGAAGAAAAAAAGAGTTTATGAATTAGCCAGGGAATTTGGGAAAACCGATAAAGAGGTACTGGAAGTACTGAAGAAGAATAATATTGATGTGACGAGCCGTCTGAGCAGTGTGGATGATAATGGCCACGCTGTGCTGGCGAAGGCTTTTGCCGCCAAGAAGAAGCCTGCCCGCCGGCCCATGATTCGGACTGTACGGTTCGACCAGCAGGGGCGGCCTACGGACCGGAAGAACAGGGAAGTGAAACAGCAGTCCTCCTATTCCTCCATTGAAGTGCCGGAAGAACCGAAACCGGCTCCGAAACCGGTGAAAAAGGCAGAAGAACCGAAGCCGGCGCCGAAGGCGGAAGCAAAGCCGGCCCGCCGGGCGGAAGAACCGAGACAGGAACGGAAAGAAAACCGTCCGCGGGATGAAAAGAATTTCCATACCCGGGACAGCCGCAATGAAAGGCAGGGCGAAAGAAACCGGAGTGACCGTCCCCAGAGGGACAGCAGGAATCGGACCGAATCCGGCAGACCGTCCCAGGGCAGAAATGATAGAAATGGAAACGGAAGGAATGACCGGAATGACCGTCCCCATCAGGATAGACGGCCTAATGACCGGAACAGCCGCCCCGCTCCGGTAGAAGAAAAACCGGCAGCCACCCAGAGACGGGAAAAACCGGCAAAGAAGAAGACGAAGAAGGACTGGGAAAGAAGCCGGAGGGAAAAAGAAGGGGGCTCCCTCATGGCCCGTTCTTTGAACCAGACAAAGAAAAAGAAGCATATGGCTGAGAAAAAAGCCGTCACCTATCCCACAGAAGTGGAACTTCCGCCGAGCGTTACCGTGAAGGAACTGGCAGATCTCTTCGGACGGGAAGTCAGCGAAGTGATTAAGCATCTCATGATGGATGGCGTCATGGCCACCATCAACCAGAACCTGGATCGGGATACCGTGGAAATCCTGGCAGAAGAATTCGGCGTGAAACTGCTGGAACCGAAGGAAGCGGCAGATCCCACCGAATATACACCGGCTCCCGATGATCCCCGGTTCCTGAAGCCCCGGCCTGCAGTGGTTACCATCATGGGCCACGTAGACCACGGCAAAACCACCCTTCTTGATGCCCTGCGGCAGACCAATGTAGCCATGCACGAAGCCGGCGGCATTACCCAGAGAATCGGTGCTTACCAGATCCGTTACAAAGGACACAAGATTACATTCCTCGATACCCCGGGCCATGAAGCATTTACCGCCATGCGTTCCAGAGGTGCCCAGATCACCGATATTGCAGTTCTCATCGTAGCAGCAGACGATGGCGTCATGCCGCAGACCATCGAAGCTATCCACCACGCAAAGAATGCGAAGGTGCCGATTATGGTAGCTATCAATAAAATTGATAAGCCCGGTGCCAACCCTGACCGCATCAAGGAAGAACTGTCCAAGGAAGGCCTCCTTGCCGAAGACTGGGGCGGCGATGTCATTATGACCCCCATTTCCGCCAAGAAGAAAATCGGCCTTGATGACCTTCTGGAAAATATCCTCCTGGTGGCAGAAATGCAGGAACTCAAGGCAAATCCGAACCGTGAAGCCTATGGCGTTGTCGTAGAAGCCCAGCTCGATAAGGGCAGGGGCCCTGTCATGAGCGTCCTCGTGCAGAACGGCACCCTCCACGTGGGAGATGGCATCCTGGCCGGCAAGTGCTGGGGCCGTGTCCGCGCTATGACCAATGAAAATGGCCGTAAGATGAAGAGCGCCGAGCCTTCTGCACCGGCGGAAATCCTTGGTATGGACAGCGTGCCGGAAGCGGGCGACCATTTCTATGTAATGGATGAAAAGAAAGCCAGAGCCATTGCAGAACTCCGGGCATCGAAGGCCAAGGAAGAAGAACAGAGAAGCGTACAGAAGGTTACCCTGGACAACATCTTCGAGAAGATCAAAGAAGGGGAAATGAAGGAACTGGATATCATCATCAAAGCCGATGTCCAGGGCTCCGTAGAAGCACTGGTACAGTCCCTTACCGCTATCAAGAGCGACGAAGTCCGTATTTCCATCGTCCATTCTGCGGTCGGTGCCATCAACGAATCCGATGTCATGCTGGCTTCTGCTTCCCATGCCCTCATTATCGGCTTCAATGTCCGTCCTGATGCCAATGCAAGAGCCATGGCGGAAAAAGACGGGGTCGATATCCGTCTGTACCGCGTCATCTACGACTGCATCGACGATGTCAAAGCCGCTATGGCCGGTATGCTGGAACCCACCATCCGCGAAGTTCTCCTGGGCCATGCGGAAGTGCGCCAGGTCATCCATACTCCAAAAGTCATCGTAGCAGGCTCTTATGTCCAGGACGGTAAAGTCACCAGTACCTGCCAGCTCCGCCTCATCCGCGATGGTATCGTTATCCATGAAGGTAAGATTGCATCCCTTCGCCGTTTCAAAGATGACGTGAAGGAAGTGGCTGCAGGCTTCGAATGCGGTATCGCCATCGACAGCTACCGTGACGTGAAAGAAGGAGACCAGCTGGAAGCCTTCGAACTGAAGGAAGAAGCAGCCAAGCTGGAATAAGAAGGGGGAAGGAAATCTTCCTTTCCGGTGAGAACCGCTATATGCAAAGTGGCTGAAGGGGAACGCCTTCGGCGAGGTGGCTCAAGGGAAACGCCTCTGGCGAGGGGGTGGTGCGGCGCACAAAATGGATAGCGCCGCAGAAGATATACTTTTCTATGTCCCACTATCCTTACCCCGTCATCTCGAGCGGCATTTCGCACAGTCTTGGCTTTATCTACGAAAATAGTATGTGAGAAAGAGCCGAGAAATCTTCCGGAAAAAGTCAGTGACAGTCTTACAAAGATATCGCTGCCAAAGCCAGGGGAGCGATGATTAATACGCAGAGCCAGGGAAGCACTGATTAAATCGTTGTTCGAGTATACTCTTGTATTTTCATGCAATACAGGGAATAATCCGACGCGAATAGCGAGCTATTTAAGGAGGATTATGACACAGTATTGCATGAAAATACATGTATAATCGGACTCTGCGAATTGATCAGCGCTTCCCCAGATTTCATAGGGATTTTTATGCACTATTTCGTCATAACTTGGCTAAGGGTAAAAGGGAGATGCTTTCTTTTTAGCGGCTGGCTGATCAATTTACCTTGGGCGCAGCAGTCCTATGCAGGACTTTGTCTTAAATAGTCTGCGATTCCTGTCGGATTATTCCTTGCATTGCGTAAAATCCAAGAATGAAATCTGGCAAGGACTTAGTCAGTGCTTTCCTGTGGCTTCGCCTGCGGCATCCCATGAGCACACCCTCGGGCGAAGCCCGTTCTCCTTTGGCCGGAGGCCATTCCCCCTGAACCACTTCGACCGCAGGGCGTTACCCCTGATTATTCCCATCCGCCTTTTCAACAGAATAAAGGGCGGATGTTTTTCTCTATAGATTATCTGCCGAACGATCGGCGTACCCCATAGGAGGTGTACCATGTCTGAATTACGCGTACGCAAAGTACAGGAATTTATTAAACAGGAAGTGAGCAGCATGCTGCTCCATGACCTGAAGGATCCCCGCATCGGCTTTGTCACTGTCACCGGCGTCGAAGTGACCGGAGACCTGCGGGAAGCGAAAATCTTCGTTTCCCTCTTTGGAAAGGACGAAGAAAAGGCGGCTTCCCTGGAAGCCCTGAACCGGGGGAAAGGCTTCATTCGCCGGGAACTTGGGCAGCGGCTCAAAATTTATTACACCCCGGAAATTTCCTTTGAAGAAGATACATCCCTGGATTATGGGATGCACATCGACGGTCTTCTGAAAAAAATCCATGAGGAGGAAGACAAATGAGCCTTGCCCTGAATCACGCCAAAGAAATTACAAAAGAAGAGGCCATGGCCTTTTTGAAATCCCATAACCGGTTCCTTCTTGTAGGCCACGAGCATCCTGATGGAGACGATGTCGGGTCTATCTGTGCGCTCCACAATGTGCTTCTGTCCATGGGAAAGGAAGCGGACATGGTACTGCCGGATCCGGTGCCCCAGGTATACCGGCTTATCAAGACCACGGAGCTGGTGCATACATTCATTCCGGAAGGGCGGGACTACGATGCCCTGGTCTTCACGGACCTGGGAAATCTGGAACGGGGAGGAAACTTCGATTTTCCCGATGTAGACAGCCTCTGCATTGACCACCATCGGTCCAATGAACGGTATACGGACTATCTGTACCTGCAGTATAAATACGCAGCCACAGCGGAAATGCTGGCGGAAATGTTCTTCGATGAAAACATCCGGATGGACAAGGACACCTGCAATGCCCTCTACATGGCCATCGGTACGGACAGCGGATTCTTCAAGTTCAGCTGCACATCCCCCCATACCCTGCTCATGGCCAGCCGTCTCGTCGCCATGGGAGCGGATCCTTCCTATATTTCCAACCGTCTCGATGAAAAGACGGAGGAAGCCATGAAATGCTACCAGCTCGTGGCGGGTACGGTCCATTCCTACGACAATGGGAAGATCGTCATCGCCTACATGGGAAAAGAAGCCATGGACCTGGATGGAGAAAATTCCGATGCCTACGCTTCCATTCCCCGGTGCATCAAGGGCTGTGAAATTGCGGCGCTTTTCAAGTACAAGGGAGACAGGGAAACTCGGATTTCCCTGCGCTCCAAAGACTATGCCAACGTAGGGGAACTGGCAGCAGAATTTGGCGGCGGCGGCCACTGGAAAGCTTCGGGCTGCACCATTCATGATTCCTTCGAAGGGGCGGAGCCGCTCTTTGTAAAAGCAGCGGAGAAATACCTCTGATGGATGGTGTCATCAATGTGGTGAAGCCGAAGGGATGGACCTCCTTCGATGTGATTGCAAAACTCCGGAAGATTTACCACCAGAAAAAAATCGGCCACGGCGGGACACTGGACCCCATGGCCTCCGGCGTCCTGCCCGTATTTCTGGGGCGGGCTGCGAGGCTCATCGAGTATGCCCCCATTCACCGGAAGACCTACGAAGCGGAATTCACCATGGGCATTGCCACGGATACGGAAGACATGACCGGCAGGATCCTTGAAAAAGGTCCCCTGCCGGAGGATCTTTCGGTCTTTGAAAAAGCGGCAGCTGCCCTGCGGGGCCCTATCATGCAGGTGCCCTCTGCCTATTCTGCCCTGAAAGTACACGGGGAACGGGCCTATAAGCTGGCAAGGGAAGGGAAGAAAGTGGACCTGCCGGCCAGGCCGGTTACCATTTATGATCTCACCATAGAAGATATAGAGCCTCCGCTTATCCATATGTCTGTCACCTGCAGTGCCGGTACCTATATCCGGGCCCTGGGACGGGACCTGGGAAAGGCGGCGGGCTGCCTCCTCACCATGAGTGCTCTCACGAGAACCGAAATGGGTCCTTTCACCCTGAAAGATGCATGGACTCTGGAAGATATCGAAAAGGACCCGGAAGGAGCCATCCTTCGTGACCTCCATCCCATCCTGTCAGGCCTGGGCCAGATAGATATTTCCGAGAAAGAGGCGGCTGATTTTCTCCAGGGAAAGAGAATCCATACAGGGGAGAAGGATGCCGGGAGTGTGGCTGTATTTTCAGGTTCCCGATTCCTCGGCATCGCTTCTATTCAAAGAGGAATCATTCATCCAAAGAAAGTGTTTTCCTGAGTCATGGATATCTATCAATCATTGAAGGAATTGCCGGTCCATAGCCGATTTGTGCTGGCCATGGGATTTTTTGACGGCTGCCATCTGGGACATCGGAAGCTCTTTGAAAAAGTAAAATCATTGGCTCTGGCCGAAGGAGCCCTGCCGGGGGTACTTACCTTCTGGCCCCATCCCCTGTCGGTTTTAGCACCGGATATTCATGTGCCCCTGCTCCAGGACAGGAAAGAAAAGGAACAGTCCTTTGAAAAAGCAGGCATGAAGCTGGCCCTCTTTCTGGCACCGGATCGGGAATTTCTTGCGAAACCGGCAGAAACGTTTCTGGAAGAACTGGCAACCCTGCCAGGACTTGCAGGCATAGTGACCGGAGAAAATTTTACCTTCGGTCATGGGGCTCTCGGAAACAGCCCCATGCTTCTGGAATTCTTTCAGCATACACCGATCAGGGCGGAAGTGGTGCCCCTCTTCTCGGAAGATGGGGAGATTGTATCCAGCACCGCCATTCGCAGCCTCATCCAGAAAGGGGATATGACTGAATCGGCCCGCCTGCTGGGACGGTTCTATACCACATCCGGTGACATTGTCCATGGATTTCACCGGGGCACGGATATTTTGGGATTTCCCACGGCAAACCTTGAGCTCCCGGAAAACCACGTGTGCCCTGCCGATGGGGTCTATGCCACGGAAGCCATTATCCATGGACGGACATACCCTGCTATTACGAATGTGGGTACCAATCCCACCTTTGGAAATGAAGAAAGAACCATAGAAACCTTCATTTTCCATTTTGACGAGTCCATCTACGGCAGTCCCTTTACGCTCCGATGGATCCGGCGGCTTCGGGGAGAAATCCGCTTCCCCTCTGCCGACGCCCTGCGGGAGCAGATCGCAAAAGATGTCCGGGAGGCAGAGCGGATATTGGCGACGGTAAAGTAGTGCATTTGTGAGACAATATGAAAAAAGCAGCGGCGCATCATTGATGGTGCGCCGCCTTTTGCATGGTTTCCGTATTTTGCTTCCAAAGGGGTTCAAGTGACTATACGCGGAGAGAGGTTTGCAGAATCATTGAATTGCCGGTTATGCTATCCGCACTTTGTCATTCCGGCTGTTCTTGCACTTCCTGCTGTTAAGGAAGCGCTGATTAATTCGCAGAGTCAGATTTCATAAGGATTTTTATGCAC
>NZ_UQKJ01000076.1 GCF_900541605.1 uncultured Dialister sp. | reverse complement strand
TAACCTCCGTCGCCTACGGCGCCACCTCCTTCCCGAGGAAGGAGGCTGACGGACAACGGCTCTGCCGCAGTTGGACTCCTAACGACTCTAACCCTAAAACGTGAAAATGACTCTGCATGAGGCGCCTTCCTTTTGGTAGCCCGACGCTGCCCACAGGGCTGAGGTTAGCTGATGGAAATTGAAGGAAGTGCCGCAGGCTGTCGAGCTTTCCTGAAAGCTAGAGGCTAGCAGCTAGAAGCCCCGCACGAATGACTCTATCCGTAAGCTTCGCTCCAACAGCTCACCGCAATTTGTGGAGCTTCCATTTCCACCATTGCCATTTCTTGCACCCATTCTTCTTTTATGATACAGTAAATGATATAAAACCGTTTCGGTTGTGGATTTTTTCAGAACTTTCTGTTTTCGCCGCACAGTACTTTACAGGTACTGTGCTTTTCTTTTGGGAGGAATGCAATTGTGCCGAAGGGAATTTATGCTTGTATTGTCTTTGCAGCCGGTGCCTGCTATGGGATCCTGTCCACCTTTGTAAAAATCGCCTATGCCGCCGGTCTGGATCTCACCGACGTGAGCGGGGTGCAGTGCCTCTTCGGCATGTTTTTCCTCTGGGCCGGCGTTTTCTTTACCAGGAAAAAGACTCTCACTCCCTTCCATGTGCTTTCTCTCCTGGCCGTCGGAATTCCCATGGCCCTCACCACGATCTTTTATTATCGCTCATTGGAGACCCTCTCCGCCTCCCTGGCGGTGGTCTTCCTGTTCCAGTCCATATGGATGGGGTCCGTAGTGGAAGCATTCATTTCCCGCCGTTTCCCAAGCCCCCTGAAATGCCTGTCCATTATCCTCTGCCTTACCGGTACATTCCTGGCGGCCGGTTTCCTTGAAGGAAATCAGCCTCTTTCTCTCTCCTCCGGCATGGTCTGGGGCCTTCTGGCTGCCCTCTCTTATACGGCTGTCATTACGGCCAGCTCCCTTCTGGGAGAAGGGATTCCTCCGGCCCTGAAGGGGGCCCTCATGGCCACAGGAGATACGATACTTACATTTATCGTCCTGCCGCCGGTATTTATCCTTACCCCTGCCATCTGGCCCGCTCTCCTGCCATTTGGGCTCCTTCTCGGGCTCTTTGGCGTCGCCCTGCCGCCATTCCTCCTGTCCTGGGGCATGCCCCACATCGGCCCGGGGCTGGGCAGTATCCTCGTGGCCTCCGAGCTTCCGGTGGCCCTGGTCATGGCGCTCCTGGTACTGGGGGAATCGGCATCCCCCCTCCAGTGGGCCGGCATCGCCTGTATTTTAGGAGGAATCGTGGTAGGAAATGTGTCGAAGTGAACAGAGCCTGTTGCGGTTTGACGAGCTGTTGGTATTCGGTGCTGATGGATAGAGTCATTCGTGCGGGGCTTCTAGCTACTAGCCTCCAGCTTCCAGGAAAGCTCGACAGCCTACGGCACGAATGACTGGCGGAAACGTCGAGTGGAAAGCGCCGCAGGCGAATCAGCTTTCCTAGCAGCTAACAGCTAGAAGCTAGCAGCTAGAAGCTCCGTGCGAGTGACTCTACCCGTCAACACCGAATACCAACAGCGGGGCAAACTGAAATTGTCAGTGCCTTCTAAAAGGAAAATATAATAACTGGGTATTAATATATTTTATATCATAACTTAATCCTTACAAAATAATGACATAAATTACCGGTTCTGCAGAATGGCACGCACCATTCTCTATTACCTCCAACAAATTGCAATAACTGTTTGGATATTTTACACAGCATTTACGAATTTCCCCTTTCTGCTTTACATGGGTATTACCTCTATTTTACTCGATAAAATCAGATAAAATTTCACATTTCACAAGACCGATGCTATAGTAAAGACAATGTTTGACAGGATAAATTATTTTATAACATTATTCATCCTGTCCGTTACTGATTCCCGGCCCTGGGCCCCTCATTTTTTTCAAAGGAGATACTCATGAAAAAGCTGACTTTACTTTCTGCTGCATTTCTGATTGCCTGCGGCGCATCCGCCATGGCTGCCAATCCGTTTTCCGATGTAAGCCCCGATGACTGGGCTTACCAGGCGGTATCCGATCTTTCCAGCCAGGGTGTCGTCGAAGGTTACCCCGATGGTACATTCAAAGGGGAACGGAATATGACCCGCTACGAACTGGCCCAGATTATCGCCCGCCTCATGGCTAAGGAAGACCAGCTGAATGCAGACCAGAAAGCTACCCTCGACAAGCTGGCCGGTGAATACGCCGATGAACTTGCAAACCTCGGGGTCCGGGTGTCCAACCTGGAAAAGAAAGTGGGTAACATTTACTGGTCCGGCGATGCCCGTATGCGGTATTTAAGCGATGCCACCATGGATTCGAAGACCGGCGCCAAAAAGGGTGATGTATGGGATGGCCGTATCCGCCTCAATGTAAAGGGGAAAGTCAATAAAGACACCTACGTGAAAGGCCGGTTCCTGACCAACATGTACTTCAAGGATGGCAAAAGCGATGATGGCCAGACTTCCATGGACCAGTTATTTGTCAATCATAAATTCGGCGATTTCCAGGTCCGCCTGGGCCGCCAGCCCATTGTTATCGGAAACCAGAAAGGCTGGCTCTACGGAAAGGCCATCGGCTATGACGGTGCCCAGCTCTCCTATGCAAAGGATGGGTGGGATGCGGCTGTCAAATATGGCCAGTTCAATGGCGGCTGGAATGAAGTGAAAGGCAAATCTCCAATAGAGGGGGCCGACTTCTTTGCCGCTGCGGCAGGATATAAATCCAAAGCTTTCAAGGCCAATGTGGACTACCTGAAATTCCAGAGTAAGACAGACGGCATTGACAATCCTTCCATCATCGGCGGCGGCATCGATATCCCCTTTGCTGAAAAATGGAGCCTCTTCGGCGATTACTATAAGAATACCAATGCAAAGACCGACTATGACACCGGCTGGAATGCCGGCCTTTCCTACGGGAAGCTGAATAAGAAGCATCCGGGCTCCTTCGACCTGTCCCTGGCTTACTTCGACGTGGACCGGGAAGTATATTTCGGCGGCACCATCCTCCAGACAAACTACCTGAACAACCTGGCTGACTCCTTCGGAAGCAAGGCGGAGAAAAAGAGCAGCAAGTACCAGGCTGACAACCTCCGGTTCTGGAACCTGGAAGGAGATGTGGCTCTCCTGAAGAATGTGTACCTCCACGGAGAATATGCCTTTGCAGGCAAAGCAAAGCACGGTGAGGATCCCGATGACGGCTGGACCCTCTCCCTGAACTATAACTTCTAAGGAGAACTGAAAAAGCAGCAAAAGGACCGCAGCAGCCGGGAGCCTGTGAAGACTTCCGGTTTCTGCGGCACTGCTGTTTTTTTGAAAATATTCTATGCAGATTACCTTACAGAATATCAGCAAACAATTCAATGGAAAACCGGTGATCCACGATATATCCATGGTCATCAGGGACCACAGCTTTACCACTCTTTTAGGGCCGTCGGGCTGCGGGAAAACCACGCTGCTCCGCATGATTTCCGGTCTGGAAACGCCGGATAAGGGCGAGATTACCCTTGGAAATACCTGCGTTTTCTCAGATAACCGCCACATTTTTGTGCCGCCGGAAAAGCGGGGACTTTCCTACGTATTCCAGGATTTCGCCCTGTGGCCCCACATGACGGTGAAAGAGAATGTATCCTTTGGCCTGAAAGCCACCGGTAAGACGGACCAACTGGAAGACGATACGGAGGAAGCCCTCCGGGCCGTGAAGCTCGATGGATTGGAGAACCGGTATCCCCACGAACTCTCTGGAGGCCAGCAGCAGCGGGTGGCCCTGGCCAGGGCCATTGCGCCCCATCCGGACTGCATCCTTTTCGATGAACCCCTCTCTGCCCTGGATGCGCTTCTCCGCATCCGCATGAGGAGTGAAATACGAAATCTCGTCGCCCGTCTCGGCATTACGGCTGTCTTCGTCACCCATGACCAGGAAGAAGCCATGAGCATGAGTGATGAAATTGCCGTTATCCATGAAGGGCGGGTAGAACAGCAGGGAGTGCCGGAATGCCTCTATTTCCATCCGGCCACTTCCTTTATTGCCCATTTCATTGGCTCTTCCAACTGGATCGACAAAAATCACCTGTTCCGTCCGGAAAAGGCCCATACTACGCCCCGAGACGGATGCCGCCCATTTACGGCCCGAGTCGATGCGGTCCGCTTCCTTGGCCACTGCTATGAACTGTCTCTCACCCACGGAAACGAGAAATGGATTTACTGGTCCCCCCGGCCCATTACCCAAAACACACTCATGAGCCTCTATGTCAGTGACAAAGATATCATTACCATTAAATAAGGAGAAAATCATGACAAATATAAAGAAACTTGCCATTCTTGCAGCTGCCTGCTGCCTGGCCCTCAGCATTTCCGCCTGCGGTACAAAGACCGGCGGCGCTTCCAAAGCCGCTTCCAGTGCTGCAGCGGGAGGCGATAAGAAAGTAACTGTCTACATGCCTTCCCCCGCCGGCCTCTCCCAGAAGCTGGCCAAGGGATTTGAGAAAAAGACCGGCATAAAAGTAGAAGTCTTCCAGGGAACCACCGGAGAAATCCTGGCTCGCCTGGAAGCAGAGAAAAATAACCAGGCCGCCGATGTGGTGATCCTTGCCTCCTGGTCCGATGGCCTGTCCCTGAAAGGGAAAAACGTACTGGTTCCCTACCAGCCGAAGGGCGCCGATAAGATGGTCAAGGATTTCGTGGATAAGGACAATGAGCTCTGGGGCTACAGCGCTTCGGCGGTCGGCGTCATTTACAACAAAAATGTATATCCGGAACTCCATGCAGACTGGAGCGAACTCGCAGACCCCGCCTACAAGGACAACCTGGCCATTCCGGATCCCCAGAAATCGGGGGCCTGCAAAGATTTCCTGGCAGGCTATGTCAATAAATATGGCTGGGATGCCCTGGAAGGCATGGCAAAGAACGGCATGACCGTGCCCGGCGCCAATAAAGCAGCCGTAGAAGCGGTGACCACCGGTGAAAAGGGGATTCTCGTGGCCGGCGTGGACTACAATGCCTACACCGCCATCAAGAAAGGGGAACCCCTGGCCATTTACTATCCGAAGAGCGGTACCATCGTCAATCCCCGGCCCGCTATGATCATGAAAAATGCACCTCATGAAGAAAATGCAAAACAGTTCATGGACTACCTGCTGTCCGATGAAGCCCAGCAGCTGGTGGCCGATGCCTACCTGATTCCGGGACGGAGTGACATCGAAGCCAAGGGCACCCCGCTCTCCAAGATTCCCCAGATCAAACCGGAATGGGATAAAATGATGGCTATCGCTTCCGACACGGCCGCCAAACTCAACGCACTCTGCGGAAAATAAAGAGGTCCTTCTATGAACGGACGGAAACACATTTCCCTTCCTCTTCTGCTCCTTGGCGCCTGTCTTGTCTTTCTGGTCATTGCTCCCCTGGCCACGGTATTTGTCAAAGCCCTCATCATCAATGATCACCTGGACTTTTCCTTTGCCGCCGCTGCCCTGTCGGAACCCCAGAATGCCAGGATGATCCGGAATTCCCTTCTCCTGGGGCTGGCGGTGGTCATCCTGTCATCCCTCATTTCCATCCCCCTGGCCTACCTCTTTTCCAGGACCCAGCTGGGGCAGCACAAGATTTTCGACCTTCTATTTCTTATCCCCTTCATGACGCCCCCCTACATCGCGTCCATGGGGTGGATTCTCTTCATGCAGAAACGGGGACTCTTCTCCCAGATGGTCCCTGCCTTTCCGAATGGGATCCCCCTGTTCTTCACATTCGGGGGGCTGGTACTGGTCATGAGCCTTCATATATTCCCCTTCATGATGGTTCTCATGAAAAACGCCATGCTCCACATCCCTTCCTCCCTGGAAGAGGCTGCCGCCATCTCCGGTGCCGGCTATGGGAGGCGGCTCAGGAAGATATTCTTTCCCCTCCTCACAGGGAACTACGTCATAGGGGCCCTGCTGGTGTTCGTGAAAACCCTTTCGGAATACGGCACTCCCTATACCCTGGGACGGCGCATCGGTTTTGATGTATTCACCACGGATATTCACCGCTATGCCGCCGTCGCTCCCATTGACTTTGGGAAAGCGGCGGTGCTGGCATCGGTACTTGTCACCATCTGCATGGTATTGTGGCTGGTTCAGAATTATATCACCGTTCACCACAGCTACAACCTCATCAGCGGCAAAGGAAGCCGGATGAGGATACACAGGCTCTCTTCTCCGGGAAAAGTACTGGCCATCCTCTATATCGGCCTTATTCTGGTAATATCTATTGGCATTCCCTATTTTTCCGTCATTTCCACTTCCCTCATCCGGCTCCGGGGCTTTGGTCTGGCAGCGGGAAACTTTACCTTCCACCATTACGTGGAACTTTTCACCGACAGTGAAACCGCCCTCCCGGCCATAGGAAACAGTTTCCTCCTGGGCCTCCTGTCCGCCACCATCTGCGCCATCCTGGGTACGGTCATCGTTCTTTCCATCCGTGCCGGCCGCTCCAGATTCGGGAAAGTGCTGGAAGCCATGAGCCTCCTGCCGGAAATGCTTCCGGGCATCGTGCTGGTCATCGGCCTCATGCTCTTCTGGAATGACATCTATGACATCCTGCCCCTGTACAATACCATGGGCATCATGGTCATTACGTACACCGCTCTTTTCCTGCCCTATACCGTACAATATGTAACCTCTGCCTCCACCCAGCTCAGCGAAAGCCTTCTGGAAGCGGGGCGGGTATTCGGCGGGTCCCGGTACTACATTTTCCGTCACATCACCTGTCCCCTCATCGCCCGGGGCATGGCGGCAGGCTGGATGATGACATTCATCATTGCTATCCGGGAACTGGTGGCCCCCAGTCTCATCGCCCCACCGGATACGCTGGTGATTTCCACCTATATTATGAGAGAATTCGAGCAGGGCAGCGTGTCCCTGGGCATGTCCATGGCAGTGCTCTGCATCCTCCTCACCACCCTCTCCCTGGCCGGAGTGAAGCTGCTGACAAGGAACCTGAAGTAAAAGAGCTCGTCAAATTGCGGTTTGACGAGCTGTTGGAGAGGTGCTGATGGATAGAGTCATTGGCATGGAGCTTCTAGCTACTAGCGGCTAGAAGTCCCCGCACGAATGACTCTACCCGTAAGCATCGCCCTAACAGCTCGGCAAACTGCAATTGGCAGTATTCCCGCCACCAGAGGTGCCTCTCGAAAGGGCTATAAAATTATTCTCTAAGAACCGCAAGAAAATATATTATTCTCATTTATTCTTCCATTTTCTCAATTTTCACGAAAAATTTTGCCATTTGGGGGAATTTGGGACTTTCTCGGCCCATTTGGGGTGGTACGGGGTCAAACCGTTTTTACCGTTCTTTTACATTTTTGCATATTTTTACTGTATATGTGTTTATTTATACATTTTATTCACATCCGAAATTCAGGGGCAAACCCCGGAAGCGCCATGGTATGGGCGCTCCGGGGTTTTGCCATTTCTTCCCATGAATTATCACAATACATTTTGATTTATCATTCCAATCCATGCCAATCCATGATGGCTCCCATTTTTTACATTTTTCCTCTGTTTTCCTTCAAAGTTCTCAAAAGTCCATGGTACTTCGATGAAAAAATTTTACAATTTTCTTTTGGAAAAAGTCTTGTCATCTGTTTTCATTTATGGTATATTGCAGTAAATAAAAATTCATCGCGCCCTGCCCCGTGTGCAGTTGAGCAGCGAACCGTTAGAAAATAACGGATGGTTTTCTTTATGCCCTGTTTCTTTCACCTTTATTGAAAGCAAATGGGGTTCATGCATGCCTTGAAGAAATTCAAAGCCTGCCGATCCGGTTAAACCGGGACAATATTTTTCCCCCATCGCAGTATGTCATGCGATTTGGATCAAGAAAGAAGGGAACAACCTTGTCTAAAAGCAAAAAAATGGGAGTGGTACAGCTCACAACAGTCACCGCCATCAATATGATGGGTTCCGGCATTATTCTTCTTCCGGCCACACTGGCGGAAATCGGAACAATTTCAATTTTTGCGTGGATTCTTGCCTCCATCGGCGCCACCATCCTGGCCTATGCCTTTGCCCGCTGCGGCATGCATACCAGCAAAGTAGGCGGTATGGGCGGCTACGCAGAATACCGTTTCGGCAGGGCCGGTAATTTCCTGTCCAACTTCTGCTACACCATTTCGCTCATTATTGCGAATGCAGCCATTGCCAGCGGTGTAGTCAGCTACGCGACCTACGTATTCGGCCTCACCCTTACTCCGGTGGAAGTCTGCATGGCCACCATTTCCGTTCTTCTCGTGGCAGCCACCATCAGCCTCGTGGGCCCAAAGAAATTCGGTAAATTCAGCTCCCTCGGCGTGTTCTGCGTCGTGGCTCCTGTTATCGGCCTTCTCCTCTTCGGTTTCTTCTTCTTCGATACCAATATTTACAAAGAAGCATGGAACCCCGGAAACTTGCCTTTCTATGAAACCATGAAAGATTCTATTGCCGTCATTATCTGGGCTTTCCTGGGACTGGAAACGGCCTGTGCCAACTCCGACACCGTGGAAAATCCGGAAAAGAATGTGCCCATTGCCGTCCTGGCCGGAACACTCCTGGCCGGTGCCTGCTATACCACATCCACTGCCATTATCGGCGGCCTTGTTCCTTACCAGGAACTCATGAACTCCGGTGCCCCCTTCGGTCTCGCCTATGCTACCATGTTCGGTGACAAAGCAGGATACATCGTTTCCTGCATGCTCGTATGCTCCTGCTTCGTATCCCTTACCGCATGGCAGTTCACCGTGTCCGAAGTAGCTCGCGAAGCTTCCTCCATCGGCCTGTTCCCGAAATTCCTGTCCAAGGTAAACCGTTTCCGTTCTCCCTACGTAGCCATTGGTACCCTGGTAGCCATCCAGATCGTCATGACCCTTTCCACCATGAGTCCTACCCTGCTGAAGCAGTTCAATGTACTCATCAACCTGGCTGTCATGATTAACCTGATTCCTTACCTCCTGGCCATGGCTTCGGTGGCAGACCTGCAGAAAGCGGAAGGTATCAGCCACGATAAAGCCCGGCTTGCCAATATGGCAGCCATTGTAGGCGGTGTCTACAGCTGCTACGCCGTTTATGGATGCGGCTGGACCGTCATTATGGAAGGTGCTTTCGTAGCTGCCATGGGACTGGTGATTTACGCCATCGTCTCCTCCAAGCTCCGCTATGCTCCCTCTCCCCGGGTTTCTACCTACCCGCCTATTGATAAGAAATAAGAAATGAAAAACTCCCCGGAATCCGTTTCCGGGGAGTTTTTTTATGGGCTGATGAACCGGACTGATGACTATTTCAGTATTGCGAGCTGTTGGTATCCGGTGTTGACGGGTAGAGTCACTCGCACGGGGCTTCTAGCTTCTAGCGG
>NZ_UQKJ01000075.1 GCF_900541605.1 uncultured Dialister sp. | reverse complement strand
CAGCTTCGAACCCTGTGCAGCTTTAAATAAAATTATTTTTGTCGTTTACTATAGCAGCTAGAAGCCCCCACACGTTCGTACGCCACTCAGCCACCCGACACCCGGCCCGCAGGGCCTGATCCGCTCAAGGCTCCATTCATTCACTCGCCCACTCAGTCACCCTTTTCATACTCCACCTGCAGTTCCAGCTTTGTATGGAACACAGGATCGCCGCTGTCGGTAGCGGCGGTTCTCTGGAGAGTTATGAAGAGGGTGTTTTTGCTTTTCAGGTGGAGCTGTTCCATGAAGGTCCGGATGCGGCGGAGGTAATATCGTTCATTCCTGTGGAATGGTTTTTCCAGCAGCATGGTGAGGTACAGGGAGGGACCGTAGGAGAGGGGATTCTGGAAGATATGGGGATCCCGGGAGAGGAGGACTAGCCGGTAGTCGTGGGGACTGGCGAGGTCTTCCAGGTCCTGAAAATCGGGGAGGAAAGAAAACTGGAGGGCTCCGGAGAAGAGGCTCCGGGCATAGAAGCTCACCAATGGGGCGCTCTGGAGGAAGGCTTCGCAGTGGGAGGTGTGGCCATGGAAGACGATGCTCCGCTGGCAGTACAGGGTGCCATGGGGGATGAGCATGATCTGTTCCATGGGCAGGATATTTTCCTGTTCCATACTGTGGATGGTGGACTTCATATCCTTGATGGACCGGGTAATCCTTTGGAGTTCTTCTTCATACTCCATGATCTTGTCTTCCAGAATTTCTTTCAGCAGATCCCGGGAAGGGGCTGCGCTGAATTCGGAGAGCCGGCAGCCGGGAATGGCAAGTTTTCGCAGGGCAAGAAGTTCCGCAAACCGGAAGACCTGGTCCAGTCCGTAGTAGCGGTAGCCATTTTCGTTTTTGAAACTGGGGGAGAAGATGCCATGGTTGTCGTAATAAATGAGCGTCTGCCGGTCGATCCGGAAGAGCTTCGCAAATTCTGCTGGGGTGTAATATTTTCGGCTTTTCATGGTCCCATGGCTCCTTTCCCAAAAGTCTATAGCCACTATACACTTTTAAGGAAATCTTTGCAATTCCATGAGAAACTGAACGGATAAAATAAGGAAAGCATAGATTATTTACTCTATAACATTAGGAAATAATGCGAAATTTAAAAAGAAACGGATTGACTTTATTAAGGCTATAAGGTGTAAAGTACGGCCATGAGAACTTGTTGACCCATTTGAGGGGTGATTCTGTGAGGTATCGATTCAAAACAATAAACCTCGACGAGGTCTGGCAGAAGGAACAGGGCTGGAATGAAGAAAAGAAATCGGGCCGCCAGTTTGATGACCGGAAGGAATTGGCTTTCTGGGAGAAGCTGGCTCCCGATTATTCCCAGCAGTTCAACCTGTACCGGGATGTGCCGGGGCTGAAGGAAAAGATTTCCTCCATTATCGGAAAGGGGTCCTATCTATTGGACCTGGGATGCGGCAGCGGGAACTTTGCTCTCCCATTTTCGAAGCAGTGCCGGGAAATCCTGGCTCTCGATTTTTCACCGGCCATGCTGGAAGTGCTGTCGAGGGAAATGAAGAAGCAGGATATCCGAAATATCCGGACCGTCTGTTCCAAGTGGGAGGATTTTTCACAGCCCTGCGAGACGGATTTCGTGCTGGCCGTGAACTCTCTGTACCGGGTATGCTACATGCGGGAGGCCCTGAAGAAAATCGTCCTCTATGGACGTAAAGGCTTCATCATCGTCCGCACCCTGCTGAAGCCGCTGCTCTACAGGATCTACGATGACCTGAATCTGGACTACCACAGAAATAATGACTACATGCTCATGCCCCTCATGCTCTGGGACATGGGCATCCACGCGGACGTGGAATTCATGAAGTATGACAGGACGAAACTCTATCCCACTCTGGCAAGCGGGGAAGAGGAAATGAAATCGGACCTGGGGGAACTGACCTATATGAACTTCAACAACCAGCTGGAAGAAAAATTCCTCCACCACTGCGAAAAGACGGAAGAAGGCTACCTCTACCGCTCAGAAAGAATCGTCCAGGTCATTTCCTTTGTGAAGGAAGGGTAGAATTCAGAACTATATAGGATGGTATTTAATTAACCAATAATTGACTTTTAAAGAATACAAGATTATTATTTTATTATAAAATGCGACTAGGGGTAATTAATCCCGCAGTCTTATGAATTATACGAATTACATGAACTGTTGTTATCAATAGTGACCGATATAATGATTCGTCTGTTATGCCAGGGGGAAAGACGGATCGCAAGATTCATTTTGGCATTTATGGTGATACAGACTATATGGAAGTACCGGCTAATATTAATTCCTACACTGATAAAACAATTAAACAGGGATTTTTACCTGGCAGGACATTTTTTAATGCAGTTACAAATAATCCGTCCATCAGTGTTGGTGGGGCATCTACCAATAATAACGTAGAACTCCAGATTCGCGGCGTTCGGTTCAATACTCATGATGAACTGATGGATGGCATTCCCGGCATGGTTGCAATGGGCGCACTTCCCATGAATTGGGTTGAACGAATTGATACTGTTATTGGACCTAACGTCGTTTTGAGTGGTACAGGTATCAATCAAAGCGTTTCAGGATTCGTTAATTTAGTTCCTAAAATTGCAAAAGACAAGCCAAATTTTGATGTTTCCGAGACTTATTCCAGCCATAGAATGTTCACCACAGGTATCGATTGGGGCCAGAGATTTGGGGATAATAATCGCTGGGGTGTTCGTATCAATGGAGAAACCTATAATGGAACTACCAGCTTTGACCATGAAAGAATGAATGGAAAGGATTTCTTCATCCATGTAGATCAGAAGACTTCTTCCAGTAAAACTTCTATGGTATTTGGCTATGACAGCCTTAAAAATCATGGTATGCCAGAGGTGCTCAATGTCGCTGCGAATTGGGGAAAAACGGTTACTCATTTACCCAGTGCCAAAAATGTGGTTGAGAATTTTATGCCTGACTGGTCTGATTTATCTCACCAGCGCCACGTTTATACTTTATCCCATGAACAGAAGCTGAACGATCATGTCATGGTTTATTTACGCGGCGGTTATGAGAAACTGACATGGCCCGGTTACTGGGACCAGAAACCGGTACTCTTGAATGATGCCGGTGACTATAACTTTGGAAAGTACGGATTTGGCGGGGATCAGGACAGTAAACGGTCCCGACGGGCTCTTACCGGCGGGTTCGTATTCGACTATAAACTGGGCAGTACATATCATAAAATTAACGCCGGATATGAGATGCTTTCAAATAGCTGGTATTATCTGAATTATTCTCATGCTACCCAGCGGTCTAAACCACAGGGGAATATCTATTCCTGTATTTGGGCAGTGAATGATGGAGCTCCCAAAAATCTTGGCGGTTCCTGGTATCGAAGCTCCAGAGTCATAGATCGGAGCTATGTAATTAGTGATACTATTACCGCTTTGGATGACCATTTGAAATTTATTGTTGGTGCCCGCAGGCAGGAAATTGAAACCAAGGGATTTAATGCCAGTGGCAAAATGACAAAACATTATGATAAGAATAGAGTCTCACCTATGTTTGGCATTTTGTATAAAACTTCGCCCAAAATGTCTGTCTATGCTAACTATTCTGAAGGATTAACTACAGTTGCTCCTATTTCCGGCACAGTGAATGAAAAGGATGTCTTTGAGCCTGTCCAGACGAAGCAGTACGAATTCGGGGCTAAATGGGATTTCCACAACTGGGGAACTACGCTCAGTTATTTCCACATCAAGCAGCCGGGGGTTGTCGTAAAGAATTCTGATAATTATTCCGTCCTTGATGGTAAAAATATAAACCAGGGCGTTGAATGGAATGTCTTTGGCAAGATTACACCTAAGTTAACAGCAACCGGCGGTATTATGCTGCTGAATGCAAAATATGAAGATACTGCTTCCGGCACAAATGATGGAAATCGTGTACATGGCACGCCTAGAATCAATGCAACCATGGCGCTGGATTGGGAGACACCTGTGAAAGGGTTGGATATGAATTTCCGGGTCCTCCATTTTGGAAATTCATATGCAGATACTGCTAACAAGATTAGAGTCCCTTCTTGGACACGTTTTGACCTCGGAGCTACTTATGATCATAATATCGGAACCCTGCCAATGACTTTCTCCGTTAATGTATATAACCTTTTTGACAGGAAGTACTGGTCTACTGCCACCACAAGCTATGCCGACGGTATGCTGATGTATAATCCCGGCAGGACTTATATCGTTTCGGCAACTGCTCATTTCTGAGTTGTAATATTAATCTGTCCAGTGGTTTTATCACTGTTAGCGAACAAGGAATTCTGAACAAATCGGAAACACTCTGCTTTTTTAGAAATCCTTTATTCGGGTGAATGTAAATTAAATTGCTTTTATCATTGAATCAGGGAGGATATGATTATGAAAAGGGAAAGAGCTTTAGCTGCTCTTGTAATGGGAGCACTGACTGCCTCTGTTTTTGGCGGAGTCTGTGCTTTTGCAGAAGATTCAAATACCGGATCTGCAACAACTACGTTAAGTGAAGTGGTTGTCATCGGCAACCGCGACAAGGAACGTGAAGTTTTACCGGGGGATTTTGTATATACTAAGTCCCAGACCGGTTTCCTTAATGGGAAAAATACAAAGGATATTCCTTTTACCCAGACAAACTTTACTGAAAAATCCATGGAGACATTTACGGGTCCGGATAAGCCGATGGATGCGCTGCTGGCAAATTCGCCATCTGTCCGTCAGACCGGTTCCATTCTCCATGGGGATTTCCAGTTCCGCGGTTTCAGGACAAACGGAACAAACTTCTATGTAAACAATGTTCCTGGCGTGTATACCCAGTTTAATACTCCACTGTACCCGATCGAATCTCTGGAAATGATTTCCGGGCCAAACGTGGGCCTCTATGGTACCGGTGTGCAGTATGAAACCACTAATCCCGGCGGTATTATCAGTCTGAAATCGAAGGTGGCGCCGGATAATGGAGTATTTGACTATACCCAGACCATTTCCGGCCGTGGATTATTTGGTGAATATCTGGACTGGGGCCAGCGTTTTGGGGATAACAAAGAATGGGGTATCAGGATTACCACTGAGAATATCAATGGACGTACATCGGTAAAGGGAACCAAGATCAATGGCCAGGGCATTTTTGCCAATATTGACCACACCACGGAAAAGTCCAAGGATAACCTCTTCATTGGGTATAGAAATCTGGATATCCAGAATGGGCTCCGCTGGTTCATCCTTGGCAACAGCATTACCAATGCTACCGGACTTCCGAAGGTTCCGAAGGGATCCAACAATTACGGCTTTGATGGCATGGTGAAATCTACCCATGGGTGGCTGGCTGTATACAACCATGAACAGAAATTCAATGATCACTGGGATGGTTTCTTCAATTTCGGTATGCAGAGGAATAACCTGGACCGTAACGTAATGGCCGGCGGTGGAAGTGGCTACACACTGAATGCGGACGGTACATTTAATGTAACTGCAGGTCCTGGAGAAACGCCGCAGGAATATTACTACTGGCAGCTCGGTACCGTTGCCCACTATGACACCGGCGCCCTTCACCATGATATTACCCTTTCCTATAACCAGGCCTGGAGAAACAGAAAGACTGCTGTAAATACGGGCGGAACAAAGACCATTGGTAAGGGCAGCCTCTATGATGGAATCACCCTGTTCTCTTCTCCTTCTACATCCTTTGATAATGCATGGAGTAATAAGACCCGTGTGAAGAGCTTATCCGTCATCGATGATATGACCTATAAGAAATGGGACGTAGTTCTGGGAGTGCACCACCATTCTGCAACAACCAGGGATTACAATTACAAGAATAAGACAACCCATGCAGAATTCACCGGTATTATCAAGACAGAAGAAAGTGCAACCAGCCCGACCTATGGTGTCATTTATCATCCAAATAAAGACTGGGCAGTGTATGGAAGCCATACGGAAAACTTTGATGCCGGCACCAGTGTTTCTACCCAGTATGAAAACTATGGTTCCGCTTTACCGCCATTGAAAACCAAACAGAATGAAATCGGCGTGAAATATGAACACAACGATATTCTGTATACACTGGCTTACTATGACATTAAACAGGATGGCCTTATTGATGTGTATCGTAATGGCTATGCAAAACCATTCCGCACCCGGGACGGGGAAGAACGGCATAAGGGCGTTGAATTTACGGTCAATGGCAGGCTGGCTCCCAAGTGGAATATTATCGGCGGCCTTTCCTATATGGATGCAACAAACGAAAAGACCACAAAAGGGAAACTGGATGGAATTCGTGTCAATGGTTCTACCCAGCGTACAGCAGTCCTTGGACTGGAATACAATCCCAATGAACAATGGAGTATTCTCGGACGGGCTATTTATACCGGTAAGACTCCAGTAAAGAACGAGCAGATCTGGGTTGGCGGGTACACTGTTTTCGACCTGGGCGCCACCTATCGGACCCACTTCGGCAAAGTACCGACCGATCTTTCTCTCATGTGCAACAACGTATTCAATAAAGATTATTGGGAAGTATCCAGAGGTAACCAGGTTTACCTGTCTTTACCGAGGACATTCACCTTCACCGCAAAATTCCATTTCTAACCTGATGGGGAGAAAAGGGCAGTTCCAGGCTTGGGACTGCCTTTTCCCACATTTCATTGTTTTTATGCACTCATAATTTGGACCGATTATTGCAGAAAAGGATTTGATTATTGGTGAAAAAAGTTATATTCGGCTTTCTTTGCCTGATGCTGCTCTCTCTTACTTGGTCTCTATCCGGATGCGGCCATGCAGTAACAAAGAATTTTGATAGGGAAATAGTCCTTGCTGCGAGCAGGGATCTCATACCCGGACCGGAAGATGCATTTTTTGCTTCTTCCATTGTTAAGGTATGGGAACCACTGGTTGCAGTGACCAATGATGGCAAGGCGGCTCCCAGTCTGGCAGAATCCTGGGAATCGGATGAATCCAAAAAAATATGGACATTCCATCTAAAAAAAGGAGTCACCTTTCAGGATGGTACTCCTTTCAACGCAGCGGCGGTCTACCTGAATTTTGAGCGCTATCGCCATATGGGGGTTAAGCCTTCTTCTTTTTACACATTTTCTCTGGAACGGTTTTATCCGGGACTTATCGGAATTGATATTATCGATGACTCGACTGTCCGGCTCCGTTTCAGGAATCCATTTCCCATGCTGATTTACCGTATGGCCGGTTGGGGTAGTGCTATGTTCAGTCCATCATGTTTTGATGCAAATACCGGTGAGTTTACCGGTACGGCGATCGGGACAGGCCCTTTTCGGATTGTGGAAAGGGTGCCCGATTCTTATGCGGTCATTGAGCGGTTTGATGGATATCATGGGGAGCCGGCCAAAGCCAGCCGTATACGGATTCTCACGATTCCTTCGGTGGATACACGATATTCAGCAATGCGGGCCGGTGAAATCCAGGGAGTCCTTGATCTTGGCGGATTGACCCCGAGAATGGCTTCTGAATTGGAGAAAACCGGTGATTTCAGAATCAATGCGGCCCATTCCACTATTTCCCATTATCTGTCTGTCAATGGAGGAAGATTTCCTTTTCAGGATGAACGTATGCGCAAGGCCATTAATATGGCTATAGATCGAAATAAAATTGCTAAATTCTATTTTTGCGGTTTTGCAACGCCTACGAGAAGTTTCCTGAATAGTACGAACCCTTTTGGCAGAGTTGTCTCTCCTGTCTATGATTCTAAGGAAGCAAGGCGGCTTGTCGGGGAGGTATTGGGGAATCAGAGAGTCGAAGTGAAATTCCTGCTGCCCCAGGATACATCCAGCCGCTATCCCTATAAGGAAATTGCTGAATTTATCCAGGCAGAGCTGAAGGATGTGGGAATTGATATGAGAATTGTAATGGCTGACTATCTGACTTCTCGAAAGATGATGAAAGCCGGAGACTATGATCTGTCCATCGGTATCCGAGGCATTGCAAATCTGGACCCCACCTTATTGCTGTCAGATTTCTTTCGGACTGGCGGTGCTACGAATAAAGCCAGCCATTTCATGTACTCGAATCCGAAGGTGGACGCAGATTTTGAAGCCTTGGAAACCACCTGGTCCATGGATGATCGGAAGAAATATTATGATGATATTATCAATGAACTGTTGGATCATCCAGCGATAGTTCCCTTGGTGGAAGATGAAAATATTGCGGTGTGCTCTAAGAAATTAGCCGGTTATGATGCCGCGGTATATGGTATTACGCTGGATAAGGTCCACTGGGCCGGGGAGGAGGAGAAATGAGAAATTTTCTGCTCTATGCTTTCCGCCGGATTCTGATGCTGGTTCCTTTTCTTATAGGCCTTACGATTCTGGCTTTTGCCCTGGGGGTATTGTCTCCCGGGGATCCGGCGGTGGCGGTGCTGACCATGGATGGCTCTTCAGAACCGACGGAGGCGGAAATCCTGGCTATGCGCCACAGTATGGGGCTCGATCGGCCCTACTGGGTACAGTACCTGTCCTGGCTTTCCGGGGCGGTGACGGGAAATCTGGGGGTCTCTTATCTCACGCACAAGCCCGTACTGGATGAACTGCTCCGCCGTTTTCCGGTAACCCTCCATCTGGCCCTCTGGGCCATGGGCTGGGTGATTTTCCTGGGAATCCCGGCGGGGGTATGGGCGGCGGTCCATGAAGAGAGTTTTCGAGAAATGGTACTCCGCATTTTTGCCCTTGTTTTCATTTCAGTCCCCTCATTCTGGCTGGCCATTATAATGATGCTTCTTTTTTCCGAGGAACTGCAGTTGCTTCCTTCCAGTGGCTATGGGGACGCGGTTCATATGATCCTGCCGTCCTTCGTACTGGCTGCAGGGACGGCGGCTGCCACGCTGCGGCTGGAACAGGCAAGTATGCTGGAAACCATGGAAAAGCCATTTGTACTGACCGAAAGGGCTAAGGGCCTGCCGGAGGGGTATATCATGGTACATCATGTACTGCCCAATTCTTTGATTCCCGTGATTACCATGGTGGGGACGTTCTTTGGCTCTATCCTGGGGGGTTCTGTGATCATCGAAAATCTCTTTTCCATACGCGGCTGTGGCCATCTCCTGGAGAATGATAAGGGCCTGGTGGAGAAAGTACGGCGGATTCTGGCCATCCATCCCGATGTTGTCCATCTGGGGATCTGCTGCTGCGACGACGGACGGTCCAAAGAGCTCTGCCCGGAGATAGAGGCTTTGGCCGATATGTTCCGGTCCAACGGTATAGAGGTGGTCAGAGGGACGCATAGTGAGTTTTAGTGAATGTGGCGGCGCACAAATTGTGGGGCGCCGCTTTTTATATTGCCGTTAAAAGTTAACCCTCCCTCTTTAGAGGGAAAAGTAAGCGAACTGGATTTGTAGTGAGCGTAGCGAGCGAAAATCCAGTGAGACACTTTCATCGCGAAGGCGAT
>NZ_UQKJ01000074.1 GCF_900541605.1 uncultured Dialister sp. | reverse complement strand
ATATTTATGGACTGGGTGGGGCGGGCTACTGGGGCAGCACCATAGAAATAGAGGCGGCCGCCTTTCCTGCCAGGGGAACGGGCAAAGGTACTATCCGCTTCAACGACACCGCCGGCTCCATGGCCAAGGACTCGGCAGCCACGGCGGCTGCGGTGGTGAGAGAACTGACGGATAAGGATATTTCGGACTATGACCTCCATATCAATGTCATCGGCGGCGGCAACATCGATGGTCCTTCGGCGGGCTGTGCCATTACCGCAGCCATACTGTCGGCGGTGGAAAAGATTCCTCTCCGCCAGGACTATGCGGTTACGGGGGAAGTATCCCTGTCAGGGGAAGTGAAGCCTGTAGGCGGCGTAGCGGAAAAAGCATTCGGCGCCCGGCAGGCAGGGCTGAAAGGGATCCTTCTTCCGGAAGAGAACAGGAAGGATCTGGATGAAACCATGCAGGGCCTCGAAATCATTCCGGTGAAAACCATGAAGGACGTATTGGCACGGATGCTGGTAAGAGACTGAAAAAAGCCGGACGGATACCGCCCGGCTTTTTGAATGGGAAAAAGGGCAGAATCGAGATTTGAGGTAAGAGAATGAAGGCCTTGCAGCTTTTCTGGAAAAAGAAAAAGTTGAGATTCCGAGGCGCCGCCGCGCTGTCTTCTCAGACTATCCAGCAGTGAAGCCGCAAAATGCACACGCTTTTCCCGTCTTTTCGAGCAGTGTGAGCATGCATAATGCCTCTACATCCAGGAATTTCTACAGCTTTGATGAGCCCCCAAAAAAATTTCTCTTGTATTTGGGGATACAGGGCTTTGGCTCCCATTACAGCGTTTGTAACAGCGTCACAGTTACATGTTTAGTATGTAAAAATTTTCAGCATGAATCTATGCACAGGTGATATAATAAAAATGTGTGAGTGTGTGTAAAAAGCGATTCACCGATATACTATATTTCCTTTTATTCATCACCAAGGAGGCAGATGAAGTGGAAACAAAACGTGATTTTATATGGAAAATGGGCGGCCAGCAGGGGCAGGGCGTAGAGTCCTGCGGCGAAATCCTGGGCCGTGTCCTGGCACAGGAAGGGTATTCCCTTTTCAGCCAGCGTCTTTTTGCTTCTCGTATCAAAGGCGGCCATACGACCATTGCCCTTCGTATTGCAACGAAGGAAGTAGCTACTATCGGGGAGCATGTGGACTGTCTGGTGGCCCTGGACCAGGAGACCATTGATCTCCATGGTAAAGAAGTGCCGGAGGGTGGCGTCATCATTGCCGATGATGCATTTCATCCGAAGTTTGAAGCCCACAGCGGTCGTATCGTACTGGCCCTTCCGATTACGGAACTGGCAAAGAAGTATGGCAGCCTGCAGATGAAGAACATTGCGGCCCTCGGTATGAGCGCCGGTGTTCTCGGGTTCCCGGAAGATCCATTCTACGGTTTCATTGCCCAGCGTTTTGGCAAGAAGGGCGAAGAAATTGTTTCCAAAAACAAGCAGATTTTCAAGGAAGGCTATGATACAGCCATCGCTTCCATGCACGGCGTGGAACTGGGACGTCTGGCAACACCGCCGAAGAAGGACCAGCTGTACCTTCTGGGCAATGAAGCAGCGGCCCTCGGCGCCATTTCCGCCGGTTCCCGGTTCATGGCTTCCTACCCCATTACCCCGGCTTCTGAAATCATGGAATACATGATCAAGGTGGTCCATAAGATTCATGGTACTGTGGTGCAGACGGAAGATGAATTGTCTTCCTGCATGATGGCCATGGGTGCCGGTTATGCCGGTGTCCGTGCTTTCACCGCCACTTCCGGCCCAGGGCTTTCCCTCATGGCGGAATCCATTTCCATGGCTGCCATGGCTGAAATCCCGGTGGTCATCATCGACGTCATGCGTGCCGGCCCGTCCACCGGTATGGCTACGAAGGTAGAACAGAGCGATATCCGCTATGCCATCGCTTCCGGCCACGGGGATGCGGAAAAGATCGTCCTCGCTGCTTCTTCCATCGAAGACTGCTACTATATTACCCAGGAAGCGTTCAACCTGGCCGAAGAATTCCAGACCCCCGTCATCGTGCTGTCGGACCTGCAGTTCGGCATGTGCAAGCAGTCGGTGCCGGCCTTTGATATGAACCGCATTGGTATTAACCGGGGCAAACTCCTCACAGAAAACCTGCCGGAACTGGATACGAAGAAGAAAGCCTATTTCCACCGGTTCGAAGATGTGGAAGACGGCATTTCCCCGAGAACCATTCCCGGTGTAAAGAACGGCATGTTCCTGTCCACAGGCCTCGAACACAACGTATTTGGGAAACCGGCGGAAGGACAGGCTGACCGGGTGATGGAAATGGAAAAACGGCATCGTAAGTTTGCCGGTGTTCCTTCTGCCATCAAACCGTTCTATGTAACTCATGAAGACACGGATACAGACCTCCTCCTCATCGGCATCACCTCCACCAACGGTGCCCTGGAAGAGGCGGTGGAAGAACTGGAAGCAGAAGGTAAGAAAGTCAACCATCTCCAGCTCCGTCTCCTTTCTCCGTTCCCCACAGAAGCCCTCCGTCCCTATATCGAAGGGGCCAAGAAAGTTCTCATCGTAGAAGAAGACCTGACAGCCCAGCTGCGCGAACTTTTCGCCATCCACTTCGACTGCCACGACAAGCTGCTGTCTCTCCTGCAGTATGACGGCACGCCCTTTACCACTTCTACCATTGTGAACAAAGCAAAGGAGGTCTTCTGATTATGGCTTCACCGAGAGATTATAAAAATACTATCGTTCCGAACTGGTGCCCCGGCTGCGGGGACTACGGCATCCAGAATGCTATTTCCGCTGTCTGTGCCAAGAAGGGCTGGGCCAATGAAGAAATCACCCTGATTTCCGGCATCGGCTGCTCTTCCCGTATCGGCGGCTACCAGTACTGCTACGGCGCCCATACCACCCATGGCAGGGCTCTTCCCTTCGCCCAGGGCATTAAATGCGCCAATAAGGATACTCACCTCATCGTATGCTCCGGCGACGGCGATTCCTACGCCATCGGCCTCGGCCACGCCATGCATGCCATGAAGAGAAATATGGATATTACGTACCTGGTCTTCGATAACCAGGTCTATGGACTCACGAAGGGCCAGACTTCTCCGGCTTCCTCCAAGGGCTTCGTCACAAAGACAACTCCTGACGGAAACCCACTGACCCCGCTGGATGCGCCTTCCATGGCCATTGCCGCCGGTGCTACCTTTGTAGCTCAGGCCTATGCCATCGATGGCAGGAACCTGGTAGACATTATCGAAAAAGCGGTGGACCACAAGGGATTCTCCTATGTCAATATTTTTACCCCCTGCGTAACCTTCAACCATTTCAATACGGTTCAGTGGTACAATGAACACCTGAAGAAAATTTCCGATGTCCGTGAGACCTACGATCCCACGAGCAAAGCCGATGCCCTTCACCTGCTGGCGGAAACCGACAGCCTTGTGACCGGTGTCATTTATGAAGAGAAGGATGGAGTTCCTTTCGGTGATATCGTACCGTCTAAGGATATCCGCCTCATCGACCATGTGGAAAAACCGTCGAAAGAACTGTTCGAGGATCTCTGCAAAGAATTCCGGTAATCCGGACTGAGGGAAAAGGGAAAGACAGTATGCTGCTCCTGACTCCCCGGCCTGCCCGGGATGGGCTCTAATGTTTATTCCCCAAGGAGGGATATGATTTCGTATATTTCCAATGTCCGGAATGTCCGGCATTTTTGAAGGAGCAGGATCATTATGGCATCAGACAGGATGATGGAATATTACTACTCCATGGGGCAGGACTGCCTCCATCTGGGAAACTTGGACGGCGCGGTCACCTACTTCAGGAAAGCCGCCAATATGGGCGCCCGGGAAGCGGCCTATGAAATTTATATCATCGGCCGCCAGTGGGAGACCGGCGATGGCGTGGAGAAAAGTGATACGAAGGCTGAAAACTGCTATAAGCTCAGCGTAGACTACGGCATCCGGGATGCCGCTCTGCAGCTTGGCAAGTTGTACCTTCGGGGGATGGTAGGAAAGAAAACAAATCCCCGGAAAGCAAGAAAATCCCTGGAGCTGGCTTCCGATGAAGGAAGTGCGGAGGCGGCTTCCCTCCTGGGAAAAATGTATGATGAAGGCATCATGGGCCGGGTGAATCCGGATAAGGCTTTTAAGTGCTACCTTCTGGCCGCCGAGCGGGGAGACAGCAGTGCCATGCTTATGACCGGCATGTTCTATGCCCAGGGAACCAGCACCCAGAAAGACCTGGCGGCTGCTGAAATGTGGATCCGCAAGGGCCGGGATGCCGGAGACCCGGACGGCGACATGACACTCCGGGGATTCCTGTCTGTGGCCTGTGCCGAATATGTCACCGGCGCCGGCGGCAGCGTGGATACCGGCAAAGCCTGGCAGATGGCGGAAGAGGCAGAAACCCTGGGAGACAAAGAGGTCTTCCTGCGGCTGGGACTGGCTTTCAGCCACAGCGGCCGGAAAAATCATGGAACCAAGGCCTTTGAATGCTACAAGCGGGCTGCAAGAAATGATATTCCCGCGGCCTGGTCTGCCCTTGGCCTCTGCTATGAAGCGGGCCTTGGAGTGGAAGAGGACATTGCAAAGGCAGTGGAATTCTACAAAAAGGCTGCGGAAGCGGATGATGCTTTCGGTATGGCCCATTATGGTTATGCCCTGGCCAACGGCGAAGGGGTCCAAAAGGATGAAAAGGCTGCCATGAACTGGCTCATTAAGGCCGCCATGAAAGGGGACCCGGGAGCCATCCATATTCTGAAGGAAGACTACAACTACGAACTGAAATAACCGAAGTATTGTAAAAAAGGACCATGAGAACTGATTTCTCATGGTCCTTTTTACATAATCCCTGGCAGGGGATTCCGGATGCTTTGTGGAAAGTATCTACCGGTCCCGGTGGGAAAAGAAATCCTGGAGTTCCGGTGGAATGTCCTTTTTTGTCAATGTCAGTGGCAGGTCGTTATCCGTGAAACCGGCGTCCAGTTTGCCTTTGAGCAGTTTATCTATGTAGGAAGCAGCCTTTACCTGTTCCTGCTTTTCTTCCATTTCCTGCTGCAGTGTTTTGATGTACTGACGGAAGAGGCGAATCCGTTCATCCCGGGTGGACTCACCCTGCTGGTAGAGGGTAATGAAGTGGGTAATGTCCCGGATGGGCATATCAATATTCCGAAGGAACTGGATCATTCGAAGAATAGCCACATCCCGGTCTGTGAAAATCCTGACGCCGCTTACGCTGCGTTTTACAAAAGCCAACATTCCTTTTTTATCGTAAAAACGAAGAGTGGTGGCCGGAATCCCGGTAAGATCCACCACGTCCTTCATGGTATAAAGCCTTTCAGCCATATGGTTCACCCCTGTAATTGTTTTTATATTGTGGCAATAAAAAACTATTGAGCACACAGAAAGAAGAGACTTCCCCATGTCTCAATAGATACATCCATTATATACATTGGACTGCACTACACGTCAAGAGTGCAACTTACCGAAGATAAGAATATTCTACGACTGAAAGAAGAAAAAGAAAGGCTGTCTTTTTTATGAGAAAAGGGACAGGAAGCAGGGAAATCAGATTAAATATTTTTATATATATAAGAAGGTTATTTTTATAATAAAACAGAAAATCTGCGATAGGAACAAGCATTGTCCGATATTAATAAACCTGTTGGACCATGGTACATAGAAGTTGACTAAAGGTCAAAGCAGGGGAATTGAACATTTTTTTGCGAAATGGTACCGTTAATACAGCCAAAGACGGCGGCCCCCGTTTTTGGGCGGAAGGATAGTAAGTGTGAAAAGCACGCAGAGGAAACACGGTCACTCGAGCAACGCTCTATCACTGAACTCCGGAAAAGAATAAGGGCTCTGTTTCCCTATTATTTTCTTTAAAGGAGCGAAGAACTATGAAAAAGATTCTCGCAATCGCAGCAGTAGCTGCACTCACCGCTGGCGTATCCGCATACGCAGCAAATCCATTCTCCGATGTAACCCCCGATGACTGGGCTTATCAGGCAGTATCCGACCTCTCCGACCAGGGCGTCGTAGAAGGTTATCCGGACGGCACCTTCAAAGGTGAACGGAACATGACCCGTTACGAACTGGCCCAGATCATTGCCCGCCTCATGGCTAAAGAAGACCAGCTGAACGCTGAACAGCGTGCAACCCTCGACAAACTGGCTGGCGAATACGCTGACGAACTGGCTAACCTGGGCGTTCGCGTAGGCAACCTGGAAAAGAAAGTGGGCAACATTTACTGGTCCGGCGATGCTCGTATGCGTTACCAGGATAAATCCCTGAACAAGGCTGACAACTGGGATGGCCGTATGAGAATCAATGTTAAGGGCCAGGTTAACGACTCCACCACCATCAATGGCCGCCTGACCTATAACATGAATTTCAAGGACGCTGACAGCAACAATCCTACTGATGATACCAAAGACAACGGTGTTTACATGGATGTCCTCAATGCTAAACATTACTTCGGCAAGGACGTAGCCCTCACCCTCGGCCGTTATGCAAATAACTTCGGCAACCAGGCTGGCTGGCGTTTTGGTGATTCCCATGACTTCGACGGCGCTGAACTGGCTTACAACAATGGCAAGCTCTATGTAGCTACCGGCTTTGGCCAGTTTGACACCAACTACAACACCACCGAAGGCAATCCGATTGATGACCAGGATGCATACTATGCAAAGGCCGGCTATGATTTCGGCGTAGTTAAACTGGGCGTTGACTACACCAAATTCCAGGAAGGCGATCATGCATACAAGAACTTCTCCGGCGACGATGAACTGCTGGGCGTTGATCTCCTCGTTCCGTTCGGCGGACATCAGAGATGGAATGTCCAGGGTGAATATGTAAAGAATACCACCACCGACCTGGACAAAGATGACGCTTGGAACGCAGGTCTCCAGTACAGCACATTCAACTGGAAGAAACCGGGCTCCTTCGGACTGGGCGTTTGGTACAATGATATCGGCAATGCAACCTACTTCGGCGGCACCGGCCTCCAGACCAACCTGCTCGATGGCCTCACTGCTGGTGATTACAGCAACATTAAATACTGGAACGTCATGGGTGATGTAGCTCTCCAGAAGAACGTTGCCCTCCATGCTGAATATGCATTCGGCGCTGACGCAGATGGCGGCGACGATCCGGACGATGCTTGGACCGTTTCCCTGAACTACAAATTCTAATTTCTAAGAAATCAGAATACAGTTCCATACACAAAAAAGAAGCTCCCTTTGTGGGGGCTTCTTTTTATTTATAAGCCAGATTCATGATGGTGCAAAGATTCATGCCATTAATTGGAAGTCAGGAATGAGGATTGAATGTGGTGGCGCACAAAAATAGGGTGCCGTGGAGTATTTGTTTGCGTCGAAGCCGCGGAATTTTAACTCTCTTACCTCAATCCTCCAATTTATCTTTTTGCAGCAGGCTTTCCAGCTCAAGGCTCAAGGCTATGGCGACAATCAGTTCACACCGGTGAAAGAATTCCGGCACCATTATAAAAGAGCCGTGCAGCAGCAGCTTCACGGCTCTTTTCATATCTTCAGTTTTTTCTTTCCACGGTCAATGGCAAAGGGTTTTAATGTCTGCCCTGTGGCCTTCATGAGAGCTTCCACGGAAGGAAGTTCCGTCTGCTCCAGGGCCTTCCGTACGATGTATTCGCAGGCCCGGGCATCATCCAGGGCCTGGTGATGGTGGAAATCGAAGCCAAGGGCCTCGGCCACCGTATTCAGCTTGTGGTTTACCGTGTCTTTCCAGAGTTTCCTGGAGAGAATCACCGTGTCCCCATAGAGAAAGTGCATGTCAGGCAGGTGGTAGGTGTCAATGGCGGAGGCAAGCACACCCATGTCGAATCGGGCGTTGTGGGCGAAAACGATATTTCCTTCCAGCCGGTCCGCAATATCTTTCCAGAAAGCGGGAAACCGGTCTTCCCCTGCCACGTCTTCCGGATGGATGCCGTTTACCCGCATGCATCCGGCGTCAAAGTTCAGAGACAGGGGCTGGATGAGATGATACCATTCATCAATGATTTTTGTCCCGTCACTCACCACGATGCCCAGGGAGCAGGCGTTAGCAGGGCCCCAGTAGGCGGTCTCAAAATCGAGTGCTGCGTATTTCATGGGGACCTCTTCAGATGGATGCGGTAAAGGAGTGTTCCGGCCCTTCGAGCCAGCCTACTTCCACAGACCGGTCGAAAGCAGATTTCATGCGGCGGGCCAGTTCATTCCTGGCGGCGGCTACTTTCTTCCGGCTCGGTGCGAAGCCGGTGATGAGGATGAGGATGTTCTCCGAATCCTCGGTTACCTTTCCTGCTTCTCCATCTTCACAGTACCAGTGGTGGATGGCGGTCTTCCCACCAAGGGTGGCCTGCCATTCTCCATTTTTCTTCTCGATGAGAAGGGGCTTCGTCCGGTCTCCCATGTCAAAGGCATGGATGTCCACATGGAATTTCAACATGCCTCCACGGACCATATCCATAATGGGGTTCACCCGGGGAAGCACATCGGAACCTGCCAGTTCGTCCAGGTTGGCCGCTTTCGGCTGGGACAGGATTTCAAAATCATCTCCTGCCTTTGCTTCTTCCTCTTTCACAATGCCCAGGTCCTTTTTGTATTCTTTGAAGACCCTTTCCAGGGCAGGCTGGACTCCTTCTATACCCACATGGGCAAGGGCTTTTTTGTATCTGTCGATTTCTCCATCCGCCATGGCGGGGTTCATTTTGAGGAGAAGGTTTGCTTCCGTGCAGCAGCGGCGGCGGAAGGCTTCAGCCTCCAGGTTCACGCCCCGGTTATCCACGGCCCGAATGGCCAGGATACCCACGCAGAGGCCGGGAATGGTATCGAATAAGGAATCGTCATAGGTTACTTGCATAATAGGTAAAACCTCCCTTTCTTTCCTTGTCTATTATACCATATGGGTTCTGCCGGTTTATTGGACATAATATATACATATATAGTAGAAAAGAAGGATTTGAGGCCTGGGCATTGAGGTTCTATGACTTCGCCGGAAATTTCTGGGCTTTCCTGGATATCGCCTGGGATGATGGCAGGATGGTAATGCTGATTTCAGTTTATCAGGCTGCCGGAACGGATTTGCATGATTAGATTACAATCAGAGGCACGAGCCTTGCGCAGTGAGCCCTGGATCTTGAGATGGACAGCTGCTTCGCGGCAAATGCCTCCCTTTGCCCGTTTTACGGGATTTTCCCCAAGGGACAGTAAGTCCTGGCGCTCCCTCCGGGGGAGCTGCTGCAGGCTGTGGGGGCGAAGACGCTGACCGGCCCAAGGCGCAAGGCTAGGGAAGCACTGATTAATTTGCAGAGTCAGATTTCATAAGAATTTTTATGCACTGCTTCGTCATAGCTCTTCTTAAATAGCTCGCTATTTGGGTCGAGCTATTCCTCGCATTGCATAAAAATCCAAGAAT
>NZ_UQKJ01000073.1 GCF_900541605.1 uncultured Dialister sp. | reverse complement strand
TACATCGTCAATGTTGATAGGATCAGGCGGGCGCTCGTTGAAGCGGTGGCTGTTGGACAAACGGTCACCTGAAGGCGGCGTACATTTCTCTTAGCGGCACAGCCGCCATTCCACCTTATGCCCCCGGCGCGCAGCGCCCACAACCCGGTGAACAAGGGAAGCGCAGTTCATCCACAACCCTTATGCCCCATCCATAGGTTCAGCCGGATACCCATCCACACACTACCCGTCAGGGCCTACTTATGTTACTATGTATAAGACATGATGGGTGAGTGTGCCCATGAAGAGAAAGGACATCCGGATGGCAGAAAACGGGATAGAACCATATGAAGTGAATATACCCCTCTTTGAAGGGCCCCTGGACCTGCTTCTCCATCTGGTCACGAAGAACAGGATCGACATCCACGACATTCCGATCCATCTGATCACGGACCAGTACCTGGCTTACCTGGAAAAGGCCCGGGAGTTCAATCTGGAGCTGGGAAGCAGCTTCTTTGCCATGGCGTCCACCCTGCTTCTCATCAAGTCCCGCATGCTCCTGCCGAAGAAGCGGCAGGAAGAGGCCGATGACTCGGAAGATCCCCGGCAGGAGCTCTCCCGGTCCCTGGAGGAGTTCAAGAAGATGAAGGAAATCCGGGCCCGCATCGAGTACCTCATGGACGAGGAGCGGCCCTACCGCACGCGGGAACCGGAGGTCTTCAAGAGCGGAGCCTATCGGGGCCGTATTTCCCTCGCCCGCCTGCAGGCTGCCTTTTTCTCCCTCTACGATTCCATCCACCAGGAAGAGGAACGGTGGATGCCGTCGGAGGAAGTATCGCTGGATGAAGAAATCCGGCAGTGGCAGGAAGCCCTGGGCGCCGGGAAGAGGGTGCGGTTCACGGAGTATCTGAAGAAGAAAAAGACCAGGCTCCACCTGGCCGTGGCTTTCCTGGCCCTTCTGGAACTCATCCGGCTGGGAAAGGCCCGGATCCTTGATGGGGCCGGCGGTTTTATGATTGAAGGAGGCAGTCTATGAAAGGGCTTACGGGCCTTTCTGCATCGATAGAAGCATTTCTGTTTGCCCGGGGCAACCCCGTTTCCCTCTCGGAACTGGGGGAGGCCCTGGGGGAAGATACGGTGACCGTGGAAAAGGCGCTGCATCTTCTGGAAGAAAAATACAGCAGGGACGACTCAGGCATCACCCTGCACCATACGGGCGCCGGCTATTCGCTGGCCACGAAGAAAGTCTACGATTCCTGGCTTTCATCGCTCCTGGGGAAACAGACACCCCTGTCTCCGGCGGCCATGGAGACCCTGGCGGTGGTGGCCTGCCGGGAACCGGTGACCCGGGCGGAAATTGAAAAAATACGGGGCGTGTCTGCAGGCCGGGTGATTTCCCTCCTCATGGACAAGGACCTCATCGAAGAGCGGGGACGGCTCGATGTGCCGGGAAGGCCGATCCTCTATGGCACCACGAAGCGGTTCCTGCAGTGCACCGGCCTCACCGATGTGAACGAACTGAAAACCCGGTGGTCTGAAAAACTGGACGAAGGAGATTTATTTTGAAAGAACGGTTACAGAAAATATTGAGCCAGGCCGGCATCTGCTCCCGCAGGAAAGCGGAAGAAATGATCGAAGCCGGGAAAGTCACGGTGAACGGGCAGATAGTCCGGGAACTGGGCAGCGAGGCGGATCCCGTGAAGGACCGCATCGAAGTGAACGGGGAAACGGTGAAGCCGGAAAGGAAAAAATATTTCCTCTTCTACAAGCCCGATAACGTGATCACCTCGGTGTCCGACCCCCAGGGCCGGCGGACGGTGATGGACTATTTCCGCACGGTCCGGGAGCGCATATTCCCCGTAGGACGGCTGGACTACCATTCCGAAGGGCTCCTCATCATGACCAACGACGGGGACCTGGATTACATCCTCACCCATCCGAGCCACGAAGTGGAAAAGACCTATGAAGTCACGGTACGGGGCCGGTATTCCATGAAGCTGGCGGACAAAATGTCCAGAGGCGTCCGCATCGATACGGGCATTACGGCGCCCTGTGAAATCGAAGTGCTGGAATACAATAAAGAAAAGAATAAGACAAAGGTCCGCATGGTCCTCCATGAAGGGAAGAACCGGGAAATCCGCAAGATGATGGCGGCCTACCACTATCCCGTCTTCGGCCTGGTCCGGACGAAATATGGATTCCTGACCATGGACGGACTGTCCCGGGGCGGTTACCGCCGCCTCACATCGGAGGAGGTTCGAAAATTATATGAGCTCTACCGCTAAACGGATCGCCGTCGTCGGCGGCGGCGTAGCCGGCCTCCTGGCCGCTGTCACCGCAGCAGGGGCAGGGGCGGAGGTCCTGCTTTTTGAAAAAATGCCGAAGGTGGGCCTCAAGATGGGCATCACCGGCAAGGGCCGCTGCAACCTGACAAACAGCGCCCCCATCATGGATTTCATCGCAAAGACCCCGGGAAACGGGAAATTCCTCTACAGCGCCTATGAAAAGTTTGATAACGAAGACCTGCTCCTCCTCTTCCACAGCTGGGGCCTGGCCACGAAGGTGGAACGGGGCGGCCGGGTATTTCCCCAGAGCGACGATGCCCAGGAAGTGCGGCACCTGTTCATGGATCTCCTGAAGAAAGAAAAGGTCCAGCTCCACCTGGAAGAGCCGGTGCGCCATATCATAAATGACCAGGGCCGGGCCGCCGGCGTTGTGACCGATAAAGGCCGTTACCCTGCGGATGCGGTGATTCTCACCACCGGCGGCGCCTCCTATCCGAGGACCGGTTCCACCGGTGACGGCTATGCCATGGCCCGGGAGCTGGGCCATAAAGTGACCACCATCCGGCCCGCCCTGATTCCCCTGGTCTGCAGCGAACTGTACTGCAGGGAGCTTCAGGGCATATCCCTGAAGAACGTCACCCTCTCCGTGGACGGCGGGGGACGGCGGAAGGCCGAAGAGTTCGGCGAAATGATTTTCACCCATTTCGGCATATCCGGACCCATTGTCCTGTCCCTGTCGGACAAGGTATCCCTCTGGATTTCCCAGGGCCATGCGGTGAAAGGGGCTATCGACCTCAAGCCCGCCCTTACCCGGGACGTACTGGATAAGCGGGTGCTCCGGGACCTGGAGAAATACCACCTGAAGCAGATGGCCGGGGCCCTGGTGGATCTCATGCCCCACCGCATGATCGATACGATTCTTGCACTGGCAGAAATTCCCCGGGACCTGCCGGTGAGCGAACTGAAGAAGGGCCAGCGGCTGGCACTGGTGCAGGCCATGAAGAAAATGCCCCTCACCATCGTCGGCACCCGGCCCATTTCCGAAGCCATCGTGACAGCCGGCGGCGTTTCTGTGAAAGAAGTCAATCCCTCCACCATGGAGTCGAAAATTATAAAGCATCTCTATCTGGCAGGAGAAGTGCTGGATATCCATGCCTACACCGGCGGATACAACCTGCAGGCCGCATTTTCCACAGGCCACCTGGCAGCCCTGTCCGCAGTAAAGGAGTCAGAATGAAAAAGTTATCTATTGCTATTGATGGACCTGCAGGCGCAGGGAAAAGCAGTGTTTCCAAAATCCTGGCAGCCCGCCTGGGCTATGCCTACCTCGATACCGGCGCCATGTACCGGGCCGTCACTTACGAAGCCCTCGAGAGAAAACTCACCGATGACGATGCCATCGCAGACATGGCGGCAAAACTGGACATGGAAGTCATTCCCAAAGAAGACACCATGCACGTCATCGTGGACGGCAAAGACGTGACCCCCTTCATCCGTACGCCTGAAGTCTCTTCCCACGTATCCGCAGTGTCCGCCATCGCCGGCGTCCGCTCCGCCATGACCGCCATCCAGCGGAAACTGGGGGAGAAGGGGGGCATCGTGCTGGACGGCCGGGACATCGGCACCACCGTCCTGCCCCATGCGGATGTGAAAATTTTCCTCACCGCCTCCGTCCACACCAGGGCCATCCGGCGGTTCAAGGAACTCACCGAAGGGCACCCGGACATGACCATGGAAGACGTGGAAAAGGAAATCAGCCGCCGAGACTACCTGGACAGCCACCGGGAAATCTCTCCCCTGAAACAGGCGGACGATGCGGTACTCCTGGATAACGGAGACCTTACCCTGGAAGGCACGGCAGAAGCCATCATCGCTATCTGCCGGAAGAAATTTCCTGATTTCGCATAAACAGGAGGTACTATGGGATACAAAATAGTCAGAGCGGTGCTGGATTTTATCTTCTTCGTCATTTTCCGGCTCCACGTGGAAGGCCGGGAAAACGTCCCCCAGACCGGAGCCATCATCGTGGCACCGAACCATAAAAGTGACTGGGACCCGCCCCTCATCGGCGTGGCCTTCAATACCCGCATTATCCATTACATGGCGAAGGAAGAACTCTTCAAGAACCCCTTCCTGGGCTGGCTCATCCGGCAGTTCGGCACATTCCCCGTGAAGCGGGGCACCGTGGACCGGACCGCCATCCGGCAGGCCCTCCGGGAACTGAAAGCCGGCAATCCCCTGGGCATCTTCCCCGAAGGCACCCGGATCCGGAGGGAGGGCCTGGGCCGTTTCCACTCCGGCATGGCCTCCCTGGCCCTCATGACCGGTACCCCGGTGGTACCGGTGGCGGTCATCGGCTCCCGGTGGATGCCCCATAAAAAAGGACCCCTGGCCGTACTCATCGGAAAGCCAGTGGAAGTCAAGAAACAGCGTCCCACCGATGAAAAAGTGGCAGAGCTGAATGATGTGGTCAAAGGGAAAATCCAGGACCTCATGGATAACTACATGAAGAGGGTGCATGGATGATAAACTTTCGGTCCATAGGATAGGAGTGAATGGTTCATAAGGGTTGTGGGTTGGCATCGCTGCGCTTGCCAACCGGGTGGTGGCTCCGGTAAGGCTGACGCCTTACCGGAGCGGGGGCGTGAGGTGAATTCGCCGCCTTTGGCGGCTGGCCCACCTTATGCCCCCGGTGCGAAGCACCTGCAACCTGGTGAACAGGCGTAGCGATGTTCACCCACAACCCTCAGCCCCATTCATACGTATGGAGCACTATACCCGGTCATCATCCGTGGCTATTGAACTTTTTTATAAAATTATTTAAACCCAGACTATATCAAAAGAAAAGACAGGAATAAATCTCAATGGAAATTTACAAAGCAAAGGTCATGGGCTTCTGCTACGGCGTACGGCGGGCTATGAAAATCGCCGAAAAAGCCGCTGATTCCGGCATAAAAGCAGTGACCTACGGCCCTATTATCCACAATCCCCAGGTGGTGGGAAAACTGGCAGGTCGGGGGATTCCTCCGGTGGATACACTGGAAGACCTGACCGACGAAACAGTGATAATTCGCTCGCACGGAGTGGGACCTTCGTGTTATAATATGCTTAAGTGCAAAAATCTGGCCCTAATGGACGCGACCTGTCCCTTCGTCAGACGCAACCAGGAGACCACAAGGCGCCTGGTGGCAGACGGGAAACAGGTTATACTCATCGGTGAAAAGAAGCATCCCGAAATGAAAAGTGTGGCTGAGTGGGCGGTGGGACATTCTTACATGGTAGAAACCATGGAAGATGTAGATGCACTTCCACCAATGCAGGAAGCCCACATTGTCATACAGACAACATTCTCGGCTGCTTTGGCTGACCGGCTTACTGCTGCGATTGGGAAAAAGGTCAAAGACCTTCACGTGAACAAATCCATTTGTGACGCGACCATGCAGCGGCAGCAGGCGGCTCGTGAGCTGGCGGATAGAGTAGATGTGATGATCGTCATCGGCGGGCGCAACAGCGCCAATACCACAAGACTTGCAGAAATCTGCAGAGAAGAAGGCGCCGTTACCCATCATATCGAAACGGCTGCGGAACTAAAACCGAGCTGGTTCCACAGTCGGGACAAGATTGGCATCACCGCCGGTGCATCCACACCGGACTGGATCATAGAGGAGGTAGTTTTTATTATGGAAAACATGAAGGAAATGCTGGATCAGGAGGAAATGAACCTGGATGTACACAAAGGCAGCGTTGTTGAAGGCAAGGTCGTAGACCTGTACGACGACAAAGCTTATATCTCTTTCGGATATAAGACCGAAGCTGTCCTGCTGGCACATGAATATTCCTATCCCGCACCGGCATCCCTGAAGGACGTGCTGAAGATTGGTGATACACTCCGCGTCCAGATTGTAAGTGCAGTTAAAGAAGACAGCACCATTTACGTATCCAAGATTAAAGTAGACCGTCTGGCAGACTGGGATGTAGTAGAAGAAGCTTTCGAAAAAGGCGAAGCCGTTGACTGCGAAGGCATCGAAGCTATCAAAGTTGGTCTGCTGGTTCAGATTAAATCTCTCCGCGGATTCATTCCCCTCTCCCAGGGCGATCTCCGCTTCGTACACTCCCTGCAGGGACTGGTAGGCAAGACATTCAAAGCAAAGATTCTCGAAGTGGACCGCGCAAAGAACCGTCTCGTCCTCTCCCGCAAAGCTGTACTGGAAGATGAAAGAAACGCTGAAATGGACGTCATCGAAAAGGCTTATGAAAACGGCGACGTTCTCAAAGGCGTAGTAAAGAAGATTATGCCCTACGGTGCATTCGTCAGCATCAACGGCGTAGAAGGACTGCTCCACATTTCCGATATCTCCTGGAAGAAGATCGGCAAAGTAGAAGATGTCCTCAAACCGGAACAGGAAATCGACGTCAAGATCAAATCCTTCGACCGCGAAAAACAGAGAATTTCCTTCAGCCACAAAGACTGCCTGCCCAACCCCTGGGAAACCGCTATCCATGACCATCAGGTAGATGACATTGTGGATGCCAAGGTTGTAAAGATCCTTGAATTCGGCGTCATCGTAGAACTGGACGACGGCCTCACCGGACTGCTCCACATCAACGAAATGACCGACGACCACAACAAGAAACCGGGAGATATCTGCCAGCTCGGCGACATCCTCAAGGTTCGCATCATCAATATCGATGAAGGCCGCAGAAGAATTTCCTTCGCCCTGGAAGAAGCTCCTTCCCACGACGAAGCTCCGGCTGAAGAATAATAGGCCCCTGAAAACTGCCTCGAAAGAGGCAGTTTTTTATTGCGTAAAAAGGGGCTGGGCGCATGCGAACGGGCGAGGGCCTTGAGCAGGCCCGGTGGCGTATGGCTGAGCAGCATGCAAACAGGTGGGGGCTTCTAGCTTCTAGCAGCTAGCAGCTAGAAGTCCCCATCCGTTCGCACGAAACTCAGTCATCCGACACCAGCCGCGAAAGCGGCGAATCCGCTCAAGGCTCAAAGCTCAAGGCTCCGTCCGTCTGGACGTACAGTTAGCCAGCAGCGCCGCAGGCCGACCGGTTTTCCTAGCAGCTAGAAGCTAATAGCTAGAAGCCCCATCCGTTCGCACGAACCCCAACCGCCCGACACCCGCCGCGAAGCGGCTGCCCTCGGTAAGCTGTAAGCCCAAAGCTGCCAGCCCCAAAAGAAATAAAAACTCGCGGCGCTATATGAATTGTGCGCCGCACCACCATTCCTAATTCCTAATTCCTCATTCCTAACTGCTAGCCATCTCCAGCTCCCGTGGATTACTGCTTACGCTTCCCCATAAACTTGACATCCCTCCCATTCCGTCATACAATTTCAATACAGTATGAATAAAAATGGAAAAGTGTTGCTATTCCATGGATAACAGGTATATTTCGTAAAATATCGTACAAAATTGAAAGGACAGGAACCTATGAGCAAACCTCTCGTAGCCATTGTGGGTCGGCCAAACGTCGGCAAATCCACACTTATTAATGGGCTGGCCCAGCGCCGCGTGTCCATTGTAGAGGATATCCCCGGGGTTACCCGTGATAGAATCTACTGCGACGTGAAATGGCTGGACAAAGAATTTACCCTGATCGACACCGGGGGCATCGAATTCCGGAATGAGAAAGACCAGATCTCCAGCGGCATCCGGCAGCAGGCGGAGCTGGCAGTGGAAGAAGCGGACGTGATCCTCTTCGTCGTGGACGCCAGGACCGGCATGACCGGGGACGATGAAATCATCGCAGGCCTCCTCCGGAAGACCGGAAAGCCCGTAGTGGTGGCGGTGAATAAAGTGGACAGCGAAAACCAGGAAATGGAGATTTACGAGTTCTATTCCCTGGGTCTCGGCGACCCCATCGGCATTTCCGCCGTGAACCGCCTGGGCTTCGGGGACCTTCTGGACCGCATTACCGAAGGATTCCCGGATACGAAGGAAGAAGAATCGGAAGACATTATCCGCACCGCCATCGTAGGCCGGCCGAACGTAGGCAAATCCACTCTCATCAATTCCCTCCTGGGCTATGAACGGTCCCTGGTAGCTGACGAAATGGGTACCACCCGGGACGCCGTGGACTCCGTATGGACCTACAAAGGCAAGACCTTCATCCTCGTGGACACCGCGGGCATGCGGAAAAAGAGCAAAATCGACGAACCTTTGGAACGGTACAGCGTCATCCGCTCCATCCGGGCCATCGACAACTGCGACGTAGCCATCTTCGTCATCGACGCCGTGGACAAGCTTACGGAGCAGGACAAGAAAATCATCGGCTACATCCACGAAGCGGGGAAGGGACTCATCCTCTTCGTCAATAAATGGGACTCCGTAGAAAAAGACGAACACACCATCAATGCCTTCGAGAAAGAAATCATGGATGGACTGCCCTTCGCCTCCTATGCCCCCATGCTCTTCGGCTCCGCCCTCACGAAGCAGCGGATCCATAAACTGGGAGACATGATCTACAGCGTCGCCGAGCAGCAGAGCCTCCGCATTCCCACGGCCGTGCTGAACGACCTCCTGGAAGATGCGAAAATGGTAAATCCCCCGCCCGCCCATTCCGGCAGGGTAGCGAAGATCTACTACATGACCCAGGTCGGCATCCGGCCGCCTACGTTCGTCATGTTCGTGAACGATGCGAACCTCATCCACTTCTCCTACGTCCGGTTCATTGAGAACAAGCTCCGGGAATCCTTCAGCTTCCAGGGCACCCCCATCCGCATCGTGGTGCGGAGCAAGAAGGACGGAGGCGACGACTGATGTCCATCGTCTGGATTATCCTGGCCTACTTCATCGGCGCCATCCCCAGCGGCTACATCATAGGCCGCGTCTTCTACGGGGTGAACCTGAAGAAAGTGGGCAGCGGAAATATCGGCGCCACCAACGCCTACCGGGAACTGGGAGCAAAAGCGGGAGCCGCCGTATTCATCTGCGACTTCCTGAAAGGATTCATCGCGGTCCACCTGGGCATGCCGGATCCCACCATCGTCCTGGCCTGCGCCGTCTTTGCCATCATCGGCAACGACTGGTCCGTATTTCTCCACTTCAAGAGCGGCAAAGGCGTGGCCTGCGGCGTAGGCGCCTTCACCTACATCTGCTTCCCCGCCGTGCTGGCAGCCTTCCTCGTATGGCTCGTCCTCTTCAAGTGGAAACACATCGTTTCCCTGGGATCCATCCTGGCAGCGCCGGTGGTCCCCATCGTCATGCTGGTGGTGGGAGAGCCGCTGGAATACGTGGCCTTCGGCGCCCTGGCAGCAGTCATCGTCATCGGGAAACACAAAGACAATATCAGAAGGCTTCTACGAGGAGAAGAGAAGCCCATTTCCAGGGAAAAGAGGTAATACCTTTGAAAATTGCCATGATAGGAGCCGGCGGCTGGGGAACCGCCATGATGATCGAACTGGTTCTCGGTGGGGATTTTTTTGCAGTAAAACGGAATAATCAAAGATTTCAATA
>NZ_UQKJ01000072.1 GCF_900541605.1 uncultured Dialister sp. | reverse complement strand
CCTATGGGGTCCGAACTACACTTTTAATTGTGTCCTTGACAAGGGGGCCAGTTCATTTGAATTCCCACCACTCCTGGCTCCTGACCCGGTCCACCTACTTTTTTATTCGCCTCCGCCGAAGACGCTCGCTGCTCCATATGCCCCTTTCATGGGGTATAATAAAGAAAAGAACCATCTTTTCGGAGGAATGAATGACCTATCTATATAAAATCATGGCGGCGGGACTGCTGCTGTTCCTGTCTCTCTGCGGGGAGGCGGAGGATATTTCTACGGTAACCGTGGAAAAGGACGGGAAAGTGGTGGAAACGGCGGCCCTCCCTGCTCCGACAGCCGGGGAAGGGTGGATACCGAAGAAGGTGAAACGGCAGTCTTCCCTGCAGGAAGAAAATCCGGACATCCGGAGCGCCCTCATTTCTTACTTTGCCGATTCCACCATGGATAGCAGCGACATGTCCTATACCTGCAGCCTCGTGGACCTGGATGGCGATGGAAAGGAAGAAGCCCTGGTCCTCCTTTCCGGGCCGGATACCGATAAGGATGGCAGTCCCATGCTCCTGATCCTCCGGCCCTCGGAGGAAGGATGGATGGTGGGCCAGGAAATCATGGGCTTCCCGGGGACACTGTTTATCCCGGAAAGAGGAAAGAAAGCGGGGGCCGGTCTTCTTCCGATTTACTTTGGAACCATCGATGAAAACGGCCAGGGGGCGGTCCGGAAGCTGGTGCCGGCAGATGGTCTCTACCCGCCTGTGGCAAACGGGGAAACAGCCGATATCACCAGCAAAGCCTATAAGAAAATGAAAGGCACCGCTTATTTCTGCGGAGAAAATAAGAAGAAAGAAACGGTGAAATGGTTTTCGTTGGGAGAAAGGTAATTGGGGTAAAGGAATGGCTGTCTTATTTTCGTAATTCGGAGATTAATTAGGAATGAGGAATTAGGAATGGTGGTACGGCGCACAAATTATATAGCGCCGTAAATTTTAGATATATACCCTCAATCTGAGAGACAGTACATATGCACTATTAGTCGGAAATTAAAAATAATGGCGGTGTAAATCCTTACCTGTGCAGGTCCATGAATTTGATGAGAAAAATAAATATTTTGCGGCGCTTTCTATTTTACTGCGCCGCACCACCATTCCTCATTCCTCATTCCTCATTCCTCATTCCTCATTCCTTATTCCTGATTTTCCTCACCGTTTCCCCATCATTCATTCAGGAGGTTTTTCTATGGAATCTAAACTGGTATTGTACGATAACTATAAAAAAGCCAATGGCAGCTTTACCTGGTACCTGGAGGACCGGGAAGTGTTCAATACATTTGCCTTTAAAAATCTCTGCGAAAGTATCCGGCGCCTTTCAGAGACGGCGCCGGGAAATCGAGAGGTGCTCCTGCAGATCCACGGGGTCTGGTGCAGCATCGTGAAGTGCCTTGTATACCGGACGAATAATGATAAGCTTTCCATGATTGCCAGCCTGCCTCCGGACAAAAACTTTCTGGATGACCTGGACAGGGCAGTCTCCACCTATCTCATGACCTGCGGGGAATAGGGGATGAAGGGATTTCTTCTTTATTTCTTCCTCATAAACGTCCTGGCCTTTGCCATCTTCGGGCTGGATAAGTGGAAAGCCATTCATGGGCGTTGGCGGATCTCCGAGAAGACCCTTCTTCTTTCCGCCCTGGCCGGCGGTTTCCTGGGGGCCTTCCTCGGCATGCATTACTTCCATCATAAAACGAGACATAAGAAATTCGTTTACGGTGTGCCGGTCATAGGGACTCTGGAAATCGCTGCTTCCCTTTTCGCGATTCTGGTATGGTGAAGACGGGAAAGTGAGTAAGAGGGGACTCTCCATAATGCATATACATAATGCATATACGCCAATGGTTACCTTGCATACTTTTTTCACTGAATTGTTTAATAAACATAAGAAATTATGCTATAATAAAGACAAAAGGATAAGATTCAGGAGTAGGCCATCCTGACTGTGTGATTGAAGTTTCTGTGAAGTATTTGGATTTGCAGAAACTTTTATTTTCCCACGGGGAGAGGGACAAATGGGAAGGACATCTTCCATGGGCAAGCAGGAAGGACCTGGTACTGAAGAAAAGGAGGAGAGTATGGCGGACAAAGATAAATTTCGTGGCGCCCTGTACGGCAGTGCCTGTGGGGATGCATTGGGGTATCCGCTGCAGAATTTCTCCGTAGGTCGTATTCAGCACAGATTTGGACCTTTTGGACTCAGAACGCTGGTACGGGATTCCAAGAATGGAAAAAAAGCACCCATTTCTGATGATACACAGATGATACTGGCTACGATTGATGGAATTCTGTGGGCTGATGCCAAAAAGTTGGATCTGGTCGATGGGATTTACCGGGGCTATATGCGCTGGTACTACAGCCAGACCGGGGAGGAACCCCGGCGGGGACAGCGGACCTGGATGAGACGGCAGCCCCATGAGAGGGAATTCTGCCTGTTACGGGAAAAGTTCATGCATGCCCGGAGAAATCCGGAAGAAGGACTGCTGGGTGCCTTTTCTAAGGACAGCCGGGGATCCACCAAGGTCAAAGTCAATGACAGTAAGGGCAGCGCGGCCCTGGCAAGAGCTATTCCCCTGGGGCTCCTCTTCGCAGGAGACAGCAAAATGGCTTTTGATGAAGCCGTAAAGGCGGCGGCCCTGTCCCATTCGAATCCGGTGGCCTATTACGCTGCCGGCGGCCTGGCAGCCATCATTGCCTGCCTCGCCTATGGTCTGACCCTTCCGAAGGCACTGGAACGGGCGGAGACACTCTTGGGAAAAATGCATAAGACCGACCCCATCCTCTCCCTCCTGGGAGCGGCGGAGGAACAGGCCAATAACCATCCCGCCGGAAAGACGGGAACCTGGGACCACATCGACAGTATTTCTTCCCTGGGCAGCGGCCATTCCGCAGAAGAGGCCCTGGCCATCGCCGTATACTGCGCCCTGGCTGTGGATGATCCCCTGGATGCGCTCATCGTATCCGCCAACCATGCCGGAAAGAGTACCACCACCAGTGCCATCACCGGAGCCATTGAAGGCGTCCGCTTCGGCACGTCTTTCATGCCGGAATACTGGGCGGATATTCTGGAAGGGAATGGCGTCATTTCCTTCATGGCCGATAAGCTTTTCTATGTGTACAATAAGTACCATCCCCAGAGAGTGGTGAAATAAGAAGAACCCCGAGAGAGTGATCTCTTCGGGGTTTTTCATACGATATGGGGAGGATTCCATTCATCTGAATGGGGCTAAAGGTGGTGGGTCGGGCGCCGCTTCGCTGGTCCGACCGGGTTGTGGGTGCTTCGCACCAGGGGCATAAGGTGCATCAGCCGCTGCCGACGGCGTTGGTGTGGCTAAGTGCGTGCGAACGGGCGGGGCTTTGAGCCTTAAGCGGACCAGCCTGCGGCGCTGGGGTGGCCGGGGGCGTCCGAATGGGCTCAGTGCTGTGCTACTGCCTTAAACTGTGTGTTCAATGGCTGTCATACGGAAATTATCTCTTTTCCCCTTGCTATTTTCATTCTTCCGATCTATGATCGGATCACCTTTTACGAGGATAGGAATGAAATGGCAGGGGGTGAAATTGTGAACAGGGAAATAATCGGCCAATTTATCCGATGGGCCATGGGAAGAGATGCAACCGTATTTTTTCAGGACGATGGACTTGGAAAAATCCATATTTCTATTCCATATGTAACAGCCGGAGGGAATGTGATTTCCATTGAACCTGGACCATTTGCTTTGGGTAGGGGAATGGGAAAAACCATGAGGAAAGTAGTGCAGAGCCTGGTACAATGGACTGCCAGTTTTAACTCCAATGACTATATGGTAAAAAAGCTGCGGGAAACAGGAACGGCCATGGATGTACGGGAACTTCTGGAAGACATGGACAGGGCAATGGAAGATCTGGAGCAATCGGTATGGAAGATGAACCATCTTATGGAGGCTCTCGTCCATGGACTGGATCTGATATACGGTGGACAGGGGCGGCATCCGGAGTCCGATGGCCTGATTCACGTGGTCAGTCATAAGCGGGCCCATCAGTTTCTTGAAGCCTGGCTCTGGTGGGAGGAATATCGTATAATGAGCTGCCCTGTTGGACAGGCTCCCCTTGCGACTCGGCTGCTTTTCAGAAATAAAGAGGATAGGACCTGGGGCGCCATGGATAACCGGCAGGGAGAGTGCTGGGTGGAGTCATTTTCCTCTCCCTGGGATGCGTTGGATTACCTTTTTGATAAAAGCCCTGATGAAATACAGGGACTCTGTGAGAAGGACTGAATGTTTTGGGAGAGTATATGCGGTATACGGTGATTGTTGAAGAAACGGTTTCTCATGAATTTCCTGTGGAAGCACAGAGCGCTTTTGAAGCAGAAGAAAGGGTACGGAAACTGTACAGGGAAGGAAAAGTCGTATTGGAGCCGGGGAACCTGGAAGAGGTCCGATTCCTGGTGCTTTCGGAAGACGCCTGCGGTCCAGCGGCATCGGTTTGACAGGGAGTCCCCTCCTTATATAATGAAAAGGAAGGAGGATTTCCTATGGATACCCATCTTGATTTATCTTTGGCCGCTTCCTATACCAGCCATTCCCAGATCGCCCGGGTGGTGACCGAGGGCTGGGTGGCGGAGAATATGTATTGTCCCCGCTGCGGCTGCAGCCACCTTACCCACCTGACGGCAAACCGTCCGGTGGCTGATTTTGCCTGTCCCCACTGCGGTGAAATATTTGAATCCAAGGCGAAGCAGGGACCCTTTGGAAGAAAAATTGCTGATGGGGCCTATGATACCATGATTCGAAGAATCCATGAGTCCGATAATCCCGATTTTCTTTTCATGTCCTATGACCTGGCGGCAGAACGGGTTCTGGGATTTCTGGTGGTGCCGAAGCACTTTTTCGTGGATTCTCTCATAGAGAAGAGAAAGCCCCTCGGAGCCGATGCCAGAAGGGCAGGCTGGACGGGGTGCAGTATCCTCCTGGACGAAGTGCCGTCCTATGGGAAAATTGAAATTATCCATGGAAGCCGGATTGCGGATAAGGAAGACGTATGCCGCTGCTACAGGAAGACCGATTTTCTCGCTGCCATGAAGCTCTCTTCCCGGGGCTGGCTGCTCGATGTTTTCCGGTGTATAGAGGATACGGGAAAAGAGGTATTTACCCTGCAGGATATGTATCGGTTTGAAGAGAGGCTGCAGATTCTCCATCCCGATAACCATACAATCCGGGCCAAGATCCGCCAGCAGCTGCAGCTCCTTCGGGACCGGGGTCTGCTGGAATTTGTGTCTCCCGGGGTATACAGGAAATGCTGAAACAGGATTGTTTTTGTCTGAGATGATTCCGTGAAAAAGACGGCGGTCCTATTGTATCTGGATTTTACGGCTCTCGACGGCATAGGGCCTTTGGGGGTGCTGGGACGGATTCCGGAAGGGAAGATTCATTATGTCTCCCTTTCCGGCGGTCCTGTGGTGAATCAGGCAGGACTTACGGTGATGACGGAGCTCTTGGACCTCAATTCCTTCGGCGGAGCTGCCAGTTGGGAAATACTACACCCCCGGCGGCGCAGCGGCGGGTATCGACAGGACGATGGGTTTTGTGGCGGATTGTTTTGGCTTGGAGACAGTCCGTACCATTGCTGAATCTATGGAGTGCCGGCGGAATGGGAATCCGACAGATGGATGGCGCTACAGCCCCTGATAACAAGGAAAGCAGTGGTTCTATGCAGAAGACCGGACAGGATTTCTTCCCTTTTCAAAGCTGCTGTAGATTTAGGGCGTCTTTCTATGGGGAAGTGTAGTGGCTTCTGACTGTATCAAAAAAATAGATACTTACTCTCAGTTAAAAAGTGTGTTATAATGCTTTAAAGACAATAAATTAGTTACCTTAGATAAATTGAACCGGGGAGAATTATGGATATTGAACTTACAAGAAAATTTCTGGATTCCTGCCATGAGGCACGGCGAATCGTGGAGCTGCTGCCCAATCTTCCGCCCCGCATAAAGCCGAGGCATGTGCGCATTATCCAGGTGGTTCATGATCTCTATGGGAAGAATAAGATTGTCCGGGTCAGCGATGTGGCGGAAGCCATGAAGGGTACCATGCCCTCCATTACGAAACTGGTGAATGAGCTCTGCGAAATGAAAGTCCTGATAAAAAAACAGAGCAGGAATGATCGGCGGGTGTATACGCTGAAGCTCACAGCTAAAGGACAGAGGTACTATAACCTCTATGTGGACCGTTTCCACAACTGGCTGACAGAGGAGATGCAGTCCATTCCCGATGAAGATGTGGAAACGGCGGTAAGGACCATTGAAAAGGTCAAGAAGATCCTGGAACAGGGACGGGAGGAATTCGGACCGCTGAAGTGACAGGTTATGGGTTACGCTAAGAGTATACAGCTGACAGCTAACCGATGGCCCCTGTCGTTGGACAGAAATGATGATGCGGGAAATCCGGCAGCGTAAGCGGTAAGCTGATAGCTGTAAGCGGCCATAGCACCAGTATCCACCAATTATTTACCTTTAGGAGGTAATCAATACATGCAGTTTGAAAGGCGTCTTGATGCAAGGCTCATATTTTCTATCGTGGCGGCGGGGATTCTTTCCTTTACCGGCGTGGTCATCGAGACAGCCATGAATGTGACCTTCCCTTCTCTTATGAAAGAGTTCTCCATTTCCACGTCCCTGGTCCAGTGGATCACCACGGGCTACCTCCTGGTGCTGGCGGTGGTGATTCCCACGTCGGGGTACCTGAAGGAGCGGTTCCCCATGAAGCGGCTGTTTCTTACGGCAGCAGGCGTATTCATTGCAGGTACCCTTTTGGGGGCCTGGTCTCCGGCGTTCCCGGTACTTCTCCTGGGGCGGCTGCTCCAAGGGGCGGGAACCGGTATCGCACTGCCGTTGATGTTTAACATTATTATGGAACAGGCACCCCTGGATAAGCTGGGAGTCATGGTGGGCAGCGGCATGCTGGTCTGTGCCCTGGCGCCGGCGGTGGGGCCTTCTATCGGCGGATATATTGTAAGCCTTTTCGGATGGCGCATGATATTCTGGGCAGTGCTTTCGCTTCTCCTGATTTCCTTTGTTATCGGCGGCCTGTCAGTGCGGCAGTCCTCGGATATCCGGAAGGAAAGCTTTGATTTCATGGGCCTCCTGTACCTGGCCGTAAGCTTCACCTGCCTTCTCCTGGGATGCACGGAACTGGGCCATGGAAAAATCACGGCCATGGGCGCCATCCTGTTTGCCGGATTCCTCCTGGCGCTGGTCCTGTTCTCCCGGCAGGAAAGACAGAGGATGGATAGCGGCAAAAGGCCGCTCCTGAATCTGAGGGTCTTCCATAATAAACCCTTCGTTTTAGGTGCACTGGGGCTGGCACTGCTCCAGTTCATCTGCCTGGCCCTGGGCTTCCTGATTCCGAATTTTTCCCAGATTGTGACGGGAGAAAATGCTTTCACTGCGGGATGTATTCTCCTCCCCGGCTGTATTCTGGGTGCTGCCTTTGCACCCCTTTCCGGGCGGATTTATGACCGGTTCGGACCAAAGCGTCCTATCCTTCTGGGCAGCATCTTTGTCATTATTTCTCTTCTTTCTTTCAACAGTACCCTGTCCATGGCTTCCACGGCAGTGCTGACGGTGTGCTATGTCTTTTTCGCGGCAGGCCAGGGCCTTTCGGTGGGCAATATCCTGACCTACAGCCTGTCGGTGCTCCCAAAGGAAATGAAAGCTGACGGCAATGCGGTGTGCAACACGGTGCAGCAGCTCTCCGGTGCCATAGGCACGGCAGCGGTGGCGGTCATCGTGGCCATGGAGCAGATGGCAAGGCCCTGGGATTTTGTGGGCGCCACGGCGTCCGGTACGGCTTTGGCATTCCTTATGGTCCTGGTCATGGGAGTCCTTCAGTTCCTGTCCATGTTCTTTTCTTTTCGGAAAAGGAAAGAACATCCGGTAGTGCAGAAGGCGAAGTAATTACTCTTTATTTCTTTTGGCGATGGAGCCTGTCATTTCGGCGGAGTTTCTATCCGGAAGCTCTCTGCCGGTGGCTCGATCTGTCAGTATGTCATACTCCTCTTTCATTCACCTTCCAAAACGTGTATAATAAACAGAGCTTTGAATTACAGAGATCATGAGTGTTTGAATCTTTTATCCCGGAGGCGGCTTTCCGGATAAGAGATTTTTTCATGTCCTGCAGTTCATGGAAGAATAGAAGCAATCAGAAAAATGGGAGGAAAGAAGAATGGAAGCAAGGGACAGTTTCAAATCCCGGCTGGGATTTATCCTGGTCAGTGCGGGATGCGCCATCGGTATCGGCAATGTATGGAAATTTCCCTACATTACCGGTGAATACGGGGGCGCTGTTTTTGTGCTGTTTTATCTCCTGTTCCTGGTGATCATGGGCATTCCCGTGGTGACCATGGAACTGGCCGTGGGCCGTGCCAGCCACAAGGGGGTATTGGAAGGGCTTAAGGCACTGGAGCCGAAGGGGACTTTCTGGCACCTTCACGGGTGGCTCTGCCTTCTGGGACCCTATGTGCTCATGATTTACTACACCTCCATTTCCGGATGGATGGTGGATTACTGCTGGCGGTTTATCACCGGCTCCTTTGACGGCATGGCGCCGTCGGAGGTGGGGAAGGTTTTCACCGGCATGGTGTCGGACCCCTGGGAACTGACCCTTTTCATGGGGCTGAACGTGCTGGTGGGATTCATTATCTGCGCCGGCGGTGTGGCGAAGAGTCTGGAAAAGGTGACGAAGGTCATGATGCTGGGGCTCCTTGGCCTCATCGTCATCCTGGCGGTGAACAGCGTCCTCCTTCCCGGCGGCGGGGAGGGGCTGAAATTCTTTCTCCTTCCCGACTGGAATCGGGCGGTAGATGCGGGCCTTGGCAATGTGGCCACCGCCGCCATGAACCAGGCCTTCTTCACCCTGTCCGTGGGCCAGGGGTCCATGGAAATCTTTGCCAGCTACATGGGGAAAGACCATGCCCTGACAGGTGAAGCCGTACGGATTACGGCGCTGGATACCTTCGTGGCCATCATGGCAGGGCTCATTATTTTCCCGGCCTGCTTTGCCTACGGTGTGGCACCGGAAGAGGGACCATCCCTTATCTTTGTGGCCCTGCCGAATATCTTCATCAATATGCCCATGGGCCGGCTCTGGGGTACCCTGTTCTTCATCTTCATGACCTTTGCTTCCTTCTCCACGGTAACCGCGGTGTTTGAAGGCATCATCGGAAATGCCATGGACGACTTCGGCTGGAGCCGGAGAAAGACGGTGGCCATTTTCCTGCCCCTGGTTTTCCTGGGCAGCCTTCCCTGCGTGCTGGGATTCAACCTGTGGCAGGACGTGCACATCATCGGAGCAAGGGGCATCCTGGACAGCGAAGACTTCATCGTGAGCTCCCTCATCCTTCCCTTTGGGTCCATCGTATTCGCCCTCTTCTGTACCTGGAAGTACGGCTGGGGTTTTAATAACTACCTGAAAGAAGTGAACACAGGAGAAGGCATGAAAATGCCCCGGTGGGTGAAGCCCTATTTCAAATATGTGCTCCCCCTCCTCATCCTGGTCATCCTTGTCCGGGGACTGATGTGATTGGTGGAAAAATGTAACAAAAGACCGCTGCCATTGGGGCAGCGGTTTTTGCTTGGAAAGAATGGAGTAAAGAGAATGGAGGCCCTGCGGCTGCGCCGCGAAAGGTTGTATGGTATTGGTTATCATACATATTGAGGATATCGGCAAGCCCGTGCCCCCTTGGAGATGGAAGTGCTTCGGCCGGGCTCTAAGGTGCTCGCTTAAGCTTAATGTGCAGGCTATGCTCGCAAATGAGCCCGGCTTGGGCATCCTCTGCAGG
>NZ_UQKJ01000071.1 GCF_900541605.1 uncultured Dialister sp. | reverse complement strand
CGCCAGCGCCGAATACCAACAGCTCGACAAACCGCAATTGGCACCTGTATTTCCATCAGAAAAGCCGCCGGAAATGAAACCATTTCCAGCGGCTTTCCAAAGTTTCTTTATTTTTCCTTCAGGTGTTTCAGACCCTTATCGGCAATATCGTGACGATACTGCATCCCCTGCCAGTGAATTTTGGAGACCCCTTCATAGGCTTTGGCTTTTGCCTCTGCCAGGGTCGGCGCCAGGGCCACCACATTCAGTACGCGGCCGCCGTTGACGACGTATTCTCCATTTTTCCGGGTTGTTCCGGCATGGAATACGAGGCATCCTGCTTTCTTCGCATCCTCCAGGCCGGAGATAACTTCTCCGGAGGAATGGGAAGACGGATACCCTTCAGAAGCCAGGACTACGTCTACGGCGCAGCCTTTTTTCCACTTCACTTCTTCCTTTGTCAGGGTTCCATTGACGCAGTCAAGCATAACCTGGGCCAGGTCTCCGTCGAAAAGGGGAAGTACTGCTTCCGTTTCCGGGTCGCCGAAGCGGCAGTTGAATTCTACCACCTTCGGACCTTCATCGGTAATCATAAGGCCTGCATAGAGGCATCCCTTGAAGGGGTATCCCTCTTTTTTCATGGTTGCCACAATGGGGCGGAGGATTTTGACCTTCACTTCATCCATCATGTCGTCTGTCATCACCGGAGCCGGTGCATAGGCACCCATGCCGCCGGTATTCGGTCCCTTATCGCCATCAAAAATCCGTTTATGATCCTGGGAGGAAACCATGGGCACCACTGTGGTGCCATCACAGAAGCAGAGGACTGAAGCCTCTTCCCCTTCCATAAATTCCTCAATGACCATGGAACGGCCGGCGCCGCCGAAGGAATGGCCTTCCAGCATATCCTTCACCGTACTCACTGCTTCGTCTTCAGTCTGGGCAATGATGACACCCTTGCCGGCAGCCAATCCGTCCGCCTTGATAACGATAGGATACTTCTTATTGGCCTTCAGGTAAGCCACAGCCTTATCTTCATCAGTGAAGACTTCATAGGCCGCCGTGGGGATTCCGTATTTCTTCATCAGGTCCTTGGCAAATCCTTTAGAGCCTTCAATGCGGGCTGCCGCCTTGGAGGGGCCAAAGAAGGGAAGACCCGCTGCTGCAAATTCATCTGCCAGACCGTCGGTCAGAACCGTTTCCGGGCCGGCCACGGTGAGATCCACCTTCATGAGCCTTGCGAAATCCAGGATATCTTCATGTCCCTTTACAGGAATCAAATGGGCCACATCGGTCATGCCATCATTGCCCGGAATCGCATAGACTTCCGTCACCGACGGACTCTGTGCCAGTCTCCAGAGCAGGGCATGCTCCCTGCCGCCGCTGCCAATTACTAATACCTTCATTTGGAAAACCCCTCTTAACTGTGACGGAAATGACGATGTCCTGTGAAGACCATGGCAATGCCGTACTTGTTTGCCATATCAATGGATTCCTGGTCCCTGATGGAGCCGCCAGGCTGGATAACAGCTGTGACACCAGCTTTGCCCGCTGCTTCAATGGTATCGCCGAAGGGGAAGAAGGCATCGGAACTCATGACGGAGCCCTTCGCTTTTTCACCGGCCTCCGCAATAGCGATATCCGCAGAACCTACGCGGTTCATCTGGCCAGCACCGACACCGAATGTCACGTCCTTACCGGTGAGAACGATGGCATTGGATTTCACATGCTTAACGATCTTCCAGGCAAATTCCATAGCCTGCCATTCTTCCTCCGTAGGAGCCCTGTTGGTGACTACTTTGCAGTCCTTTCTTGTTTCAGCACTGTTATCCGGAGTCTGTACGAGGAGGCCGCCGGAAACCTTGTGGAGCTGCAGTTCTTCCTTGAACGCTGCCGGTACTTCGATGAGGCGGATGTTCTTCTTTGTTTCCAGTACATCCAGTGCTTCCTGAGTGAACTTCGGAGCCATGACGACTTCAAAGAAAATCGGTTTCATGGCTTCTGCCGTAGCCTTATCGCAGACCTGGTTCATAGCTACAATGCCGCCGAAAGCGGACTTGCTGTCTGCATTGAAGGCCCGGGTGAATGCATCCAGGGCATCCTTGCCAAGAGCTGCACCGCAGGGGTTCGTATGTTTAATGACAACACAGGCCGGCTGGTCTTTATCCCATTCATTGACCAGGTCCCAGGCTGCTTCCATGTCCACAATATTATTGTAGGACAGTTCCTTGCCATGGAGCTGTTTTGCCGATGCAATGCCGCCTTTCGCTTCCGGGTCCTTATAGAAAGCTGCCTTCTGGTGCGGGTTTTCACCGTAGCGAAGGTCCTGGATTTTCACGAAAGCTTTGCTGTATACATCAGGAAGTACATCTTTCTTTCCATCCACTTCCTGGGTGAGGTAATTGGCGATAGCGCAGTCATAGAGACCGGTATGGAGAAATGCTTTCCGGGAAAGCTTCAGACGGAAATCTTCGTCCAGGGTGTCATTCTTAATCCGTTCCAGGATTTCATCGTACTGGGAAGGATCCACAACGATGGTGACATATTTATAGTTCTTCGCTGCCGCACGGACCATGGAGGGACCGCCGATATCAATATTTTCAATGGCTTCCGCCCGGGTAACGCCGGGTTTCGCAATGGTTTCACGGAAGGGATACAGGTTCACGGCCACCAGGTCGATGCCTTTAATGCCATGTTCCTTCATGGCCTTCACGTGTTCCGGATTGTCCCGGATAGCCAGGATACCCCCATGGATCATGGGATGCAGTGTCTTTACCCGGCCATCCATCATTTCCGGGAACCCGGTCACTTCGGACACAGATTTCACCGGAATACCTGCTGCTGCAATGGCCTTCATGGTACCGCCGGTGGAAATAATTTCCACGCCAAGGTCATGAAGTCCCTTTGCAAATTCTACGACCCCGGTCTTATCGGAGACACTGATCAGGGCTCTTTTAATTGCCATATTGACTCCCCCTTTGATTGAATATAGTAGAGAATGGAGAATTATTTTCTGCCATGCATGCCGCTTACATGATGGCCTTCAATTTTGAGCTGGTCTGCGCAGAATGCAGTAACTGCCCTGACATAGGCCGGATGTTCCTGCTGGAGAATGCGGTCGGACAGGGTTTCTTCTGTATCATCATCGTAGACCGGCACAGCCACCTGTGTAATGATGGGGCCGTCGTCGAGGCCGGTACCCACGAAATGGACAGTGCATCCTGCCACTTTCACCCCTGCCTCTACGGCCTGCCGCTGGGCATGGAGTCCGCGGAAACTGGGAAGAAGGGCTGGATGGATATTGAGAATTTTGTTTGGGAATGCATGGATAAGGTTTTCCCCGCAGATCCTCATATATCCGGCCAGGCAGATGAGGTCCGGTTTATAGGACTCTGCCGCCTTCAGGATGGCCTCATTGAAGGCATCCTTATTTTCAAAAGATTTCAGTTCCAGCACCGTCGCAGGGACTCCCCAGCGGGCAGCTCGCCCAAGCACCTGGGCATCGGCATGGTCGCAGATGACTCCCACCACGGTACCATTGACGGTACCATTGACGGTGGCTTCGTGGATCGCTTCCGCATTGGAACCGCAGCCGGAAGCAAAAATCAGAATCCGTTTCTTACTCATTGAAAAGACCACCTGTCACAACTACATCCTGGTTTCCTTCTGTGATTTCGCCGACTTCATAGACCGGTTCATCCATGGATGCCAGAATTTCCTTTGCCTTTTCCGCATTTTCACGTGAAAGGATAAGAAGCATGCCAAGGCCGCAGTTATAGGTACGGTACATTTCATGGGGATCCACGCCGCCCTGTTTCATAAGGAACGGGAAAATCGGAAGGAGCGGCCACTTTTCCGCATCCAGCACAGCCCTCGTGCCCTTCGGGAGAACGCGGGGAATATTGTCGTAGAAGCCGCCGCCGGTGATGTGGACAAGTCCCTTCACCGTTGTGCCATGGATAACGGGCAGTATGGGCTTCGGGTAGAGCCGGGTCGGCGTAAGGAGCACTTCGCCCAGTGGCTTATCCAGGCCTTCATAAACTTTGTCCAGGGAGAGGCCATTGTCGCTGATAATACGACGTACCAGGGAGTACCCATTGGAATGGACGCCAGTGGAGGGCAGGCCGAGGATTACATCGCCGGGAGCAATGGTTTCCCCGGTAATCAGGTCTTTCCGGTCCACAATACCTACAGAGAAGCCGGCCACATCGTAGTCCCCTTTACCGTAGAAGCCGGCCATTTCTGCCGTTTCACCGCCCAGAAGGGCACAGCCTGATTCGATGCAGGCATTGGCCACACCTTTCACGATCTCTGCCATCAGTTCCGGTTCCAGTTTGCCGGTGGCAATGTAGTCCAGGAAGAACAGGGGCTTGGCGCCCTGTACGAGGACATCATTCACGCACATGGCCACGCAGTCCTGGCCAATGGTATCATGGATACCCATTTCGATAGCCAGACGAAGCTTTGTGCCTACGCCATCGGTACCGGAAACAAGAATCGGGTCATCCCCCATATGATCTTTCAGGCGGAACAGGCCGCCGAAGCCGCCGATGTCGCCCATGACGCCGGGAATATAGGTAGCCTGTACTGACTTCTTGATCAGTTCTACTTCCCTTTCCCCTGCATCGATATCAACGCCCGCTTCCGCATAGGTCAGGCCTTTTTTCTTTTCGCTCATGGTTCCTCCTACTCTTCATCTTCCATGCTGCCAAGGCCATTGTGGGGAACCGGTTCCGGATAGACCCCATCAAAGCAGGCAAAGCACATGTCCGATGCCTTAATTTCAGAAATGGATTCTGCCAGTCCCTCCTGGGACAGGTAATGAAGGGCGTCGGCGCCAATCATTTTGCAGATTTCCTCTGTGGAATATTTCGCAGCAATCAGCTGTTTCCGTTCCGCCGTGTCGATACCGAAGAAGCAGGGATACCGGACAGGCGGGGAACTGATGCACAGTTTGATTGATTTGGCTCCCGCATTTTTGAGAAGGTTAATGATGATACCGCTGGTAGTGCCGCGGACAATGGAATCGTCCACAAGGATAATGTCCTTCCCTTCCACATTCATACGAATGGGATTCAGCTTCATCCGGACAGCCCGTTCTCTCTTCTTCTGGCCTGGCTGGATAAAGGTACGGCCCATGTATTTATTTTTGAGAAGCCCTTCCACGAAGGGAATACCGGAGGCCTGGGAATATCCGAGGGCCGCCACGTTGCCGGAGTCCGGCACGCTCATGACCACGTCCCCCTCATAGTGGGTCTCTTCCCAGAGCTTCCGTCCCATATTCAGCCGGGCCCGGTAAATATCCTGGCCATTCATGATAGAATCGGGGCGGGCAAAATAAATATATTCAAAGGAGCAGATGCCATGGCGGTGGCTGTCCACCGGGCAGTACATGGTGGAACGGACACCATTATCATCGATGGTCACGATTTCTCCGGGCAGCACATCCCGGACGAATTTCGCATCAATGGCATCGAGGGCCGGCGTTTCCGATGCCAGCACCCAGCCATGTTCTGTCTTGCCAAGGACCAGGGGCCGATAGCCGAAGGGATCCCGGCAGCCGTAGATAGCATCATTCGTGCAGGCCACGATGGCATAGGCACCATGAATTTCCGCCATCAGCTCCTTGAATTTTTCTTCCTCCGTAGCCCGGCGGCTCCGAGCCAGCAGTTTGATAATAACTTCCGTATCCATGGTGGTGGAGAAGGTGGATCCATCCATGAGAAGCCGTCTCCGAAGATTTTTCGTGTTCACCAGGTTCCCATTGTGGGCCAGCGCCATAGGGCCGTCAATGCTGTCGGCCTGCAGGGGCTGTACATTCACAGGAATGGAAGATCCGGTGGTGGAATAGCGCACATGGCCGATGCCGATGTGTCCTTCCTTTTCCGGCAGGTTGTGGAAAACTTCCGTTACCAGTCCCATGCCCCGGAATGTTTCCATGGTCTTCCCGTCGGAAACGGTTATGCCCGCACTTTCCTGTCCCCTGTGCTGCAGGGCAAAGATTCCATAATAGGTTTCATGCACCGCAGACAGTTCCCGGTCAAAAATACCAAACACCCCACACTCTTCATGCGGTTTGTCATCATAAACATCCATACTTGTATACATTACGGAATTCTCCTGACTTTATAAAACATTTTGGGGCTTTTCCGCATTGGAAGGACCATGCCACCCCATGTAAGGCACGGTTTCCTTCCTTCCGGGAAGCACAGATTCACACGCCGTCTCAATGCTTCCGCGGTTTATCAGAACTTTTCACCGGTCAGAAGCTCATAGGCTTCCTTGTAAATGCCGATGGTCTTGTCGATGATATCCTGGGGAACCGTATCTCCCGGATGCGCTTTCAGGTAGTCACGGACGAACTGCTTGTCATAGGAAGGCTGGCCATGACCTGCTTCATAGCCCTTTGCCGGCCAGAAGCGGGAGTTATCAGGAGTCAGCATTTCATCGCCCAGGACAATATTGCCCTTTTCATCGAGGCCGAATTCAAACTTTGTATCCGCAATGATGATGCCTCTTTCCAGGGCATAATCAGCGCATTTGTTGTAAAGGGCCAGTGTCAGTTCAGACAGCTTTTCCATGTATTCTTTGCCTTTTCCCGGGAAGAACTTGTTTACCCAGGCTTCCCCTTCTTCCATGGAAATGTTCTGGTCATGTTCACCGACCGGAGCTTTTGTGGAAGGAGTGAAAATCGGATGGGGCAGCTTCTGGCATTCCTTCAGGCCTTCCGGCAGCTGGATGCCGCAGACCTTGCCGTCCTTCTGATAGCCTTCCCAGCCGGAGCCGGTGATATAGCCGCGGACAATGCATTCCACAGGAATCATGTTCAGCTTCATGGTCTTCATGGAGCGGCCTTCGAATTCCGGAGTCTGGAAGAATTCAGGCATATCTTTGGTGTCGATGGAAATCATGTGGTTCGGAACAATGTCCTTTGTGAAATCAAACCAGAATTTGGACATCCGGTTCAACACCACGCCCTTTTCGGGAATCGGGCATTTCAGGATATTATCGAAAGCGGAAATACGGTCTGTGCAGACCATGACAAGGCTGTCGCCCAGGTCATAGAGTTCGCGGACTTTACCGGATTTGAATGGTTTGTATTCTTTCATTTGAGATCTCCTTATTTTTACAGATAAAAAATATGATTTGAATCATCTCGGGCATTCAGGAAACGGGACATCCCATTTTCCCAAAACCAGAGGGGCTGTTACTTCTTCAGTTCTGCCTGCAGTTTTTCGTCTTTGGCGTAAATTTCTTTTGCTGCCTTTTCACGGTATGCCCTGTACTTTTCATGGAGGGCCGGATCAGAAACCGCACCGATTTCTACAGCCAGGAATGCCGCATTTTTCGTGCCATCAATGGCAACCGTAGCTACCGGGATGCCGGAAGGCATCTGAACGATGGAAAAAAGGGCATCCATGCCATCCAGTTTTGCTCCGGAAAGAGGAACACCGATGACCGGCTTCAGTGTCAGGCTGGCCACTACACCCGGGAGGGCTGCTGCCATGCCGGCGCCGGCGATGAATGCACCGACTCCCTTCTTTTCTTCTGCTGCCACGAAGTCCGCCAGTTTCTTTGGCGTTCTGTGGGCAGATGCGATGGTGACGTCATAGGTGACCCCGAAGTCATCCAGAATGGCAAAGGCCTTCTTCATGACCGGTAAATCGGAATCACTCCCCATAACAATACCAACATGCATTATGATTTCCTCCTTCTCCTGAGAACTTCGTCTCAATAAAAAGCTCCCTCCGCAGGGCAGCCCAAGGCCGCAGAAAATCCCGCAGAAGGAGTATTGTTTCCAACCGGATACAGCGCACAAATAGAAAGAGATGCATTCCAACAGAAAAGTCTATCCGCCTTCCTTATGTCTTCGGAAATAACCATCATTTCAGCAGACATTGCGACTCCTCTCCCCGTTGAGATAAAAAAGCCTGCGCCCCATATGCACAAGCCTCAATAACAAACAGCACTCTCTATTGCTTACGTTCCTTAACCATTCTAATATTTCCATTTTCTCTTGTCAATAAATTTTAATACCCGAAGTCCTCGAGGATACGGGCTTTTTACAATTATAATGGCAAGCTTATGATAATTTTAATTTTTAATATGTTTATCTCATGATGGTCAAATAGACTGGCAGATGGAAAGTGCGAGGGCACTGCCAATTTCAGTTTGTCGAGCTGGTGGACGGCGCTGATGGATAGAGTCATTCGTGCGGGGCTTCTAGCTGCTAGCTCCTGGCTTCTAGGAAAGATGGCCAGCCTACGGCACGAATGACTGACGGAAATATCGATTGGAAAGCGCCGCAGGCGGGTCAGCTTTCCTGGCAGCTAGCCGCTAGTAGCTAGAAGCTCCATGCGAAAGACTCTACCCACCCGCGCCGAACACATCAGCTCGTCAAACCGCAATTGGATAAAATCATTTTTATTTCCTCCTTGACAAAGCGTAAATGGCGGCGCTATAATCCAGTCATACGAAACAGGCGATGATGAAGAAGGGATACTGGTACTTTTTCAGAGAGACAGCGGCCGGTGAGAGCTGTTACCGTTCCATTATCTTTCCACTTCGGAGGCAGGGATGATGAATCCCTCGGGTATGCCCGTTACAGCAGACTAAAGATGGCCGTTTGGCAATTTGGGTGGTATCGCGGGTGCTCTCGTCCCTTAGAGGATGGAGAGCGTTTTTTTATACCTGCTCTTCCTTTTGCTATGGCTAAATTGGGTGGCACCGCGAGAAAAGAGAAGCTCGTCCCATGGGACGTCTTCTCTTTTTGTGTTATCAGGAGGTTTATGATGAAACGAGTATTCAACTTCAATGCAGGTCCTTCCCCTATGCCCTTAGAAGTACTGGAAGCCATGAAAGAAGACCTCACCAATTTCAAAGATACCGGAATGGGCATCACAGAAATCAGCCACCGGTCCAAAGAATTCCAGGATCTGCTGGATGAAACAAAAGATCTCCTTCGCGAGCTTATGCATCTTTCCAATGATTATGAAATCGTATTTATTCAGGGCGGCGGCACTATGCAGTTCCTTATGACAGGATATAATTTCCTTCATACCCGGGCTGCCTATGCGGATACCGGCGTATGGGCCCACAAAGCCAGAAATTCCGCTGCCTTTTTCGGAGAAGTGTACGATGCCAACTCCGCCAAAGACAGAAACTATTCCTACATTCCCGACACCTATGATATTAAGCCGGACACCGATTATCTGTATATCTGTGCCAACAATACCATCTACGGTACGGAATACTGGAAATTTCCGGAAGTACAGGTACCTGTAATCTGCGATATGTCTTCTGATATTCTGTCCCGGGACATCGATTTCAACCGGTTCGACATGATCTGGGCCGGCATCCAGAAAAACCTCGGCGCCGCCGGAGTGGCCCTGGCCATTATAAAGAAAGACCTTCTTGCCACAGCACGGACAGATATTCCGGAATTTCTTCAGTACAATACATTCGTCAAAAAAGATTCCACATATAATACGCCACCGGTTTTCTGCATTTACACACTGAACCGCATGCTCCACTGGATCAAGAATATGGGCGGTCTCAAAGCCATCGAAGAAAGAAACAAAGTCAAAGCTGCCATGATTTATGGCGTTATTGACAGGAGTAACGGATTCTACCGGGGTCATGCGGAGAAAGAAGCCAGAAGCCGCATGAATGTAACATTCAACCTGGAAAATGAAGCGATGGAAAAAGACTTTGTAGAGAAAGCTAAAGCCAATGATTTCATCGGCGTCAAGGGACACCGCCTTGTAGGAGGCCTCCGGGTTTCGCTCTACAATGCTGTCACACCGGAAGCCGCAGAAGCGCTGGCCGATTTCATGAAAGAATACGAAAGAGTTCATGGATAAATTGACCAATTGCGGTTTGTCGAGCTATTGAAGAGGTGCTGATGGATAGAGTCATTGGTGCGGGGCTTCTATAGTGAACGACAAAAATAACTTTATTTAAAGCTGCACAGGGTTCGAAGCTGA
>NZ_UQKJ01000070.1 GCF_900541605.1 uncultured Dialister sp. | reverse complement strand
GGGGGACGGCCAAAGGCCGGGGGATGGATTGCCGCGAAGCGGCTAAAAACATCGAACCTCCTCACCCTCCCATATGGCTTCCGGCGGCCTGGAATACCGGGAGCATGACGGAGAACACGAGAAACGCCGTCACAGCGCCGGTGAAGAGGAGAAGCGAAGGCTCCAGGACAGCCCGGAACCGGTGCAGCTTCCGCTCCGTTTCCTGGGAAAGGATATCTCCCCCGTGCTGGAGAAAACGGGGGAGCTCCCCGCTTTCCATGCCCACCCGGCAGAGGTGGCACACCAGGGGAAAGGCGAAGCCCCTTTCTCCCATGGCCCTGTCGAAGGGCTTTCCCGCTTCCAGCTGCCGGATCACCTCGGACAGCGCTGATGCAGCGGCCCTGTTATGGAGTACCTCCCTCACATCCCGGAGGGATTCCGACAGGGTCCTTCCGCTCTCCAGGAGGGCAGAGAGGGTGGTGCAGAACCGGATAAGCAGGATCCGGCGGTAGAATGTCCGGTGGTACAGGAAATGGTCCACCCGCTTCTTCCCTTCCTCGGTCATACAGAAAAGGATTCCTCCCAGCACCAGGAAAAGGAGAATCGAAAAGAGGAAGAACCCATAGTCCCGAAGCCAGAGCCCCAGTGACAGGGCCAGGGACGCCATCTTCGGCAGGGGAATGGACAGGGCCTCAAAGAGCAGGGCAAAGGAGGGGAGAATGAATGTGAGGATTACAAAGAAAAGGACCAGGGAGAAAAGGGTAGTGAAAAGGGGATAGGCCAGTGCCCGCTCCAGCTGCCGGATGAAACGGTCTTCCTTCTCATAGTACTTTGAAATCCGGTGGAGCTCCTCCGGCAGGGTGCCCGAAAGTTCTCCCACCTGGAGAAGGGAAATGAAGAAAGGCGGGAAACAGCGGACCCGTCGGAAACTGTCACCGATACCGTGGCCGGTGGCAATGGTTTTTCCTATTTCCCCAAGCACCTTTCTTTCCTTTGCCCCCATCTGCTCTTCCAGAAGGGCCAGGGAGTCCGTCATAGTGAGCCCCGCATCCAGGAGGGCCGCCCATTCTTCCGCCAGGAGGGACAGCTTCCGGCGGGAAGAAAAGGGCTGCCGGAAGGAGAGGAGCGCCTTTTCCTCCTTCTTTTCCTCCAGGTGGATAAGATGGAGATCCCGGGCAAAGACCTCCCGGGCCGCCTCTATCCGGGACTCCGCCTGCAGCCGGTCCTCCACGAGAACTCCGCTTTCATCGTAGGCTTTGTAAATGAATTCTTTCATCATCGGTACCTCGCTGGGGGGAGAATTGAGAATTGAGCGAAGAGAATTGAGGTCCAGGGCCGAAGGCCCGGAAGGGAAGAGTGAAGAGAGAAGAGGGAAGAGGGAAGAGTGCATTTGCCGCAGAGCGGCAGAAGGAGTCTGACGTCTGACCGCCTATAGGCAGCCAGATTCAGTACCAGTGATAGTATCCGCCAAAGGGCCCCCCTTAGAGAAGGGGGACGGCCAAAGGCCGGGGGATGGATTGCCGCGAAGCGTCTAAAGGAGCCTGACGTCTGACCGCCTATGGGCAGCCAGATTCAGCACCAGTGATAGTATCCGCCAAAGGGCCCCCCTTGGAGAAGGGGGACGGCCAAAGGCCGGGGGATGGATTGCCGCGAAGCGGCAGAAGGAGTCTGACGTCTGACCGTCTATAGGCAGCCAGATTCAGTATCAGTGATAGTATCCGTCAAAGGGCCCCCCTTGGAGAAGGGGGACGGCCAAAGGCCGGGGGATGGATTGCCACGAAGCGGCTAAAGGAGTCTGACGTCTGACCGCCTATAGGCAGCCAGTTTCAGTACCAGTGATAGTATCCGTTAAAGCGTTCCCCCTTAGAGAAGGGGGACGGCCAAAGGCCGGGGGATGGATTGCCGCGAAGCGGCTAAAGGAGTCTGACGTCTGACTGTCTGTCGTCTATTGGCCCCAAAGTCATCTATCCGTTACAGCCCGTATCCCTCGATCCCGGTCTCCATCTCATCAGCGGGCGCAGCCGCTGATGACCTCATCCTCACAGTTCCAGGGCCTTCATCATCCTGTCCCGTTCCCGTTCCGAGATATTCCGGAGGCCGTACACCGCCTGTTTCAGGGTGCGCATCTGGTTCAGTCCCATTTCCATGTACGAAGGGATCTGCTCTTCCTTTCCTTCCCGGATGAGGTGGGCGACGGCAGGAATATTGGTGAGAATTTCCCGGAGAAGCCAGGACTCCTTCCCGTTCCGATAGAGCCGCTGGGCCGCTACGGACCGCAGGTTGGCGGAGAGCAGGGCCCGGGTTTCTTCCTGCCGGTCCGCCGGGAAGGCATGAATGATACGGCCGATGGAGTCACTGGCCCTGGTGGTGTGGAGGGTGCCCAGGACCAGGTGTCCCGTCTCTGCGGCGGTCAGGGCGGCGGAGATGGTCTCTCCGTCCCGCATTTCACCGAGGGCGATGACATCCGGGTCTTCTCGCAGGGCATCCCGGATGCCGGAGGCGAAGTCCGGGACGTCCATGCCCACTTCCCGCTGGTGCACCAGGGCCTTTCCCGAGGAAATCACATATTCCACCGGGTCCTCCAGGGTCACCACGTGGCAGGGGCGGTGGCCGGCGATGAGGGTGAGGATCCGGGCCATGGTGGTACTCTTGCCGCTGCCGGAAGGACCGGTCACCAGCACCAGGCCATGCTCCAGAGCCGCCACCTTTTCTATCCAATCCTTGTCCGGGTCCTGGGAAATGGAGGACAGGGTGGGGAGGATACGGATGGCGGCAGCCTTTTTTCCCAGGGAATGGTACATGTGGATACGGAGGCGGCAGGACTCCAGGGAAGCTCCGGCGTCACAGGACCCCCGGATTTCCCAGTCCTTCTGTTTTTCTTCGTCCAGAAAACGGGCCGCCAGATCTTCGAAAAGGGAAGCGTCCGCCGTTTCCCGAAGCTTTTTCAGGCTGCCCTGGGTCCGTATCATGACAGCCGCCCCTTCCGTGACGTGAATATCGGTCATGGAAGGATATTGGGCAATCAATGCATTGATATCCATACCATCAATCCTCCCCTGCCAGAATCAAAGAAGCCTCTTTGGGGGAAATCCGGCCTTCCCTCACCAGGGCCAGCGCCGCTTCTCCCATGGACGGCTGTCCCTGCTCCTTCATACACTGCCGGAGGCCATCAGACGTGAATCCGTGATGGATGAGGTCCCGCTCCTTCCGGCCGATGGAAATCATTTCAAAAATCCCTGTCCGTCCCCGGATGCCCTCGTGGCAGGAGGGACAGCTCCCTTCCTCCCAGACCTCCATGCCTGCCATGGCCTTCGGGAAACCGAGGGAAGAGCATTCCTCTTCGGAAAGCTCCTTTTTCCGGCGGCACGCCGGGCAGAGGCAGCGCCAGCCGCTGGGCCATGACCAGGGACAGGGAGGCGGAAAGAAGGTAGGGGGCGATGCCCATATCCATGAGCCGCAATGGCGCATCGGAAGCGTGGTTCGTATGGAGCGTCGACAGCACCAGATGCCCCGTCAGCGCCGCATGGACCGCGATTTCCGCCGTTTCCCGGTCCCGGATTTCGCCGATCATGATGATATCCGGGTCCTGCCGCACAATGGACCGGAGACCGCTGCCGAAGGTGAGGCCCGCCTTCTCATTCACCTGTACCTGGGTAATGCCCGCCAGCCGGTATTCCACCGGGTCCTCCACGGAAATGATACTGAGCCCCTCCCGGTTCACCAGCTTCAGGGCTGCATAGAGGGTGGATGTCTTCCCGCTCCCCGTGGGGCCGCAGGTGAGGATCATGCCGCTCTTCCGGGTGAGGCATTTCCGGAAGACCTCCTCCTGCACCGGCAGCATGCCGAGGCGGCTCTTCTCGATGAAATCCACGTGGCTCGACAGGAGGCGGATCACGATATTTTCCCCGTACAGGGAGGGAAGGATGGAAATGCGGAAATCGCAGGACTTCCCATCGAAGGCAGCGGCGTAACTCCCATCCTGGGGCCGCCGGCTTTCGCCCACGTCCATATGGCCGATGACCTTGGACCGCACCGACAGGCCCGGCAGCATGGAAAGGGGCATGCGGAACCGCTCCCGCAGCCGGCCGTCCTCCCGGAAACGGACCCGAAGAAAGGCGGCCTGGGGCTCGATATGAATATCGCTGGCTCCCTCCGACGCAGCGCACGTCAGAATGCGCTCCAGTACCCGCTCTGCCGAACCTGCCCTGATTTCCTCCATAATGGCCTCCTTGAGAGTATAAAATGACCATTTTCCTTATTATAGCAATTAGAACAGGGCTGTGGCTATAGCCCCTTCGCGGCGGATTTGCATGCTGAGGAATAGAGCCATCCGCATGGGGCTTCTAGCGTCCAGCTGTTAGCCGTCAGGAAAACTCAATAGCCTGTGGCGCTTTCAGCAGTGCCGCCGCGGGACCTTAACTCTCAACTATCTAACCTCAACTCTCCCGGATATGGTACAATAAATAAGTTAAGCACATCGACAGATCCGGCGCGCCGGACGTTATGAAAGACCAGGAGATACCATGAGCAACGTTCTTTCCCATGCCATTACAGAGACCATCCATTTCGGGCGGAAGCCGGAGGAGGGGGATTTCCACATCGCCCTCACCGGTACCGCTGACTACATTCCCCACATGGGAGTGGTGGCCCTCACCGTCCATGCCCACAACAGGGACATGCCCATCTGCTACCATTTCTTCGTGAACCATCTGGAGGACGTAGAAAGGAAGCGGCTGGAAAAGGCGGCGGAAATCATGGACAGCCCCCTGGAAGTGCACCTCATCGATGACAGCGCCTTCAGGACCCTTCTTCTCTCCGACGGCGTGGCCGCCTTCTTCTACCGGTTCCTCGTGGCGCCGGCCATTGCCCCTGTGGCGGACCGGGTGCTCTACCTGGACGGGGACATGATGTGCCGGGGCTCTCTGAAGTACCTGCGGGACCTGGACTTCCAGGGCAATGACGTGGCCGTGGTGTCGGACCGGAAAGAAGAGCTCCAGATGAAGCGGGTCCACACGAAACGGTACTTCAACGCCGGCATGATGCTCATCAACATGAAACAGTGGATGGAAGAAAACTGGTTCGACGAGATCATCCACCGGGCGGAAGAAAACGTGAAGCGCGTCGGAAACCGCCTCTCCCATCACGACCAGGATATCCACAATGAAATGCTGGACGGGAAATGCCTGTACCTGGAAAAGAGATACAACTACCTCTACAACCTGGACCGGCAGTCCCTCTTCAAGAAACAGCCGGTGAACGAAGACTATAAGAACCAGGTCATCATCCACTTCGCCGGCCACGCGAAACCCTGGCACAGCTGGGTCCAGGACTGGCCGGTGGTGAAAGAATACGCCGCTATCCAGAAAGCATCCCCCTGGAAAGACGTACCCCTCGTAGAGCCAAAGGGCCGCAAAAACCTCCACCAGGCCGCCCGCACCGCCCGGATGAGAGGCAAGTACGGGGAAATGGTGAAGTATTATGTCAGGTACTTTGGGGAGAAGATATAGGGCTGAAAGATTAGAAGAATTGAGAATTGAGTGAAGAGAATTGAGGTCCCGCGGCTGCGCCGCAGATTTCTTTTTGATATCAGTTCTCTGAATGATCAATCATGTATTTTTACACCTTCGAAATTATAAACTTCGATATTCACCTTGGAGGCGATTGTCATGACTGATTACAAAGATTTAATTATCTGGCAGAAATCAAGACTTTTAGTTCGTACGGTCTATATACTGACCCGTAAATTACCTAAAGAAGAATTATTTGGCCTGACGAACCAGGTCCGTCGAGCTGTTGTCTCTATACCTTCGAATATTGCTGAAGGATTTAATCGTGGATCAGACAAGGAGTTTATTCATTTTCTCAGGATTGCAAAGGGCTCAGCAGCAGAAGTGGAAACGCAGCTGATTCTTTGCGTAGACCTGGGATACTTGGATTCCGATGATATTGTAGAGGCCATAAAGTTGTATAATGAAATTCTTAGAATGTTAGGAACACTTATCGTTAGAATTGAACAGAGGATAAATAAGAAAAGATGAGATCTGATAGTTGCGGCGAAGCCGCGGGACCTCAATTCTCAAAACTCAATTCTCAATTCTTTCTTTTCCATCAGGAGATCATCATGAAAACACCAGTCACATTAGAAAACAAAACCATTTTCATCACCGGTTCTGCCGGATTTATCGGGGCGAACCTGGTGAAGCGGCTCCTTTCTGTGAAGGGGATCCGCATCATCGGCATCGACAATATGAACGACTACTACGACGTATCCCTGAAGGAGTACCGTCTGAAGGAACTGGAGAACGAAAGCAAAGCCCATCGGGAGGCGGAGTATCATTTCATCCGGGGAAATATTGCAGATAAAGAGACCATTACCTCCATTTTCATCACCTGGCATCCGGATATCGTGGTGAATCTCGCCGCCCAGGCCGGCGTGCGGTATTCCATTACGAATCCCGACGTGTACATCGAGTCCAACCTCATCGGCTTCTACAACATCCTCGAAGCCTGCCGCCATTCCTATGATAACGGCGCCAAAGGCGTGGAGCACCTGGTCTACGCTTCCTCCTCCTCCGTCTACGGCGGCAATACGAAGGTCCCCTTCAGCACCGACGATAAGGTGGACCACCCCGTATCCCTCTATGCAGCCACCAAGAAGTCCGATGAACTCCTGGCCCACTGCTATGCAAAACTGTACAATATCCCCTCCACGGGCCTCCGGTTCTTCACGGTCTACGGCCCCGCCGGCCGTCCGGATATGGCCTACTTCGGATTTACCAATAAACTCCGGTATGGAAAGACCATCCAAATCTTCAATTACGGCCACTGCGAACGGGACTTCACCTACGTAGACGACATCGTAGAAGGGGTGGTCCGGGTCATGCAGGGCGCACCGGAAAGAAAGAACGGCGAAGACGGTCTTCCCATTCCGCCCTATGCGGTATATAACATCGGCGGCGGCCATCCGGAAAACCTCCTCCACTTCGTAGACATCCTGCAGCAGGAACTCCTCCGGGCCGGCGTCCTTCCGGAGGACTACGACTTCGAAGCCCATAAGAAACTGGTCCCCATGCAGCCCGGCGACGTTCCCGTCACCTATGCCGATACAAAGGCACTGGAAGAAGACTACGGCTACCGCCCTGCCACCACCCTCCGCGAAGGCCTCCGGAAATTCGCGGAATGGTATAAGGGGTACTATATGGGTAAAAAGAGTTGAGAGTTGAGGTTCTGCGGCTCCGCCGCCAGACCGGATAAGAGGAAATAAACCAATCGAAAAGGCCATTTTACAGAACTGCGGTACGCCGCACTTTTGTAAAATGGCCTTTTCAGTTACCCGATTTGGTACCAATCATTCTTCGTCAGACAGCAGCTCCGCCGCCATAGGAATCCTGATAACTCTACCTCTAAAACGTCCCATTGACTCTGCACGAGGCTCTCTTCCCAGAAGAGAGCTGCCAACGGCTGAGAGATGGTGATAGTTCCGGCCCGCAGGGTCCATTAGAATCCTAACCATCAGCCTACGGCGTTTCCAACCGCTAACCTCCGTCGCCTGGCGGCGCCACCTCCTTCCCAAGGAAGGAGGCTAACGATTAGCGGCTCCGCCGCCGTTGGGTTCCTAAAGACTCTACACCAAAAACGTGCCATTGACTCTGCATCAGGCCCCTTCCTCGGGAAGGGGCTCCCGCCAGGGTGGGGTTAGCTGATGGAATCGGCCCGCAGGGCCCTATTCCCTCGATCTCGGCCCCGGTCTCAATCTCATTTGCCCGCAGGGCCTGATCACCTAGACCTGGATCTAGATCCTCAGGGCCTCTGGCCCCATCTTCCTCGATCTCGGCCTCAACCTCGATCTCACATGACCACCGGAATCCAGTAGGCCTCGTTGCCTGCGATTTCTTCTTCGCTGAAACGGGCGTAAATCGCCGACGGTTTATCCCCCAGCATGAAGCAGGAGAGAGTCACGTATCCCTGGAGGATGCCCACGTCCGTCTTGGTGACGATGCTCTGCTGGTCTATGTACCGCTGGACCAGGGAAGATTCGCTGTCCCTCCGGACGATGTCTTCCTCGTCTTCCACCTGTTTCCGATGGATCACACGGCCCATGCCGTCGATGATGTCGATGCCCTTTCCTTCGCGCCCCCAGATGGGTTTCCGGATCCACTTCGAATCCTCCGGCATGTCCCCCAGCCGGAAGTCCCGCTGGAAATAGCATTCGGGGATATATTTCCGGATGGTCTCCTTTTCCCGGCTGCTGAAGAAGGACGCATCCACCTCCATGAGGGCGTACAGGAGGGCCTGGAATCCCTTGGACTGCATGATAATGGCCTCAGGCGGATTCATCATGGCGAACCGGTCATGCACGTAGCCCTCCATCATGAGCTCTCCCAGGGACGACCCGTCCTGGTCCGCTGTCTCTTCGATGAGGATTTCCATGGGATGCATGCGGTAGAGGAAGGACACTCTCCGCCCGTCGGGCAGGGCCACGCTGCCGTCTTCCATGACAGCCAGATTATAGAAGGTCTCGAAGAGGATATGATCCCGCACATCCTCCGGCACCGCCTCCTTCATGGCGTTCATGAGAAAGAGGGTGGTGCCGTAGTCCTCGATGTAGTCGTGGAAACAGGAGAAAAGGATGGGGTGCTCTTCCAGTTCCGCCGCCGACAGGTTCCCGCAGCACCGAAGGTACACGTCCAGGAGGAAACTCCGGAGCTCGCTCATGCCGAAGCCGTTGGGATTTCTCTTGCCGAAATACTTCGCCGCCACCCCGTTGGCGTAGTACGCCTCGATTTCCGCGCAGGGAGTGTCCGCATTGATTTCCACCATGTGGATGGCTCCCTTTTTGTCGATGACGAAATCAAACCGGGACAGCCACGTAGGCAGGTTCTTCATGGGATTCCCGTGGTGCAGGTATTTCCGAAGCTTTGCCGGAATTTCCATGGCGTCCAGGAAATCATCGTCCATATCCTTCACCCGGGCCACGGCCTTCGCAAAAATGCGGTACAGGTCGCCGCTCGCCTGCCGGAGCTCATCTACCTGCCGTTTCTCCATCACCAGGGGCAGGTGGGTAGGATACCGGAAAGGATACCCCGGGTACTCCACGTAGGGGAAAATATTCCGGTCCAGTTCATCCATAAATGTCTTTTCCATCAGGACGCACCTCCCCTGGCGCCGGCGCTGCCAAATCCCGTCTTTCCTCCCGCCGGGGCGGTGACCGTGGTCTTCCCGGAAGATTTCCCGGACTGGTAGGTGCTGCTGCCGTTGGTGTAATTGGGATTCTTCTTCTGCTCCGTGTAGGCAGGCCGGTCATTCAGCACGCTCCCCGTATTCCGGTCGTAGTGGCCGGAATAGCCGTTGATGCCGTGGAAAAGGAAATAGCTCATCATGAGCATGGGGAGAAGGCTGGACATGCCGGACACGTACTGGAGGTTGTCGTTATCATCCCTCCGGAAGGTGACCTCGTCACCGTTCTCGTACTTCGCGGTTTCCGTGCCGTCATCATTCTTCACGAGGCGATACTTCCGCCCCTTCTCGTCCGTGAGCACATCCCCCTGGTCCTGCTGGTCCTTCTGCTGCGTGGAACCGCAGCCCGCCATCATCACCGCCGCCCCGCTGACGGCCATAAAAGCCGCAAGAATAGCGGCGGTCTTTGCACTACGATACATGGGTAATGGGTACCTCCTAATGGAAAGAATTGAGAATTGAGTGTTGAGAATTGAGGTCCAGCGGCTCCGCCGCAGGTGTCATGTGGATGGCCACCGTGCGAACAGGCGGGGGCTTCTAGCTTCTAGCTGTTAGCAGCTAGGAAAGCCGGTCGGGCCCTTCGGGCCAGAACCGTTCCGCGGCTTCGCCGCGAAGGTGGCGGCGCACAGTTCATATAGCGCCGCCTTATGATTGGACCCATCAGCGGTTCCACCGCCATACCTTCTGTCTCTAACCGTTTATCGTCATCTCGAGCGGTGGCAGTATGCTATTGACACTATTCTTAAAATCGCTACAGCTACGATGAGTCGAGAGATCTC
>NZ_UQKJ01000069.1 GCF_900541605.1 uncultured Dialister sp. | reverse complement strand
GAGTTGTTGTCGCCGGTATAGCTCAGGTTAAAATTGCCGGACATTTTGCTGTAATTCACGGAGAGGTCGTAACTGTGATGGGTCGCATCGCTGCCATCATCCTTTATGGTTACTGAGCCGTCAGAAGAGGTCACAACCGTTTTGCTTCCGTTGGCTGCGCTGGCAGCAATGGCCTTCACATCGCCGATATTGGCGCCATTGGTATTGATATCATAGGCCTTGGTGGTAGAATTGATACCGCTTCCCATGTTGGTTACCTGCTTGCCTCCATTGCTGAGACCATTGGTGGTCAGAGAAATTTTCTTTGTACTGTCCGTTTCGCTGGGAGTCAGTTGAATTCCTGTACCATCTACCTTTGTGGTATAGGTCTTTGTGCCATCAGTGGTGTTATAGGTGACACTATTCACATTCAGATCATTAGCGGTGGCAATGGAAATGGTATTTCCGCTCTGGGTCACGGCGATATTCTTACCGGCATCGATGGTCACCGTTTCGCCGGGGTTGACCAGCTCTTTAGTCGTACCGGAAACTGTGCCACCGGAAGAAGAAGTGGTGAGGCTGAAGCCGGACTTATTGATGGCATCGGCCACATTATCACCGGTCACATAGGCTTTAGTGCTGGTCGTCATTGGATTGGTATCAGTCACCCTGCCATCACTTCCTGCCGATAAGGAAGCCGTAGTAATGGCAAGGTCATAATTCGTATGGTTATCCGTAGTATCTTTCGTCGCAGTAATACCGACAGAACCATCGCTTGATGTAACCGTGGTCCGTGCTGCTTTCAGCTGGGCCACATTCACGGCATCCGTATCTTCAGACCCTGCGGCCACATTGGTAATCTGACGGGTCAGTACCGACGTCCTGGTAACAATTTTCCCATTTTCATAGACCTTATACGAAGCTACCCCGCCGACAGATACGGCACCGGTGGTGGAAGTCCATACACTTTCCTGACCAGAAGCCACGGTATCCGGTTTCAGATAGGCCGTCAGTTCATCGCCAAGAGTCTTCGTAACCGTGGTGGTTCCTGTATTATAATCGGTAGTTTCTGTAATGGTCTGTTCTTTATTTCCCGCTGCCCGAGTGGCCACAGATCCGGCGCCAAGAGCTACGCTTCCTTCGGTCTGGGCATTGGACGAATCACCAAGGGCCGTCGAAAAAGTAGAATACTGCGCCGCAGCCCCCGTACCCATAGCAATACTGCGGCCCGCTGCTGCATCGGCCGCATAACCCAGAGCTACACTGCCGCCGCCATCCAGGGGATTGGAAGAATCATTGGTCGTTGTCCCTGCCAGAGCGCTTAACCCCATGGCTACGGAATACCGGCCATTAGCATAGCTTCCGCTTCCGATGGCCACGGTGGAATCATTCACTGCATGGGTATCAGAACCAATGGCCACAGAAGATCCTTTCTCTGCTACTGCTCCATTTCCTATGGCCGTAGAATTCTGTCCTTTTGAAGAAGCAGCATAGCCAATGGCAACGGTGCTCCTTTCGGAAGCGGAGGCTGTATTCCCAATGGCAACAGCGCTCTCTTCTGAGGCAGAAGCTTTTGTCCCAATGGCTACGGAATCCGCTGCCGAAGCTGTGGCACCATTGCCATCGGCAATCGCATTCGTTCCGGCAGCACTGCCGCCTGCTGCAGACACAGTGCTGCCGCTAAATACACAGGCTGCAAAAACGGCAGCCGCCAGGGCCTTCGAATATTCGTGGTACCCTCTGTGATTCCGGCTGCTTCCTGCCAGTTCCGACACCACCACATAGGCATTTCTCAGATTGCTCCATATCACTTTGTATATTTTATTCATTTTGTCCTCCAGCCCTGATGGGCCGCCCTAATGAGGAATGAATGGTATTGCAAAAAGAACCTGCCCCACAGTCTCTTTTCACAAGGCTATCAGTAATTCCCCTAAAAAATTACTTTAAGTAATGGTTATTCACCATGCCTGTATTATATCACACTTTTTCGATTTCAATCGATTTATGTAAATAAATTTTTGGTTACAATAATTACAATTGTTATACATCTTTGATAATATGATAATATATTGTGGAAAAAACAGGTTCCCGTCTATGGGCAGCAGCAAACCTTCATTTGAATTATTGCCATCTGTCCAGATACGATCACCTTCTCAGTGGAAAGCTGATATTCACAGCAGAGGTCTGAAAGAAGGCCCCCCATATCCCCTTTCCGTCCCTATCCCCTATGGGGTAAAATAGAAGTAAAGATATTGCAAAAAGGGAGATGAAAAAAATGAAATTCCCATGGAGCCATGGGCTTCGCAGCCAGCAGGGGCAGGATATTATCGAATATTCCCTGATGCTTGCCATTATCGTCGGTGTCGGCGGCATGCTTATAAACCATGAAAACGTGGCCGGCCATATCAGCCACATCTTCACATCCGCCGGGGAGCTTATGGACCGGATATCTCCCAGGGATGCAGATCTGCCATCCATCGATACCAGCGGTATGACTGATGCCCAGAAACAGGATAAGGGCGTACTGGATGCAATAACCAGGGCCATGGAAGAAGCCATCCGGAAGGGAGATATCCTTTTCGACGATGGTGCCACCGCCAACCTGTCTTTCCATGATAACAGCGATTTTGCCCGCCTTCTCGGGGAACGGGGCGTGGTGGACCGGAGCAGTTCTGTCACTTATTATGACGGCACCGTGGTCCGCGGCGACGGACAGAACGGGAACCACAACAGTGACGGCGGCCAGCGGAATACGGGTATACGCTGGTCTGATGCGGGCCTTGCGGGATCAACCTGGACAAATACCTCCGCCCCCTATGTCAATGTGACCGATCTTTGGGGAACCGTGCGGAAATACAATGCCGCCGGCCTCAATGACATCATCCGCCACGACAGCAGCAGCACCTATACCATATCTATACAGAAAACAGGAAGCAGCAGCTATACCACCACCTACTACCGGAATGGCAGTGCCATCGGCAGCGTGAACTGGACGAAGTAGAAAGAGACAGGCCATGGCCTGGCGGCCAAGGCTGTGACTGCGTCAAGGCTGCGGCCTGACGGCCGGGGCTAAGGCTGCTGCCTGGGCTCAAGGTGTATTTTAGATGCGGGCCTTCGGCTCATGGACAGGGCTGGGGAAGCGCTCCATGTGACTCTCCCCCACCCATGGAGGCCCCTGGAGAAGGGCCTCGCCAGAGGCGCAGGATGGATCGCCTCTAAGAAACGGTTCTTGCGAAACAGTATAACCATGCAAATACATGCATTTGGAAATACACCCCCTCCGTCGCCTTCGGCGACAGCTCCCCCGGAGGGGGAGCCAGGGAAGCACTGCCCCGGTACAGGAATCCAGGGGCGCCGCTTCTTCTATTTCAGACAATAAAAAAACGTCCCAGCGGGACGTTTTTTTATTGTCTGTCATTAAGCGTTCTTTGCTGCTTCGCAGATCTTGGTGAAGCCTGCAGGATCGCTGATAGCCAGTTCGGAGAGCATCTTGCGGTTTACTGCAATGCCTGCCTTGGTGAGGCCAGCGATGAGTCTGCTGTAGCTCAGGCCGTTCTGGCGAGCTGCTGCGTTGATGCGGACGATCCAGAGCTTACGGAATTCTCTCTTCTTGGAGCGGCGGTCTCTTCTTGCATAGTAGAGAGCCTTCATGACCAGTTCATTTGCTTTTCTGTACTGGGTATGACGGGCACCTCTGTAGCCTTTAGCCAGTTTCAGAATTTTCTTATGTCTTGCATGGGCGGTTACGCCTGTTTTAATTCTTGCCATTCTATGTAATCCTCCTTATCAGCCGTTTGGAAGCAGTCTTGCTACGCGTTTGTAATCAGATTTGGAAACCAGTGCTGCTTTTCTGAAGTTTCTCTTTCTCTTCTGGGTCTTCTTTTCAAGGATGTGGCTCTTGAAAGCCTTGTTTCTCTTGAATTCTCCGGTTCCTGTTTTGGTAAAACGTTTTGCCGCAGCACGGCGGGTTTTCATTTTCGGCATAATCATATCTCCTTTTTCATGCTTTTGGCCCAATGACCATGGTCATATTACGGCCTTCTAATTTCGGTGGCTTTTCGCGAACAATGGAGTCACCGAGCTCTTTTGCAAAGCGGTCGAGAACTTCCTGTCCCAGTTCGGGATGGGTCATTTCCCTGCCACGGAACATGATGGTCACCTTGACCTTGTTTCCGTCTCCCAGGAAGCGCTGGGCGTTTTTCAGTTTTACAAAGAAGTCATGGTCTTCGATATTCGGACGGAGCTTGACTTCCTTGATCTGGAATACCTTCTGTTTCTTCTTTGCTTCCTTATCACGTTTCTGCTGTTCATAACGGTACTTGCCGTAATTCATGATGCGGCATACCGGCGGGCGGCCATTCGGAGCCACTTCCACGAGATCAAGTCCCTTTTCTTCCGCAATGCGGATCGCTTCATGAAGAGTCATGATCCCCAACTGTTCGTTTGTATCGCTGACGACGCGGACTTCGCGGGCCCGGATCTGTTCGTTGATACTAAGTTCTTTACTTATTCTTTTCACCTCCGAAAAAGAAATCATTGCAAGTAAAAAGCGGACGGCATACACCGTCCGCTCCGAGTTCATACGTATGAAACCTTAGTAGCCTGCGCCTTGTAAGGTGAGAAGCGGATGACTTCTGCTTGCAATCAATTACGCTAGATATAATACACTATGGCAGTTAATCTGTCAAGTCATTTCTTAAAACCCTGTGAGCCAGGCCGATGGTGACTTCGTTGAAGTGGAGAACCCCCACTCCCACGAATACGGCCACACAGAGATGTTCTTTCCAACGGGCGATGCCGATCTTGCCACCTACATTCATGCCGATGGCCATAAGCTTCACCTGTTCAATGGCCGATTCCATAGCGCCCAGCACGGAACCGTCACCTACATGGGTGTCAGAAATCACGTGCTGCCGCTGGGCCGCCACGATGGCGGACTCAAAAATCTTCGGTAAAATGTCGGTGAATTTGCCGCCAAAGTTGACGGCCACGGACCGGATACCCTGGGCCATGAGCTGTTCCCGAAGGGCATTTTCATCGGCCCTGGTTTCTGATAACGCCATGCGCACGGCAGCTCTTGCCACGTCGGCGCTCTGAAATTCTCTTGCCATATTAATATTCTCTGCTCTTGATTTCACGAATCAGGTTTGCCACGAACATGGGCAGCGGGCTGGAGCCTTCGTCCCCGTTCTTGCGGCTTCTGATAGCCACGGTGTGGGTCTTCATTTCTTTGTCCCCTACGATGAGCATGTACGGAACTTTTTCCATCTGGGCCTTGCGGATCTTGTATCCCAGGGTTTCATTGGCTTCTTCCACTTCTACCCGGATATCGGAATCAGACAGGGCAGCAGCTACGGTCTTTGCGTAGTCCATGTTCTTTTCGGTGACCGGAATAACTTTAACCTGTACCGGGGCAATCCATGTGGGGAAGGCACCGGCGAAATGTTCGATAAGGATACCGATGAACCGTTCCAGGGAACCGTAGCCGGCTCTGTGGAGCATGACGGCTCTGTGTTTTTCACCATCTTCACCGATGTAGTTGACATCAAACCGTTCCGGCAGCTGCATATCCATCTGGATAGTGCCGCACTGCCAGGTACGGCCGAGGGAATCCTGTACATGGAAGTCCAGCTTCGGTCCATAGAAAGCGCCGTCCCCTTCATTGATCTGGTAAGGAACGCCGGTCTTTTCGATGGCTTCCCGGAGAGCGTTGGTGGAGATTTCCCACAGTTCATCGCTGCCCATGGAGTTTTCCGGACGGGTAGACAGTTCTACATGGTATTCCAGACCGAATACGCCGTACATCTTCTTGTACATGGCCATGCACTTGATGACTTCGTCCTTCATCTGGTCCTGGGTCATGAAAATGTGGGCATCATCCTGGGTGAAGCAGCGTACACGGAAGAGTCCGTGGAGAGCGCCCTTCAGTTCGTGGCGGTGAACGATACCGAATTCACCGACCCGCATGGGCAGATCCCTGTAGGAACGCTGCTGGGTCTTGAAATAGAGGATTCCGCCGGGGCAGTTCATCGGCTTAATTGCATAGTCTTCATCGTCGATCTTGGTGAAGTACATGTTTTCCTTGTAATGATCCCAGTGGCCGGACTGGATCCAGAGCTTCTTGGACAGGATGATCGGGGTCATGATTTCTACATAACCGAATTCTTTGAACAGTTCCCGTTCATAGTCCATGAGCTTGTTCCGGAGAACCATGCCCTTTGGATGGAAGAAGGGGAATCCCGGTCCTTCTTCATGGAAGGAGAAGAGGTCCAGCTGTTTGCCCAGTTTTCTGTGATCCCGCTTTTCCGCTTCTGCACGGACGAAGAGGAAATGATCCAGGTCTTCCTTCTTGAAGAAGGCGGTAGCATAGATACGCTGGAGCATCTTGTTCTTGGAATCACCGCGCCAGTAAGCGCCGGCAACAGTCATAATCTTGAATACCTTCACCTTGCCGGTAGAACGGAGATGGGGGCCGGCGCAGAGGTCCGTGAAATCGCCCTGTTCATAGAGGGAAATCTGTGCGTCTTCCGGAAGGTCATTGATGAGCATGACCTTGTAGTCCTGGCCCTTGTCCTGGAAGAACTTCAGCGCTTCTGCGCGGCTGACTACTTTCTTTACGAGAGGAATATTTTCCTTGGCAATCTTTGCCATTTCCTTTTCGATGGCCGGGAAATCTTCCTGGCTGAATACGTGATCAGAATCCAGGTCATAGTAGAAACCGTCATCAATGGCCGGGCCAATGGCAAACTTGGTGCCCGGGAACAGGTGCTGGATGGCCTGTGCCATTACATGGGAAGCGGTGTGGCGCAGGGTGAAGAGGCCTTCCTTGTCTTCCTTGGTGAAAAATTCGACTTCGCTGCCATCAACGATGGGGTCACGGAGATCCGTGAGTTCGCCATTCACCTTGGCCACCAGGGCATCCCTGCCGAGGCTGTTGGAAATGGCCTTGGCTGCGTCAGCCAGGGATACAGCGCTTTCGAACTGTTTTTCCTTACCGTCTTTCAGTTTGATTGTAATCATGAACTTCTTCCTTTCTGTATTCTCCGCCTCCCGCTGCTGGGGACAGCGTTCCGCTATGGATTGAAGGCTTTTGGAGAAATAAAAAAACTTCCATCCCTCTAAGGGACGAAAGTTCATTTCCGTGGTTCCACCCAAATTGAAGCATTGCTTCACTCATAGGCCTCTAACGGGAGCGGTCCGTGGGAATTTCAATTCCCCTGCTCGGAAGCGGTAACCTGTCCACCATCGTATCTGCTCACACCGGCCGCAGACTCTCTGAAACAATGGACTGGACACATCATGTCTCCGTCATCGCATTTATGTGTTTACTATAGTCCCGGATGAATCATTTGTCAAGGATTATTTTGCAGGTAGTATTTCCTTACTGGTATATGGGGATTGCAAAAGGGGCTGCGGCCTTCGGCCGGGGCTCTGCCTTCGGCATGGCTGTGGCCTGACGGCCAGGGCTAAGGCTCTGCCTGACTCATGGAAGAAATGATATTTCCTCCTTGAGCCTGAACATAGTTTTCATCCCGGACGCAGTCACGGACATGACCATATGCCCCAGGCCCATTCTACCTTATGCCCCCGCTTTCACGAGCACAGCGATGTGAAAGCCACAACCCGGTTGGCGAGCGTCAGCGAGGCCAACCCACCACCTTTATGCCCCATCCATCGGATGTACATATTCAGCCATCCCCGCACAGCCTATATTTCCTCCACGTACAGGACCCCCGGAATCTCACTGAACTCATGGAGCCAGGTTTCATGATCCCCGTGATGGGCCATTTTGACAGTCACCGTGGCAGAAGGAGAAAGACCGGCCTGCCGCTGGCGATAAATACTGAAATTGGTGACCTTGATTCCCTTTGCCCGAAGGCCGGTCAGGAATGAACGGATGGCTTCCATGTTTTCAAATTCCACATAGAGGTCCATATCCCGGGCCCTTGCCCGAAGATGTTTGTCCACCGGTTCCAGGACCCGGAGAACGAATATGACGAATAAGAGGGCCAGTATGGTACCCTTGATAAATCCGATACCCGCCGCCAGGCCGATACCTGCGCATACCCAGAGCCCCGCTGCCGTAGTGAGCCCCTTCACTTCATTCCGACCGGTAACAATGATGGTGCCTACGCCCAGAAAACCGATGCCGCTCACCACCTGGGCCCCGATACGGGCCAAATCCGTATTGGACGTGGGGAAAGAGCGGAGAATGAATTCATTCACAATCATGGCCATGGCCGCACCGATGCAGACAAGGGCATGGGTCTTGATACCGGCGCCTTTGTTCTTGTATTCCCGGTCCATGCCGATGATGACTCCCGCCAGGGTGGCAAGGAAGAGTCGGGCCGCAATGCCGGCCATGGTCCAGGACTGGAAAAAATTGATAATATCGTCCATGATGTCTCCTTGTTGGATGTATTGTATGGATGCCTCGCATGTAGATGGGGCTAATGGTGGCAGGTGAACATCGCTTCGCTCGTTCACCGGGTGGTGGCTTTACCTGGGGCTGCCGCCCCGGTAAAGCAGGGGCATAAGGTTCAGAAGCTACCTTTAGTGGCGAAGGAATAAGCGGCCTCCGGCCGCGTTATATACTGTTTCCTTACCATTAAGCGCAGCGCCCAACCCGGTTGGCGAGCACAGCGATGCCAACCCACAACCTGCTTTTACGAGCGCAGCGATGTAAAAGCCACAACCCTTATGAACCCGCTACTCGCCTGGGGATTCCACTCATCCATGGTCAACAGCCCCCCGCAGCCGTCTGAAAGCCTCATAGAGTTCCGGAAATGGCGTATCCTTATCCTTTTCTGCTACCCAGCGGAAGAAACGGTCTCCCGCCCGCAGTTCACAGCGGGTGAGCCGTTTGATAGGACCATACTTTTCCTTTTCATAGGCGTCCGTATTGATTTCCAGGGATTTCGTATTGGTGACAGACTGCTTCTGGGGCAGGGTAAAAAGAAAGCCCAGGGACTCTGCGAAACGGATCATGGCCTCTTTCGGAATCTCCCCTTCCGAAACATGGGGAATCCCGTTTTTCCACTCCGTCCTTTCCCAGTGGCCATGGGGAAAATCAAAGACATAATCATAGGGTCCCCCATTTCCGGAGAGATAGTTATCGGTAATGGAAAAACGGAAGGACATGGAAAGCCACCGTTTCTTTCCCTCCTCCTCCGTAAGGATATCATCATTCCGGGCACGGAAACTGCCCTCTACGCCGGCCTTCTTCGCCATCCGGTCAAAATCATAGGATGCCATGGGGTATCACTCCTTGTATTAGGGAAGCGCTGATTAATTCGCAGAGTCAGATTTCATAAGGATTTTTATGCACTGCTTCGTCATAGCTCGGCCAAGAATAAAAGGAAGGCCGATCAACTTATCTTGGCTCAGCAGTCCTATGCAGGACTGCTGCCTTAAATAGCTCGCTATTTGGGTCGAGTTATTCCTCGCATTCCATAAAAATCCAAGAACGAAATCTGACAACGATTTAATCAGTGCTTCCCTGGAACTTTATGATTATTATACACTAAATGCGTAGAAAAAAGGCTATGGCCTTCGGCGGGGGCTCTGTCCCTTGGACATGGCAGTGGCCTGCAGGCTGCCGCCCGGGCTCAAGGAAGCTATGATCGGCATTGACCTCAGCGTATCACAATATGGTATCTTACCGATTACCGACATGAATTGCAGTAAACTCTGCCCTCAAATTGAACGGGCAGGCAATAAGAGGAAGGGTCTTTAGTATGCGCCGCGCTGTATAAAAATCCAGGAATCAAATCTGACAACGATGTAATCAGTGCTTCTTCAACGCAAACAGGATTGAGATGAATCACTAGCGGCTGGCCCCAAAAGAACCATGGTTTAAAAGGAACGCAGGTCATACCGGAAAATCCGATGAAAACAAGAAAAAGCGGCGCACTGTCACTGTGCGCCGCCACTTTCTCCTCACATGCTTTTATCCATTCACTCGCACCCTCTCAATATCCGGATTTCCATTCTTATCCTTCGAAATCGTATCAATCCGGATATATTCCATTTCAGAGGAAAATTCTTTAGCCAGTTTATCCAGAGCCCCGCTCTTATCCAGTTCCGGATGGGAGGCGGCACTGGCCATGATGGCCCGGTATACGAGGGCCGCAAATTCATAGCGGGTCATCATCCGGTCTCCACTGAAAGTACCATCGGGATACCCTGTCAGGATGCCTGCCTTATGGAGATTGGTTACATATTCATAGGCCCAGTGGTTGGAGGGTACATCGGGGAAAAGAAGAGGCCGTTTCTGTTCTTTCACTTCCATCCCTCCGCCCACCAGAGTTTCCAGTTTCCGGATTCTTTCATCCTGCTTCTTTACCGTATCCCTAAGAGCAATGATTTCCTTTGCCATGGCCACCCGGGAGGTGGACACATGGTTCCCCTGCCCCAGTTTCACGCTGACTCCGGCATTCACCATATTCTCCCCACCGCCGAAGGAACCGCCTACGGAGAACATGAGGTCCTCGTCAGGCCGATAGTAAGCACCGACGGCGGCAGCGCTGGCAT
>NZ_UQKJ01000068.1 GCF_900541605.1 uncultured Dialister sp. | reverse complement strand
ATAGCACATAGATGCATCGATTTAAAGTAAAGTAATTAATGTCGTTTACTATAGCTATATACCTTCAACTTTCAAAAAGATTAGTTATGAAAAAATCAGCATAAATAGTACATTCAAGGATTCCATGGTAGGTTGCGCGTCCTTCATTCGGATATCAAGAAATGATCTTTTCTATGATCATTCTATGATTCCATTATCCGCTTACTTGGGTAAATTTGATGAGAGTACAGAAGGGTCTGCTATTTTCATGTTTGCCCGGTTACCGGGGATGATTTTGGATTACAAAGTGGCGGATCGTTGGACTGCAAAGTTGCCGGTGACCGGTAAAAATGAGTATCTCTTTGTATTTTTCGTACCTAAGTCCTCAAATCCTTTCAAGATACCTATTATCGTAAATGGAGAAAAGGTAAATAGCTTAGGCGAATATTTACGGCAGTGTGAAAAGTCCGATCATCAAGATTGGTCGGATTCCGCCAAACAGACCATAGTAGAAAGACTGCAGCGTGGAATCGGCAATAAGATTTCTGCAAGATTTGTGAAGAATAAAATGTCGAATGTGGATTCCGGATATAGTGATTTAAGCCGTAGCGTCGGCCAGATATTATTACCTACAAAATCCAAGAGTTCGCCTAAAACAACTGCTGGAGGTAGTGGGAACTCCGGAGGTGGCAGTTCATCAATGGCGGCGGTTTCACTGCAAACCGGAAAACCTGCTTTTTCAGCGGATTGTATTAGTATTCCTTTTTCCGTATCTTTCAATACCATTAAGAAAAAGGCAACTATCGGGATTTGGGTTGAGACTGAAAAGGGGCAGTGGAATGAAGCAAAATGGTTTAAAGAAATGGGAAGACCATTCCCGTTTACCATTTATGGCATTCGAGATTTGAAGGCATTTATTGGGCAGGATAAGGATGTTCATCCATTTTCAGGAGACTTGAGTGCTAATAGTGGCACGGCTCAATGCGATATTTCCGAAATGGCGATTTCCAGTATTAAAAGAACTACAGAATCCGGTAATACCTTTGATGATGTATGCTCTTTTACCATAGCTAATACGGAACGCAAAGTTACAATTCAGGGAACACTTCTGTTACAAGCGAAAGACCGTAAATATAGTTGTGCGGTCAGGGAAGTTAAGGAAGTAAAGGAGGGTTGATGAATGGCTGAATTACATTTTTATCCGACAGTCCAATTTGACGGGGATGAGGAAGATCCCATTCTTGAGAATGCAGGATATAGCGATGAAGATTATGATTTCTATTACCGTGACAGTAATGATATTCGCCATGAGCTAAAACCATCAACCGGAGCTTCTTCACTGGCTTGTGAAGACGGAAGCTGGGATATGAATCGAGACGGTTTGTGGCTCTCTAAAGAAATACGTTTTCAGTATCCCAATTTGCTGAAGGGCCCATCCGGTATATTGTGCCGCGATGCCTCCTTGGGAGCTGCTATTATCTGGACTAATAGTTCTTTAAAGCAGATGGGATATATTCTTCCGGATGCTGTCAATTCCGACCATGGTGACATTGGATTTCATTTTGAACACTACTTCCAGCCAGGATCCATTGCAGATGATTTGTCTTTAAAGCTGATACTTTATGTGAAAAATCCGGCGGCAGTGGTTCAAGCTGATGAACAGTTCCTTATGAATGAATCCGGTGTATCCCTGGGTGTGGTAGATGAGTGTGACCTCAACTTTAAAGATAACCATGCTGTTTTCCCGGTCAAACAAATTCACGATAAGAATAGTCCCCTTTGGTATCTTGATGTAGGTGATTGGGAAGATCCGGAAGAAGATCTCTTTACAGAAGAAAATTTATGTCTCTACCTGAATACCTATTATAAAGATTGCCCGACGCTGGATAACGTTCAGGCAAATCCACATCTCCTTATAACAATTCTTTCGTCTGCTTACTTCATACTTTACCAAAAGCTTGATTCCAATCAGCTGGGCCGAGTCATTAATAGAGAAAATAGTTTTGAACCGGGCTCTATTTCTGAAGCGTTGTCCTTCCTTTACGGTCGTATGGAAGCTGATGACAAGGAACTATTTGATACCAGAAAAATTGAATGCCAAATGCGTGCTATCCAGAATACAATAAATGGTCTCATCATGTATTCTTTGGAGAAAACGTCAGGGAAAAAGAGAAAGGAGTCAAAAGCTAATGCAAAGTAGTTTACTCCATGTCTTGACAAAAGCAAAGGCTGCCCAATTGGTCAATACTTGGGATACCATGAGCGATACTGAATTTGATGAACTGCTGCAGAAATGGAAGAGTTATGATGTAGGCAATATCAGCGAAGCCTATGAAGGATTTCGCAGTCATATCGTAGATGCGTTTAAAGACACTTTATCCCAAACAACCTCCAAAAATATGTATCCGGTGGACCTGGCAGTTGGATTTGCTTTGTATAGGGAACTTAACTTTTATAAGGACTTCACCAATGTCATGGCGAATAATGATGATATGTGGCGCTATCTTTCCTGTATCGTATTTCCGGATATTACTTGGCTTCGATTCGAAAACGGAAAGAAACCCAAGGATACCATACGTATCAATAAAAAACGTTTCTACAGTCATCCTCGCAGAATTTGGGTGAAAACCCTTTGGTGGTATATTCATCTTGCCTGGCAGTATGATGGGGATAAATCATGGGAGGAGATGGAACAGGATACCTACAATGTGTTGAAGGACTATGGATCCGATACCATTAGTGATTTCATTGAACGCCCCGGAAAGGGATACCGTTTGCCATTAACCCGAGCTTTAATGAAGGGGTATGCGATGGAAACCAATAAGAATTCTGATCGTTTTAATCACATACAAAAGCAGAACTTGGTTAATTGTCGGAATATTGAGCCTGCTCTTACGGAGGGCAGAGAACCCGGATATGTTAAGCAGCTTTTGGCTGAAGTAAAGGAGTGAGCCTATAATGCTTTCTGAGGAGATCAAACGTGGCTGGAGCGTTACAGCCATTAATTATTCGACACCTATCAAAAGTCTTGAAAATACACCATTCAAAGGTTGGACTTTTCGTACATCAGAGGGATACGGTATTGCAATTCCGTATACCAAAGGTACACCGGTCAATGAAAGCTTTGCCGGCGTCATTTTAAGAAACCAGCAAGTTGTGCTCAATGGTCAGTCTCTTGAAGCATTGGAACTTATGACGGAAAAGGAAGGAGACATCCTGAATCCATTCTCTGTACTCTGTGCGGAATTTGCAAATCCGGGTCCTGATGGTGTATTCCGGGAAAAAATAGTTAATAATCCGGAACTCTGGTGGTCTGAGTGGAAAGAACTGCTTGGAAACAAGAATGTCGATGAGCGGGTCTATGACAATCTGGGAGAAATGGTTGTACTTCGTTACTTGAAACAGCATGGATTTGACGCTGTATGGCGCGGCCCTGAACATGCTACTTACGATATCGACTGTGGAGATGCTTTCTATGAGGTTAAGTCTACCCAGAAGAGAGAAGGTCGGCAGATTACTCTGAATAATTCTTTCCAGTTGGTTCCGCCTCCTGGTAAACAGCTTTATGTTATGCTTTGCCAGTTTGAACGAGCGGAAAAAGGGGAGACTATTAATAGTGTGTTGGAAGATCTCGTACAGCTGGGCTATAATAGGAAGGATTTGGAAAATAAGCTGAAGAAACTTGGTCTTGAACAGGGTAGATCAGCACGGGATAGGGCCTATGTGCTTCATTCCATCATTAAGTATCCGGTAAATAGTAAGTTCCCCTGCATTAAAGATGAATCGTTTGTGGGTGGAAAGATGCCGAAGAATGTGATCAGCATCTCCTATACCGTATCTTTGGATGGTGTGGATGGAGAAAAAATATTGTAAATTTGCGAGGGACGAATGACAACTATTGATTTATGCGCCGGTATAGGTGGCATACGGCGAGGATTTGAACTGGCCGGAGACTTTGAGAATATTCTGACTGCAGAAATCGATAAATCCGCCCAAAAAACTTATGAAACTTTATTTGGTGAAACCGAGTTTTACGATGTAACTGATGAAGATTCTATTATCGATGCGATCAATAAGGAAAATAAAAAGGTCGATGTCGTACTTGCAGGATTTCCATGTCAGGCATTTAGTCTGAGCGGGAAACGATTAGGATTCAAGGATACAACGAGAGGGACTATATTTTTTAATGTTCAAAGCCTCATAGGTAAATTGAAACCTAAGGCTTTTTTCCTCGAAAATGTGGCAAATCTTTTCTCTCACAATAAAGGTAATACGTTCAAGATCATCATTGATACATTGGAAAATGATCTGAATTACAAGGTTATCGGTGTTTATAGAAATCTTGTTGGTGGTATCTCTTATGAGAGAAGTTCCTTTGTAAGAAATACCTGCAATTTTGGGTTACCCCAGAATCGTCCGCGCACTTATATCATGGGATTTTCCAGGGAGTATTATGGGGATGCCATCCATGTGCTTGATTCACTGGAACTTCCTAAGTCTCGTCCCGGGGAACCAATATTCAAAGGCCTTGATGAAATTATTGATCCGAAAGTAGATCTTCATTATTACTTGTCCACCGGGTTTTTAACCACATTGATTAACCATAAGAAGCGGCAGAAAGCTCACAAAAATGGCTTTGGCTACTCAGTCGTTTATGACTCTGAAAATACAGCAAATAATGGTGAAACGATGGCTCATACTATTATGGCTACCGGTGGATCGGGAAAGGAAAGAAATCTGGTAAGACAACCGGGGCCGGAAATAGAGGCCTGGTTTAGAAATCATCCTTTACCGACAGATATTTATCCTGGGAAAAAGTCAAATCTCAATAGGGAGTGTATCCGGGCAATGACCCCTACGGAATGGGGAAGATTGCAAGGATTTATCGGATATGGCTTTATAGAAAACGGCGTTGACCAATTCCGATTCCCTGAAAATATGAAGGATACAGCCAAGTATAAGCAGTTTGGTAATTCCGTTTCTATTCCTATCATTGAAACAATGGCTGAGTTTATGGTTCAATGCTTCCGGCTTTTAGGTGAAAATCAGTAAATGATGATTTAGTGGGATGGTAATATGGCTGATCGAATTACAAAAGAGCAGCGCAGCCGCAATATGAGCCACGTACGCGGGAAAAATACGAAGATCGAAGTCAAAGTACGGAGCTATCTGTTCCGGAAAGGCTTTCGTTTTCGTAAAAATGACCACCGCCTTCCCGGCACTCCGGATGTGGTTCTGCCCAAGTATAAGACGGTTATCTTTGTGAATGGCTGTTTTTGGCACCAGCATCCGGGATGTAAGAAGGCTACTATCCCTGAAACTAATCATGACTTTTGGGAGAAGAAGTTAAGCAGTAATGTGGTGAATGACAAACTTGACCGAGATGCTTTGGAAGCGATGGGTTGGAAAGTCATTACTGTGTGGGAATGCGAACTCAAGAAAAACTTTGAAGATGTAATGGAAAGGATTGTTCACATACTTCAAGGTAAGAAGAGTGATAAACTACCGAATTGAAATCGGGGTGATTGACATGGCACGACGGGCTATAGAAGAACCGGAAGAAGTAACTACGCTAAAGCAATACTATGCAAAGTACTTGACGGATATTCGAGGACTCAAGCAGTCGACGGCTGTCCATTATCTGGATGCTCTTCGTACCCTATCCCGGCTCTTGAAAAGCCGGGGATTGGTCAAGAGAGATATTTATGAAGTAGGAAGCTTTGGACAGTTGCAAAATCTGAGGGATATTCTCTCAAAAGATCAGGAATATATAGGTCTCAATGAGCGAGGCGACAGTATGTACAGGGCTGCTTTGAATCACTTTCTGAGATTTACGCAGGGAGATTTTATAAATAAAATGAATCTTCCTGTAGAAAAGGTCGATATGCCTCTTGCGCCGCCTGCACAGATTGATATTGATGTTCCTTCTCTAATAGAGCCGCCGGAGTCTTATGAGACCACCACTAAGCATTGGAGACGGTCACCTATTATTCGTGACCAAGCTCTTGAATTCGCCAATTTCCATTGCGAACTTCATCCGGACCACCAGACATTCATAGCTGAGAGCACCCATCATCCTTACATGGAAGGTCATCACCTGATTCCCATGGCTAAGCAAGGTGAATTTGATCATAGTCTTGATGTGTATGCTAACATTATCTGTCTATGTCCTATCTGCCATCGTCGTATTCATTTAGGACTTAAGTCAGATCGAATTGACATGCTGAAGGAAATCTATGATCGCAGAGGGGAAAGGCTACAGCATAGTGGTTTGATACTTACGGAAAATGAGTTCGTGGAACTAGGCATGCGAAAAAGTTAAACCGGATAAAAGCGTCGGAGCTATGACTTCGACGCTTTTATTTTACCTGTAATCGTTTGCTGCTGAATATAAATCATGCTGCTATAATTAAGTAAATTACACGGCAATAAAGGATGGGTGATATTGTGGGGAAAATGCTGGATTCAACGATAGCCGCTTTGTATAAGTATGGGAAGATGTGCTATCTGGGTGAGATAAACAATAAAATCGCTGAGAAACGGGTCACTGAGGAACATCCGGAGGTGGCCGTTTCTTCGGCAAGGCATTATATGCGGTGGTATATGGAGATGCGGAATGGAGGATTTTTGACATGGAACTCCAATTCCCGGCTCCTTTTGTACTATGCAGAACACATTACCCTGGAGGAAGGTAAGGAGGCCGGTAAGACGGCCATTGAAAGTGCCATGAAATTTGCTGAGCATGAGAACAGGGATTCATTGATTCAGGATCTGGAGAAACTGGCCGCTAAATACGATATTACGCTAGATGAGGAATCGGCGGGTAAAGAAAAGGACAATACTGTACCAGCTGTTAAGGAGGAGAAACCCATGGACCCGAAGGATATTATTGCCCAGGTGAAGTCGTATATCCGGCAGAAGGGGTTCTTCTATCCGGACGGGGTTATCGAGAATCTGTATCTCAGCCTGAAGGCGAAGCCCTTTGTGATTCTGGCGGGGATTTCAGGAACCGGGAAGACGAGGCTGGTACGGCTCTTTGCGGAGGCCCTGGGGGCCAATGGGGAAAACGGGCGGTACAAACAGGTGGCTGTGCGGCCGGACTGGTCTGATTCTTCTGATTTATTCGGACATCTGGACCTGAATGGCCATTTCATTGCGGGGCAGCTCACCGATTTCCTGCAGGACGCCAGGGAGCACGAGAATTTCCCCTATATCCTGTGCCTCGATGAAATGAACCTGGCCCGGGTGGAGTATTACATGAGTGACCTCCTGTCCATCATGGAGACCAGGGAGTGGAAGGAGAACGGGCGAATCGGAACCGATGCGGTTTCTGTGGAGGGCTATGGGGATGTGGATCTGCCGGAAAATCTGTACATCATCGGCACGGTGAACATGGATGAAACCACGTTCCCCTTCAGCAAGAAGGTGCTGGACCGGGCGAATACCATCGAATTTTCCTATGTGGATCTGATACCCGATTTCTCGGAGGAACCGGAGCCCCTGGTGAAGAAGCTGGAAGTGTCCAATAGTTTCCTGCGGTCCGACTATCTGAAAATCATGGACTGCCATAAAGAGGATCAGGAAAATGCTACGAATTACAGCCGGGAACTCAGCGATATCAATGGCATCCTGGAAAAGGCGAATGCCCATGTGGGGTACCGGGTACGGGATGAAGTGGTCTTTTATATGCTTTATAATGACAAGCTGGGCCTGTTTTCTGAAGATGAGGCCATGGACCATGAAATTCTCCAGAAAATCCTGCCCCGCATCCAGGGGAGCAGCGGCGCCGTGCGGGACATGATCTGCGAACTCTTCAAACACTGTGCGGAAGACTATGAGGGATACCGGGATGACTCGGGAGAAGTGTACATAAAAATGGAAGCGGTGCTGGCAAAGGCGAGAAAAGACGGCAAGCCTCCCCGGTATCCGAAGAGCGCGGAAAAACTGGCTTACATGATGAGGAGATACGAGGAAGATGGGTTCACATCGTACTGGCTCTGATGAGCTTCTCTATATAGAAACGGACAAACTTCGCATTTCCATGAAGGGCCGGACACCGGCAGCCTGGATGGTGAAGGACGGGGAGGCGGAATTCCGTCTCTATTCCGACGATGCGCCGAAGGAGGTCATCCTTTCCGGAGAGGAACAGGAGCCCCGAAACCATGTATTCCGTACCCATCCTACCTTTTATGAGCAGAATCGTTATGAACTCCTGGTGGAGGGGCCGGAAGGGCATGTGGTATCGGTAAACCATGTGAATCTTTCCATTCGTAGTGCCATCACTCCTGTGGGGCATCATGAGAACATGGTGTCGGGAATTATCAATTTCCGCAATGATATCGGCTATTCCGATTTCGTGGTATCCCTGGACGGGGTGGAGGTGCTACGGTTCACGGTGGAAGTTTTCCCGGAGAAGATCAGCTATCGGAAGGACTACCAGGCTATTCTTCTGGATGTGACCACGGAGCTTTACAGCCTGGTCTTTGATTTCCTGCGGACCACCTATACCGGCTTCCGGCAGGGCGATGTGCGGTGCAGCAGTCCGGTGGAGTTCTTTGCGGTGATTTCGAGAATCTATGACCGGTTTCTCCGGTCCGTGGATAAGGTGATCCGGGAGCCCCACCACGTGCTGAAGACCCGGCGGGAAATCATGCCGGCCTATCGGGCGAAACGGTGTGACCATCAGTCTATCCGGTGGCTCATGAAGCACGGGAATCACGGAATCAGAAAAGGGGAGAACTGGCTGGTGGACCGCATCCCGGCGGTGAGTAAGCATATTTCCTATGACACCCGGGAAAATCGGCTCACCCGTTTTATGATCCAGAGCACTATCCGTCGGCTGCAGACGTTCCGGAAGCGGTATGGGGCTCTCTATGACCGGCAGGATGAGGACCTGCTCCGGCGGATGGATGGTATGGTGAACCGGCTGAACCGGCGGATTACGGGCTCCTTCCTTTCGGAGGTGGAACCGTCCGGGGAAAGTGCGGGGCTGTCCCTGGTCTTCATGATGGCGCCGGGGTACCGGGACTTGTATAAGTATTACCTTATGCTGGAACGGGGGCTGAATCTGACGGGGGATGTGTTCCACCTGTCCGTGAAGGATCTGGCCCAGCTCTATGAGTATTGGTGTTTCATCAAGTTGAACAGCCTCCTGAAGGGGCAGTACCGGCTCATTTCCCAGGATATCATCCGAACGGAAGGGACAAAGTTATTCACAACACTGGTCAAAGGGGGAAAATCGTCCGTACGCTATCGGAATCCGGTGAACGGGGAATCCATCGTCCTTTCCTATAATCCCACCTCCGCCGGGCTGCCTACGGTGCCCCAGAAACCGGATAATGTGCTCACCCTTACGAAGAATGGCATGGACGGCGGGGACCTGACCTATAAGTATATCTTCGATGCCAAGTATAAAATGGACCCGGCGGTGGAGGGGAGCTATTACTATAACTGCGTGTCCCACTTTCCGGGGCCCCGGGAAGTGGATATCAATACCATGCACCGGTACCGGGACGCCATCGTCAGCGAAGAGAGGGAGAATTTCTACGAGCGCACCATGTTCGGCGCCTATGTGCTCTTTCCTTATAATAAGGAAGAGGAGTACAAAAACCACCGGTTTTATAAGAGCATCGATGATGTGAATATCGGAGGCCTGCCTTCCGCCACCACCCTGGTGAAGGATATGCTGGATGAGCTGGTTTCCGACTCCCCGGAGACCGCTTTCGAGCGGAGTCTCCTGCCTGTGGGAATCGAGAGGAGGCTGGCGAAGGTGGACTGGAGCCGGCGGGATGTGCTGGTGGGGGTCCTGAAGAACCGGCAGCAGTTGGATGTGTGCAGGAAGTACCATTTCTACCACATCCCTGCCTCCCGGGTGGGAGAGGAGCACCTGCCCATCCATTATGTGGCCATTTACCAGTCCCGCCGTCTCTTCGGGAAGGAGAGCGGCATCTTCCTCTACGGGGAGGTGACGAAGTGCACTCTCCTCCGGCGGCGGGAGATCCGGGAACTGCCGAAGGATTCGGAGGCCCTTTATTATCGGTTCGACGTGAAGAGCTGGAAGAAGCTTCCCCGGCCCATCGGTGTCCGGGAGGGGGCCCAGGTGGCTCTCTTTACGAATCGTTTCCTCCTCCTCCTCCACAGCACCAAGGTGCCGGACCTCCTCATCCGGTCGGAGGAGGAATTCCGGCTCTACTACGAACTGAAGCGCCTCGCCGGCGGAAGCCTGGAGGAAAATCCCAGCCGCCCCCTCTGCTGCCGCTTCGGCAGCTGCCTTTTGGACTACGAAAAGGGGGAGGTGCGGGTCATCAGGGATGGAAGGATCTGCCGCACCTATCCGGCGGAAAAGATCATCCGGAGACCCTATGCGTACTTTGGGGAGATTAAGAGGAAGCTGGGGGAGGTCTAGGTCTAGATCTAGGTCTAGGTCAACAGCGGCTCCGCCGCGGGATCCTGTGGCTTACGGGCGTGCGTTCGAACGGGGGCTTCTAGCTGTTAGCTGCTAGGGAAACGCTGATTAAATAGGCTTTTTACAAGCGCTAATTATTCACAGCCATTTTCAGCAGTTTTGGGCGGGAT
>NZ_UQKJ01000067.1 GCF_900541605.1 uncultured Dialister sp. | reverse complement strand
GAGCGTCTGCCTTACAAGCAGAATGTCAGCAGTTCGATCCTGTTATCGCCCACCACAAAAAGATGTCATGTGATTTGCTCCATGACGTCTTTTTTTATTCCATTCAGATATAACATATAAAAGCAGTGCTTTCCCAAAGAGGAACACACTGCTTTTATATTAACAATATTGGGTAAAATACTTTTCAACAATCAATCTTCCATAGGAAGTGTAGAACCACCATCAGGAATAATATAGCAGCTGGCGTCTTTTCCCATCTTTGCAAAAGCCGCATCCACCGCTTCCTGAAGATTATGGAACGGTGTCATATTGGCCTTCCTGACCAGATCGTCCTCCATATCGGTGACCAGGTAAATATTGCACTTCTTTTCCACCAGGGCAAGGGCCGCCGACTTATGACCTCCTAATTCGAAATGTTCATGAATCGCTTTGATACGGTCATCGGGAGTATCATACTGCATGATCCACTTGGCAAAAACATCGCTGCCAAATCCTTCTTTGCAGGCCGCCGCTACCACCATAATGCCCCCTTCTTTCACGGAATGCTTCGCATTATCGATGGATTTCTGGGCCTGATACAGGTTAATATCCTTAGGAAAGCCGGAAGTGGACACAATAACCACATCAGCCGGATGGTCAATATGAATTTTATAGATACTGTCAAGGAATTCGCAGGCCTTTCTATGAGCCTTCACATGGTGGCCTGCCGCTGCATAGGCAATATGGTGGTTTTCATCCAGTGCTACATTCAAAATAAAATCTACCGGGCAGTACTGGTAAACTTCTTCAATATCATCCCGCACAGGATTTCCTTCCAGATTTCCAGCGTAGGCCCCTTCCTTTATCATATTACGATGATTGGACTGAATAGCGGCCCTCGAAGAAACGCCTGGCATAATAGCTTTCATGCCGCCGGAATAACCGGCAAAGTAATGATACTCTACATTACCCACCAGAATTCTCCAGTCCGCTTCCGCTACGGTTCGGAAAATATCAACGGATGTCCCATTTTTACAGGTTCCCATATGAATGAAGTCATCGGGATCGCTGTCAATGCATCTCACTCTATTGTACACTTCTTCTCCGACAAGCCTCTTTTTCTCTTCTTCTGTCTGTTTCCGATGGCTGCCAAGGCCAAAGACCACAGTCACATCTTCATCTCTGACACCTGCTTTGCCCAGTTCATCCAGTACACAGGGAAGCGCTACCCAGGAAGGCATGGGGCGGGAAATATCGCTTGTAACAATAACGATTTTTTCTCCCGGCTTCACAATGTCCTTTAACCGGGGAGAATCAATAGGATGCTCCAAAGCCCGCACCACTTCTCCAGCCTCTGACTCAAGGGCCGGACACTTTCTTGGATTCAGGACAATGGGATGATGGCTGTCATCCACATGAAAAGGAATGTCTTCTTTAAAATATCTAATTTTGAGGTCCATAACGGGAATCCTTTCTCTCTCTTCTGGAGAAAATACAACGATGTATTTCTATGTGTTTATTATACCCTATCTACAACATAAATCCTATGGCCCGATTGTATAAAATCGTAATATGCCGATGCTGCCAATTTCAGTTTATCGAGCTGTTAGGGCGATGCTTACGGATAGAGTCATTCGGGCGGGGGCTTCTAGCTGCTAGCTCCTAGCTTCTAGGAAAGCTGACCAGCCTACGGAACGAATGACTGACGGAAATATCGGGTGGGTAGCGCCGCAGGCAAATCAGCTTTCCTGGCAGCTAGCCGCTAGTAGCTAGAAGCTCCATGCGAATGACTCTACCCATCTGCGCCGGACACAGCAGCTCGTCAAACCGCAGTTTGACTTTTATTGCCCTTACTTGTCTTCCACCTGTTCGGTCTGGTGAGTCTTCCGATAGTCCTCCTTCATCTGCTCCCGGGCTTCTTTGAAGGACTCCGGCAGGTCTTCTTCCGTTGTCATCACATAAATAGTACCATTCAGGAGCTGTTTCACCTGGCGGAAATTGTATTTCAGGGCCCACTGGTCAAAATATTTCTTGTCGCTTTTAGAAACGAAGAGGAATACGGGCGTACTATCCTGTCGGTGGCTTTTTATGAAATCCTTGTCCGAAATAGATGGCATCACGTATTTCTCATCCCAAAGAGGATTCCGCTCGTTTTTTTCTTCCTCGTTCGATGGCGGCGGGACGATGCGGGTGGCTACTTCGCCGGTGTAGAACGTATAGCCTGCGGGGTAGGAGCGGAAGAAGTAATGTTCTCCGGGGGCTGCTTTTAATTCCTGGCCCGCTTCCACAGCGGAGCGGCGTGGCAGGTAATGGGGGAGCCCTTCCATGATGAGGCAGAGACAAATGGAAGCTGTCACGGCGGCAATGGTGGTGAGCCTTTTGCCGCTGCTCTTTTTATAGCGAATCACAAGGACCCAGAAAGCATAAGCTATGACGGCGTAGAGAATCCACCAGCTTCCTTCCTTGATATAGAAAGAACCACCCAGAGCGGCAGCTGCAAAAATGAGGAAGCCAAGGGCACTCCAGAGGAAGGGCTGTTTCTCTCCGTTTCGGATGCCTGGCGCCGCAAAGGCGGAGAAAATGATGGCGGGGACAATGGCAATGTAGGTGTAGGTCACATACTTCGTAGCCATAAAGGTGTAGAAGAGGACCGTTCCCCAGCACCAGACCATGAGAAATTTATAGAAAGGGGTCTTGTCTTTCCAGCCTTTCACCATTTCATAGAAGGAAGTAAAGGTCCAGGGAAGGAGAGCGGCAGGAAGAATGACCAGATAGTAGTACCAGTGGTTATCTTCTGGATGCTCGGAGGATGTGGCTCTGACAATGTTGTGAAGACCCAGGAACTGGTTCACGAAATCACTGCCATGGATGAGGAACATGCCCAGGTACCAGGGAAGGGTGACTGCCAGAAAAACGAGAATTCCCTGCCAGGGGAAAAGACGGGCTGCCATTTTTCCGGATTTCATGGTTAGGCACCAGAGGAGGAGAAGGGCGCCTGGCAGGACAAGGCCCACGGGCCCCTTGGACAGGCAGGCAAGACCTGCTGCACCGTAGGCAATGATAAGATGCTTTTTATTATTTTCCATGACCCCTATGTACCCGGAGAGCATAGTGGGAATGGTGAAGAGGAGGAGCATGCTGTCCGTAATGATGGCATGGGAAATGACCCAGAATTCCAGGGACAGAGCCATCATGGCACCGGACCAGATGGAAATAACCGCGTCCTTTTTGATTTTCTGGATATACCAGATGAGAAGAGTCACAGACAGGGAACCGCAGACCACGGCGGGAAGCCGGGAGGCCAGGTCCGTAAAGCCCAGGAGGGAGTAGCTGATGGAAAGGAGCCAGTAAACCATGATGGGTTTATCGTACCAGTAGGTGCCGTAGATCTGGGGGGACATCCAGTTGCCGGACTGCACCATTTCCTTTGCGGTGAGGGCGTAGTTCGACTCTACCGGGTCCGTTACCGGCAAAAGCCAGGAACCCCAGAGAAGAAAAAGGAAAGCCGCCAGGAAAAAGAAGAAAAGCGTCTTCCACTGATCCTTCCTGGGTTCTGTCTCTTTTGTCATTCTGATTCTTTTGGTCTGTTGTCTGCTCACTGGGAAACCTCATCTTTCAAATACATGGAGGCCGTATCCTTATGCCAGAGGAGGGAGAGGCCTTTTTTCTGTTCCTCCGGCCATTTATGATAGACCTTATCCTGCACCAGGATATACGCTTTTGGCGGGAGTGATGTCTCTTCATCTTTCCCGGGGAGAAGGACCCCGTTTTCCGCATTTCTTTCATCCACAGACAGCTTTTTTCTGTCAAATTCCGGGAGAGCTTTTCCGTAAATATCAGTGTAGAACGCAACGGAGGGACGGTAGAAATTATCGATGTACAGGGGAATGGTGCTGTCGGTCTTTGTCCCTGCCAGTTCTTCCGCAATGGCTTTCGAAGTGAAAAGGGAAGAAACGGGGGTGGCAAAGAGGCACCAGACAGCAAGGACAAATCCGGTCACCAGCAGGGCCTGGGAAACAAAGAATCCATGGGTGTGGCCGGATTTCATTTTCCATGCTGCCAGCAGGGTGAAAGCGGCCATAAAAAGGGCAACACCATAACGGACTGCCGGCCCGCCGGCGGGGACAAAGGGCACAAAGGCAATGGCTCCGGCGGTTATGAGGCCGAATAGACAATGGGAAAGGAGAAAAGCTCTGGAAATATGGCCCGATTCCTCACAGTCCGTGATGTATATTCCTGCCAGCAGGGACAGGGGCGGGAACAGGGGGAGAATATAGGAAAAGAGCTGGGTGGAAGAGAAGGAAAAGAACAGGAAAATGAACAGGGCCCATACAAGGAAATAGGAGGCACTGCGGTCTTTCCACCATATCTTCACTCGCCGAAGGAGGCCCGGAAGGGTCCCGACCCAGGGATAAAATCCGACGAGCACCACGACGAGATAGAGCCAGTAATGATTCTGTCCCGCATGTTCAGGGCTTACGAAGCGGGTGATATTGTGATATCCCAGGAAAGTATCGATGAAGGCATCTCCATGAATCATGGCCATATGGATATACCAGGGAAGGCCCACGAGGCAGGCCAGTGGAATGCCCCAATACCATCTGAGGGCCATCACATTTTTCAGGGTGAACCGCTTTGTGAAAATCATCCAGAGACCCACGATGAGGGCGGGGAAGCCAAAGCCGATGGGCCCTTTTGTCAGAAGAGCGAGGCCGCAGGCTATATAGGCAATGAAATATTCTTTCCGGAGGAAAGACATGAGGGCCACGGTGAGAGTCAAAGTCAGGAGGGTATCGGTGACACTGCTCCGGGCAAGCACAATGATTTCCAGGGAAGAAGCGCAGATGAAGGCGCCCCGGAGGGCCGATTTCTCACCGATGAGCCGGCGGGAAGCCAGATACAGGTACACCGGAGTCAATGCCCCCAAAAGGACAGAGGGAAGCCGGGCAGCCCAGGTGGACACGCCGAAAATAGAAAAAGACACCGCTTCCAGCCAATAGAAAAGCGGCGGCTTATCATACCAGAATTCGCCATAAATCTGTGGGGAAATCCAGTCCCCTGTAGCAATCATTTCTTTCGCCGTTTCCCCGTATACCGGCTCATCGGGGTCAAGGAGGGGAATGAGGCCGGAAAAGGCCCCGTACAGGACGAGGCAGAATAGAAACAGGAAAAGACAGTTTTTATTGATTTTCATGATGCTTTCTCTTCAGGTAGAAATGATAGCCAAGGACGATAAGGATAACGATTACCAGGCAGACCCCTGCAATTTCCAGTTTGTAATCAAGAAGGAGATGCCAGTTGTGGCCCAGCAGGGAACCAGCATAGACGAGGAAAATGGTCCAGGGAACAGTACCGGCCAGCGTGAGAATCAGAAATTCAGGCAGCGGGAACTGGGCGATTCCGGCGGGCAGGGAAATAAAAGTACGTACACCGGGAAGGAGACGGCCTGTGAGAATAGCAACGGCACCATAATTTTCAAACCAGTCCTTGGCGGCAATAAGCTTCTTGGCTCCCAGACCGCCTTTTGCGGTGTGCTTCAGGATGAGGCCGCGGCCGCCTTTGAAGCCCATGTAATAGGATAAGAGGGAACCGGCGATACCGGCTATGGTCCCGATGATGACGGTGGGCCAGAAGGAGAAAATATTCTGGGATACAAGAAATCCGGCAAAGCCCAGGATGATTTCACTGGGAATGGGGATGTTCATATTTTCCAGCACCATACAGATAAAGAGTGCCAGATAACCCCAGTCAGAGAGAAATGTAATGATAATGTCCATGATGATCCTTTGCCTGCTTTACAGGACTTCAATACAGTATATGGTAACAGGAACTTTTCCTGCTTTTTATTATATAGGTAAAAGTTATAGAAAAGATAAACGTGGAAAAACTCCGGTTAAAATATGGAGGAGATATTCCCCCCACAGATATAAAAGGAATAAAGGCTGCTGTGGGTGCGTTGGGGCCGTTGACATATTGGGCTTTTCTCCTGGCACCGGAGCTGCACTGCGGGAGGTATTTCATTTCAGGCTTTCTTGATATGTACATGTAGATATTCGTACTTTTAAATATAGCATGGTACGAGGGGCAGGGTCAAATAGAAAGACAGTAAAAAGGGACTTCCGGATGGAAGCCCTTTTTGTGTGACACTGAATCTGGGGAAGCGCTGATTAGTTCAATGAAATAAAAATGATTTCTTAAACTTAAGTAGAGTCTTTGCACCGTTGGAAAGGACCATGACCTATCAAGGTCCACTGCACGCCAGGGCCTTGTCTTATCGGCTTGCGGCGATGGCGTCATGAATGAGGCGGGCGTAGACTTTTGTACCCTCCGGATTTGGGTGGATTCGGTCTCCGCTCAGCCATTCCGGATGTTGGGAAGCCACGCTGTACCAGTCAACGATGGTTACGTTGGGGTGTTCATCTGCAATCTTCCTGATATACCGGTTATTGCTGTTCTGCCAGCTGGTGGCGGGACAGTATACATTGACCCAGAAAATCAGGCGGTCCGGTCCCAGATATTCCAAAAGGGCCTTCGTTTGATTTTCATACTGCCCATCCAGGGGACCATTGGTGCCAAGGGCGATAACCACAGTGCGGCCCAGTTTTCCCATGGAGTCCATCTGCCGAGCCACATCCAGACCGGCACCTACATACCGGGATACCTTGGCATCGATATAACAGTTCGGAAGTACATCCCGAATAGCCATGGCGGAACCCAGCATGACGGAGTCGCCGATGCAGGCCGCATCCCGGAGGTTTGGATTGTTTTCGTCAATCACCGGGACAGCCGGTTTCTTTTCATCCTGGTGCTTCAGGGCTTCTTCATTTTCTGCAAACCGTTCTTTCATTTCATCGGTATCCGATACTTTTACAACGGAGGAAGTCCAGATACCCCGGGCTCCATAGGCCATGAGGGTGAAGCCGGGAAGGGAAAGGAGCAGGACCACAAGAATCCTGATAACCGTTTTTCTTGGCTTCAGGGAGCGGGAAAAGAGGGCTTTCAGTCCCTGCACCAGAAGTTCCGTCCACACAGAGAGGAGGATGATGGCGGCAATTTCCGCCACCGGCATGAGGGGAGAAATTTCATTCCATCTCATATACTGAGTGAGGAAGATGACCGGGTACTGCCAGAGGAAAATACCGTAGCTGTACTTGCCGATCCATCGGAGAAAGGGCATATCCAGCAGGCGGCCGAAGGGCAGGTGCCTGTCAGCCGTGAGTAATATTAGAAGGCAGAAGAGGAGGGTGTAAAGGAAGAGTCCTGCTTCATACATAAAGGGCATATCGCCGGACAGGAACACATAGCCGTAGATGGTAACGCCCAGGGCCAGAAGAAACAGAAGGATCGACAGATGTTTGTACCCCTCCGAATGTTTCGCCGATACCGGGTAGTGGTACAGGAAGAATCCTAGTGCTGCCCCAAGAAGGAGGGCATAGACCCGGGTATCTGTACCGTAGTAAAGACGGGTAATATCAGCGCCTGCGTTATAGTAAACAGGCATCCACAGGGCTGATAAAAGACCGGCTGCCAGGAAAGAAACTATGCCCGCTTTTCTTCCGTAAAACCAGGTGATGCCGGCATAGAGACAATAAAGCAGGGGCCAGGCCAGGTAATATTCCAGCTCTATGCCCAGAAACCAGAGATGGGTGAAGGGGGACTGGTTCGTGAGACGGGTGAAATAATCGGCGCTCTGGGAAATCTGCCACCAGTTGTTGTATCCCAGCAGAACGGAAAGGGCTTCCGGCCGGATAGCGGAAATCACCGGCGCCGCAAAGAAAGAAAAGGCCCCGATGGTGACGAGCATCATAATGAGAAGGGATGGATAAATCCGGGCTATTCTCTTCCTGAAGTAGGCGATAAGAGGAAAGGAACCGGCGGCTCCTTTCTTTTCACAGGTATAGGCTAAAAGACATCCGGAAAGGACGAAAAAGAGGGATACCCCCAGATAGCCGCCCCGGATGGTCTGGGGAAACATGTGGAACAGGGTGATACCGATAATGGCCAGGGCCCGGAGCCCGTCAAAACCTCGAATGTGGCCGCCCAGAGTTTTTGCAGCTTCATGGTAGAAATTTTTTGAACAGGAAACGCAGCGGGCGCAATAGGCGCTGTAATTGTCCGTATCTGCCAGTATGATGCAGACACGGCCGTCGGGATATTCCTTCTCCAGCATTCGTTCATCGGAGGGGGAAGGAAAGGAAGCTTCATTTTTTTCTTGATCCGTAAGGAATTGGACCAGTGCTTCCCGGGCTCTTTCTGCAATCTCCATGTGGCTTCCTTCGGCTCGGCATCCGGGAATATCCGGGAAAAAAGCGGTGTATCTTTGGCTTTTGGGATTAAAGGTAAAAACGGCGGGATAAAAATATTTCATTCCATGATTCCTTCTTAGTAGTGGTATATATGAATTAGGACTTTCTATAGTCCGGCAGGTATTTTTATGCATAAATAAGCGCTGATTGTACTGCCTGCAGCGTACTCTATTCTATACCATACGGCAGGAAGCTGCAAAGAATTTTTACATTGTTTTTTTCCCTTTTTATCGCAAGTTTCCGGGAATAATGAATCTTATACATTATGTGAAAAATATGTAAAAAAATCAAAATTTGACATTTATGTAACAAGTTGATAAAATATGCATAGATTGCATAAAGATACTGGAAATAAAAAAACGGATTTCAGTAACAATAGTTAGAATGTTCTGAAATCACTGGATAGGCATCGAATTTCCAATTATTCTTTATGGGAGAGATATCGGGGGTCTGAATAAAAATTCATAAAGACTTCTGGTGAATGGTACAAAAGACTATGTGGAGATGATTGTCATGATGGGTAAAAAACTGAAAATCGCATTGGCATTGGGTGCTATGGCTGCTACATTTCTTGCAGCCGGCTGCGGTGGCGGCAGCTCCAAGAGCAGCGCTTCCGCTTCTAAGAACGGAATCCCTTCCGTTATTCGGGTAGGTGCTGAAACTACATTCCCGCCTTTTGAATTTACAAAGGATGACAAATATGTAGGATTCGATCTGGACCTGGCTGATGCTGTCATTAAACAGATGGGCAGCAAGATGGAATTCAAGAGCATGGGTTTCGATGCCCTGATCCCGGCTGTACAGTCCGGTCAGATTGATCTCATTGCTTCCGGTCTCAATGCTACTCCAGAACGGGCAAAGCAGGTGGCTTTCTCTGATCCCTATTTCACTCAGGACGGATTCATCATCATCGTCAATAAAGATAACGACAGCATCAAAGACTGGGCTGACCTGGAAGGCAAGAATGTTGGCGCTCAGGTAGGAACAGAACAGGTAAAACTGGCTCAGGAAGCTAAAGCGGCTAATGTCAAGCAGCTGGATTCCAATTCCCAGGCCTTCATGGAACTGCAGGCTAAGACACTGGATGCCGTAGTTATCGACCAGCCGGTAGGTATGTACTACCTGAAGCAGGGCGCCGATAAGGATCTGAAGATTGTGGGAACTGCCAAGGATGCCCAGGGCATGGTATTTGCTATGAAGAAGGACAATAAGGAATTACAGGCTGCCGTGAATAAAGCCCTGAAGGAACTGAAGGACAACGGTACCTACGATAAGATTTACAACAAATGGTTTGGTGATGAAACAAAGAAGTAATTTTATTTATTCATCTTGAAAATGTGGGACGCTCCTGTGATCACAGGAGCGTCTTTTTTTACTCTATGCTCTGTTGGCAATAAGAAGGCTTAACATTTGAATATAAATATCAATATATGCTTGACTATTTCGAAAAAATACGATATAATAAGGCTGAAATAAATCGATAAACATCGTTGCAAATTATATTTTATAGATTGAAAAGGAGAAATGACTATGTTTAAATTACCAGAACTTCCCTATGCTTATAATGCCCTTGAGCCTGTGATGGATGAAGCAACCCTTCATTTCCACCATGACAAACATCATGCCACCTATACCGCCAACCTGAATAAGGCGCTGGAATCCCATCCGGAACTGGCTGAAAAATCCATTCGCTATCTCATTGCCCATCTGAACCTTCTTCCGGAAGATATTCGGGGAGCTGTCAGAAATAACGGGGGCGGCTATTTCAATCATGCCCTTTTCTGGGATATGATGGCACCGGAACGAAGCACCTCCTTCGGCGGCCCCGTGGCAGGACAGATTGAAAAGGACTTCGGTTCCTTTGAGAAATTCAAAAAGAAATTCTCTGCCGCTGCAGTATCCCAGTTTGGAAGCGGCTGGGCATGGCTTGTGTGGAATAAGGACCATCTGGAAGTCCTTTCTACAGCTAACCAGGATAATCCCCTGACGGAAGGCAAGAAACCGCTTCTGGCTTTGGATGTATGGGAACATGCTTACTACCTTCAGTACCAGAACCGCCGTCCCGATTTCGTGGAAGCTTTCTTCTGGATCATTAACTGGGACTATGTGAATGAACTCTTTGAAGATGCAAAGAAAAGCAGAAAATGCGGTGCTGCTGAATAAAAGATGAAGTACGAAAAGACCTGCCGGAAGGCAGGCCTTTTTCACTGTATGTGGGAAGGAATATTTCAGTTTGTCGAGCTGTTGAGCGGCGCTGATGGATAGAGTCATTCGTGCA
>NZ_UQKJ01000066.1 GCF_900541605.1 uncultured Dialister sp. | reverse complement strand
ACCTCCAATTGAAGTATAGCACATAGATACATTGATTTAAAGTAAAGTAATTAATATCGTTTACTATAGCTACCATGTGATATTCGGTGGTTGGAGAATTCTGAAAGATTTTAAATCTCCCATGGGAAGTGCCGATAATACGATAGTAGCTTTTGGAAACCAACTACGTACGGGGATATTTCAAGAAATATCTCCTCAACTTTCTGATACATGGTTTATGCTAGATATACAACCTGAAAAACAAATACATCCTAAATCGGGCTTTATTACAACATTATTGGATGAGAATGTCTATGACTATGAGATGGAAATGGGATGGTTTTACCGGTATAAAATGTTTTATGTATATGGACGAAATGGTTTCTGGATGATTCAGGCGGACCCGTTTCATATTAAGCTGTTACGCAGCAAAAATATCCCTGCCAGGGATGCAGGGGCATTGGATGAGACAATTGCCAAGTATAATACCAATGGAAATCAGTTTACGGTAGTAAACGATGAATCAGGGCTAACCAGGGAGGAGCGGAAGGCCTATAATCGCTTGAAAGAAAAAGCGCAGCCTCGAATTGCAAAGCTGAAAGAGCAGGGACTGTATCCGTGATATGCTGCGCTTTGCAGTTGGAAAGGATATTATGCTGTAAGAACTCATAGAGCGTAGAACATATTAATACTTTTGAAGTACCAATACTTCCTTGTATAACGATGTAGGTATACTCTGCCAATTTCAGTTTGTCGAGCTGATGGGAATTGACGGCTAGTGCGTTTGTGTGCAGAGTTACTCGAACGGAGCTGCTAGCTCCTAGCTGTTAGCAGCTAGGAAAGCTGACTAGCCTGCGGCGCTTTTCATCCGATGTTTCCGCTAGTCATTCGTGCCGTAGGCTGTAGAGCTTTCCTAGAAGCTAGAGGCTAGCAGCTGGAAGCCCCGCACGAATGACTCTATCCGTAAGCTTCGCTCTAACAGCTCATCAAACCGCAATATGGTATAATAATATAGTATGTACAAAATAAGTGTTCTTATGATTTTTCGGAGAGAAACATGCGTGTTTTGGGAATAGACCCGGGCACCGGGCGGTGCGGATTTGGGGTGGTTGACAAGGTGGGAACAAAGATTACTCCTGTGAATTATGGAGTCATCGAGACCTACAAGGACCAGAGCGATATGGAAAGGCTGAATATCGTTTATGAAGGTATCGGGGAGCTCATTGCCCGGTACCGGCCCCGGTTCATGGGGGTGGAGACCCTCTATTTCAATACGAATATCACCACCGGCATCAAGGTGGCCCAGGCCAGGGGGGTCATCCTGCTGGCTGCCTACCGGCAGAATATCCCGGTGGTGCCGGTGACGCCGCTCCAGGTAAAGCAGCAGATGACCGGCTATGGCCGGGCGGGAAAGAAGCAGGTCATTGAGATGGTGAAGCGGATGATGGGCATTACGAAAAAAATTGATCCCGATGATGCCGCCGATGCCCTGGCCATCGGGCTGACCGCTATTTATCATGTGGAACATCGTCAGTTATTCGGTGAGGAAATGAAATGATTGGATATATCAGGGGAAAAGTGACAGCCCTGTTCAAGGATGCCTGCTTTCTGGAAGCCGGCGGTATCGGTTACAGGATTTTTATTTCAGATAAAACGAGGCAGCGCCTTTCCAATGGACAGGAAGCAAAGCTTCTGACCTACATGGCAGTCCGGGAAGATGCCATCCTTCTTTATGGCTTCCTGGGGCAGGAGGAGTATGACCTGTTTCTGGTGCTCCTGTCTGTTTCCAAAATCGGGCCCAAAGTGGCCATGGGCATTCTTTCTTCCATGGATCCCGCCCAGTTTGTGGGGGCCGTGAAGGCACAGAATGTGAGCCGCCTCACGAAACTGCCGGGCATCGGGAAGAAAACGGCAGAGCGGCTCCTGGTGGAGCTGAAGGACAAGGTCGGCGCCTTTGCTTCGGAGGATATGGAAGGCGCTGTAGAAACAGAAGGGCCGAAGGACGATGGCATCACCGGTGAAGCGGTGAAGGCCCTCATGAGCCTGGGCTATGAAATGGAAGAAATTGCGCCAATCATGAAAAGGCTGGCCGGTTCCTATACCAATGTGTCGGCCCTGGTGAGCGCAGCGCTTCGTGAATTTGCAAGAAACCGGGAGTAATGGATGAACAATAAATATATCAAAAGCCTGGGGGGCGAAGAAGAGGAAGAGGTCCTCGGCAGCAAGGGACGTATCGTTTCCACAGAAGAGACGCCGAAGGACGAGTGGCAGACGTCCCTGCGCCCCCAGCGCCTGGATGATTACATCGGACAGGAATCCTTCAAGAAAAACCTGAAAGTCTATATAGCGGCGGCAAAGTCGAGAAATGAAGCCCTGGACCACGTGCTTCTCTACGGGCCTCCGGGCCTGGGAAAGACCACCATGGCCAAAATTATTGCGAACGAGCTGGGAGCCCAGTTCAAGGTAACCAGCGGTCCCGCCATCGGACGGCCGGGGGAGCTGGCTTCTATCCTGACCACCCTCCAGGACCATGATGTCCTTTTTATCGATGAAATCCACCGGCTGAACCGGAATGTGGAGGAAATCCTCTATTCCGCCATGGAGGACTTTGCCCTGGATATCGTCATGGGGAAGGGCACCGGTGCCAGCTCTATCCGCATAGACCTTGCCCATTTCACCCTCATCGGAGCTACCACCCGGGCAGGGTCTTTGTCGGCACCGCTCCGGGACCGGTTCCTCATTACGAACCACATGCAGTTCTATGAACCGGCGGAACTGAAGAAGATCATTATCCGGGCGGCCCACATCCTGGGCATAGATATCGAAGACAGCGGGGCGGAAGAAATTGCCAGGAGGAGCCGGGGGACACCGCGTATTGCAAACCGTCTCCTGAAGCGGATCCGTGATTTTGCCCAGGTCCAGGGAAGTGCCATTACCGCCGGTATCGCTTCCGATGCCCTGGCGGCGCTCCATGTAGACGAAATCGGTCTCGATGACCTGGACAATGAAATCCTGAAAGCCATTATCTACAAATTCAATGGGGGCCCCGTGGGGATTGATACCATTTCCGCAGCAGTCAGCGAAGAACGGGCCACCATTGAAGATGTATGCGAACCCTATCTTATGCAGATCGGGTTCATTTCCAGGACGCCCCGGGGCAGGATTGCTACGAAGGCGGCCTATGACCATATAGGAGCTCCCTGGAACCCGCAAGAGGCGGAAGGAAGCCTCTTCGAAGGCAGCCATGGAGACCGGTAAGCTTCTCATCGCCATTGGGGTCCTCTTCATTGTGGCGGGACTGCTGTTTCTCATCGGCGGCCGCATCCCTTTCCTGGGCCACCTGCCGGGGGATATCCACTTCATAAAAGGAAATACGGAATTCTATTTTCCCGTGGTCACCTGTATCCTTGTCAGTGTGATCGGGACGATTCTTCTTAATATTTTTTTCAGAAGGTAACGAACCATGAATAAAAAAATATGGGCTCTTCTCCTCCTCCCCTTTGTTCTTTCCCTGTCTGCGGCCGAGGCCGGGGCGGAATCTATTCCGGTCCAGAGGAAAGCGGTCGTTCGCACAGCTGCCAGAAATCCGGCGCCCCGGGCGTCGGTCCGGAAACCGGCAGCAAAAAGCAGTGCTTCCACAGAGAAAAAGACCGGCAGTCTGGGTCCCGATGTGGAGGTGGGCCTCCTATCCGGCGGCGAAGTGACACTGACGGGACTTTCGGAATTCAAAGCGGAGTCAGCGGGAAAGGTGGTCGGCAAGTACGGCACCGGCACCCGCCTCTCCATTACGAGGAGCGGCAATGCACTCCTCCTCAACGGGAAAAAGGCGGGGGATAAAGTGTACCTGACCACAGGAAGCACAGCGCCGGCCTTTGCGGTAAAAGGAAACCATTACCGTGGCGTCATGAAAGTGATTCCTTCTACCTGGGGCAGCGGCGTAACCCTGGTGAACGTGGTGCCCATGGAGCTCTACGTGCAGGGGGTGGTGCCCAGTGAGATTGTGCCTTCCTGGAGGGCCGATGCCATCCGGGCCCAGGCTGTAGCGGCCAGGACCTATGCGGCCTTCCATAAAAACGGATATCGGTCGGCGGGCTACGATGTCACCGATGACACCCGGTCCCAGGTTTACGGCGGCGCCACTGTGGAAACGGAGTCTACGAACCGGGCGGTGAAGGATACGGCAGGGGAAATTATCACCTACGGTGGAAAGCCTATCGATGCGCTCTTCCATTCTTCCGGCGGCGGCTATACAGAAAACAGCGAGAACGTATGGGGGAGCACGGTCCCCTACCTTCGGGGGGTGAAGGAATACTACATCGGAAATCCCTGGACAAAGACCGTATCCCTCTCCTCCTTTCTCCGGACCATGGCCAATGCCGGCTATAACGTGGGAAAGCTGAAGGGCATCAAACTGTCGAAACTCCACATCGGTGAAGCCCATCATACGGCGGACCGTGGCATTTCCGGCCGGGTGAAGACGATTACCCTTATCGGAAAGAACGGCACGAAAACAGTGACCGGCGAGCGGATGGCTTCTCTCTATGGCCTGGACAGTACCCTCTTCGACCTGTCCGTAAAAGGGACCAGCCTGGTGATCACAGGCTACGGCTACGGCCATGGCCTCGGCCTTTCCCAGTGGGGCGCCGAAGAAATGGCGGAAAAGCAGGGAAATACAAAGGATTTCTATAAAACTATTCTTACCCATTACTATACGGGCACTAAAATTGAGAAAATTTACTGATTTTCTTGACGATGCTTTGAATCAGGATTAAAGTAATAAGGATTGGCCGTGAAACGGGACGGTTGTCTTAAGGTGGTCAATGGGGCTAAGGGTGGCCGGTGAACAGTGCTTTGCCTGTTCACCGGGTTGTGGCTGGCGAGCGTCAGCGCTGCCAACCGGCAGCCCTTAGCCCCATTCACACCATGTGTACGACCCACGTCTCGTCTTAGACATTGGTTTTATACTACAGGAGATACAGAGAAACAATGAAACTTGAAGAATTCAACTATGACCTTCCTAAGGAACTGATTGCCCAGGAGCCGGCAGAACCCAGAGATTCCTGCCGCCTCATGATGCTGGACAAAAAGACAGGGGAATGGTCTCACCATCATTTCCGGGATATCCTGGATGAAATCCGTCCGGGAGACGTATTCGTCTTCAATAATACGAAGGTCATTCCTGCCCGGCTCTATGGTAAGAAACGGGACACCGGCGGCAAGGTAGAAATGCTGCTCCTCACGCCGAAGGGCAATGATGTATGGGAAGTCCTGGTAAACCCGGGCAGGAAAGCCCTGCCGGGCACGGAAATCGAATTCTCCGACCACTGCTGGTGCAAGGTACTGGATAAGACGGAATTCGGCGGCCGGGTGGTAGAATTCCATTACGACGGCAATTTTGACAGCCTTTTGGACCAGATCGGGGAAATGCCGACACCTCCCTATATCCATAAGAAACTGGAAAATAAGGATGAATACCAGACGGTATACGCCAAGTATAAAGGATCCGCCGCAGCGCCTACGGCAGGCCTTCATTTCACGCCGGAACTTATGGAAGAAATGAAGAAGAAAGGGGCGGAATTCCTCTTCGTCACGCTCCATGTGGGCATCGGCACCTTCCGTCCGGTGAACGAGGAAAATATCGAAGACCATGAAATGCACAAGGAATGGTATACGGTCAGCGAACCGGTGGCGGAAGAAATCAATAAAGCCCGGTCCGAAGGCCGCCGCATCATTGCCGTGGGCACCACCTCCGTCCGCACTCTGGAGTCCGCCGGCCAGTCCGGCACGTTAAAGAGCGGCAGCGGCTGGACCCAGCTCTATATTTACCCGGGGTATCAGTGGCACATGGTAGACGCTATTGTCACCAATTTCCATCTCCCCGAATCTACGCTCATCATGATGATGGCTTCCTTCGCAGGAAGGGAACACATCCTGGCAGCCTATGAAGAAGCGGTACGGCAGAAATACCGGTTCTTCTCCTTCGGCGACGCCATGTTTATCAGATAAGGAATCCATATGGTCATCAACTACGAACTGGTGGCGGAGGACAAAAAGACCGGTGCCCGGGCCGGACTGCTCCACACCCCCCACGGAACATTCAAGACCCCCATGTTCATGCCCGTAGGCACCCAGGCCACCGTGAAGACGGTGACTCCCGAGGAACTGGAAGAAGTGGGGGCCCAGATTATCCTGTCCAATACGTACCACCTCTTTCTCCGCCCCGGCACGGAACTTATCCGGGAAGCCGGCGGCCTTCATGATTTCATGAACTGGCACAAGGGCATTCTTACCGACAGCGGCGGATTCCAGGTATTCAGCCTGGGAGCCATGCGGAAAATCACGGAGGAGGGGGTCCATTTCCGGTCCTTCCTGGACGGATCGAAACAGTTCCTTTCTCCGGAAGTATCTATCCATGCCCAGGAAGACCTGGGAAGCGACATTGCCATGGCCTTCGATGAATGCATCCCCTATCCGGCGGATTATGCCTATGCAGACCACTCCACTGCCCGCACCACGAGATGGGCGGAGCGCTGCATTAAAGCCCATACCCGAAAAGACCGGGGCATGTTCGGCATCGTGCAGGGGGGCATGTACAAGGACCTCCGGAAGCGGAGCGCCGAAGAAATTTCCTCCATGCCCTTCGACGGTATGGCTATCGGTGGCCTTTCCGTAGGGGAACCCCATGAACTGATGTATGAAATCCTGGAGTACACCACCCAGTTCCTGCCGGTCAACAAGGCCCGGTACCTCATGGGCGTAGGTACACCGGACTGCCTCGTGGAAGGGGTAGCCCGGGGAATCGACATGTTCGACTGCGTATTCCCCACGAGGGTAGCCCGGAACGGCATGGCCATGGTCCATACGGGCCGACTCAATATGAAAAACAAGAAGTATGAAAAGGACTGGGGCCCCCTGGAAGAGGGATGCCAGTGCTACACCTGCCGCCATTACAGCCGGGCCTATATCCGGCACCTTTATAAGTCGGAGGAACTCCTGGCATTCCGGCTCGTCACCATTCACAACCTCTTCTTCCTGCTGCAGTTCATGCGGGACATGAGACAGGCCATTATTGACGGAAATTTTACAGAATTCCGTGAGAATTTCATGGCAAATTACAAAAGATAATACAGACAGACCCCTGGATTTATGCTAAAATATTTCTATGTATACACTGGAGGTGAATGAAGTGGAAGAAGCAATGAATTTACTGAGCTTTGCGTGGCCTTTCCTTATTCTGGTAGGTATCATGTACTTTTTCATGTACCGGCCTACGAAGAAAATGAAACTGGAAAGAGGACGTTTCCTCCTGTCCCTGAAGAAAGGGGACCATGTGGTAACATCCGGCGGTATTCACGGGACCATTAAGGTACTCCGCGATAAGTACGTGGAACTGGAAATCGCGCCGAAAGTCATCATTAAGGTAGAAAAATCCGGCATCCAGCATGGCGATACAAAGCTCATGGATGAAAAGGAAGCCATCAAGAAAGGCGCTGCCGAAGTAGGTGAAGCAGCGGAAGCCCAGAAAGACGGCAGACCGGTCGATGACAAAGCCTTCGAAGGAAAGAAGGACGAACCGGAAACCGAAGTGGTGGAAGAAGTCGTTGAAGTGGATGATCCGAAGGATGCAGGCACCGAAGTCATCGAAGAGGAAGTAGAAGTGGATGACGACAAGAAGCCCGCAGCAAAGGACAGCAAACCTCAGAAAGAGGAAAAGAAATGAGTGAATCGGAACTTTCTGCTTTCGAAAGGAAAAAGGAGCTCCGAAGGGAGATGCTCGCCTTGCGGCGGGCTCTTTCTGATGATGAGGTAGAAAAAAGAAGCCACCTCCTCACAGAAGAAATCTGCGCCCTTCCCCAGTACCGGAAGGCAAAACGGATCATGGCGTTCCTGGCCATGAAGGGGGAGTCGAACCTGGATGAGCTCATTTCCCGCGCCCTGTCAGAGGGCAAGGAAGTCTATATCCCGGTGTGCCTTCCGGAACGGAAGATGGAAGCGGGCCGTCTCCTTTCCATGGACCATTTTGAAAAAGGTCCCCTGGGCCTTCGGAACCTGCCAAAGGGCTATGACGTAGGACAGCCGGAAACCATGGATCTGGTGCTCATACCGGCCGTGGCCTGTGACCGGGAAGGAAACCGCCTCGGCATGGGAGCGGGGTACTATGACCGCTACCTGTCCCGGGTGCCCGTGGAAAGACGGATCGCCGCCCTTTGGGATTTCCAGGTGGTCGAATCCATCCCTTCCGAATCCTTTGATGAAAGAATCGCAGGTATTGTAACGGATAAAGGATTCATTATAACGAAAAGAGGTTGAAGTTTTGGAAAAGAAAAGGACAAGCTCCCTCCGCAAGGGAGCACTGCTCCGGTTCTGGGTAGTCATCTTCGCCATCATCGGCGTCTTTGCGGCTGCCGTAGGACCTCTGGCCGGCCATATCCGCCAGGGCCTGGACCTGCAGGGCGGTACCCATATCGTCATGCAGGCGGAAGACACGGAGCAGAACAAGGTCACTCCGGAAGCCATTACCCAGGTCATCAATATCATGCAGAAGCGTGTCAATGAAATGGGTCTGACAGAACCGATTATCCAGCGGGAAGGTGCGAACCGCATCATCATTGAACTCCCGGGTGAAAGGGATCCCCAGAAGGCCATCGAAACCATCGGCAAGACGGCAGTACTGGAATTCAAGGATGAAGAGGGCAATGTCAAACTGACCGGTGAAGACCTGAAGAATGCGAAAGAACAGATGGGCCAGAACAAGCAGCCCCTCGTAGCACTCCAGTTCACCGATGAAGGGGGCAAGAAGTTCGGAGACCTGACCTCCCAGAATATCGGCCGCCACATCGGCATTTACCTGGATGGGGAACTCCTGACGAACCCGGTGGTCAATGAAGCCATTACCGGCGGCCAGGCTGTCATTACCGGACAGCGGACCCTGGAAGAAGCAAAGGATCTGGCAATCCTCCTCAGAAGCGGCGCCCTGCCGGTTAAAGTATCTGTACTGGAAGTCAGGACCGTAGGACCGTCCCTGGGCCAGGATTCCAAAGATAAATCCATCGTGGCCTTCACCATCGGTATTTCCCTGGTCGTACTCTTCATGATGGCCGTGTACCGCATGGCCGGCTTCGTGGCAGATACAGCTCTCCTGGTGTACGTGCTGATTCTTCTGGGCGTGCTGAACCTGCTCCATGCTACCCTGACACTGCCCAGTATTGCCGGCGTCATCTTGTCCGTCGGCATGGCGGTGGATGCCAACGTCCTCATATTTGAACGATTCAAGGAAGAAATCGCGGCGGGCAAGATACTCCGCCTTGCCGTGCAGGCCGGATTCAAACGGGCTTTTGTCACCATTTTTGATGCCAACATGACCGTCATCATTACCTCCTGCATCCTCTTCTTCCTGGGAAGCGCCACAGTCAAAGGATTCGCCTTCTCCCTGGGCCTGGGCGTTGCGGTATCCATGTTCACCGCCATTACGGTGAGCCGTACCCTCCTCATGCTCCTCATCGATGCCAGCTGGATTCATAACCCCTGGTGGTTTGGCGGGAAAAGGGGGTATGACAGATAATGTTTAAGAATTTTGATTTTATCGGCCATAAGAAGATCTGGTTCACCTTCTCGGGAATCATGATTCTTCTGTCCATCATTTCCATCATCCTGTTCCGCTTCAACTGGGGCATCGACTTCACCGGCGGCACCATCCTGGAACTGGGATTTAACAAGAACGTGACGGTTGAAGAAGTCCGTGACGGCCTCCGTGAAGATGGCCTCCAGACATCCACCATCCAGCTCTCCGGCAATATTTCCGGGGAATCCGGGGATGACGTCATCATCCGTACCCGGAACCTGTCCTCCGAAGAAGCCCAGACCGTGGTGGCCCATGTCAATGACAAAGTGGGCGGCGCAGAAGTGAAACGTATCGAAACCGTAGGCGCTGTCATCGGTTCTGAAGTTACAAAGAGCACCCTCCTCAATGTGCTTATTTCCTTCGGTGCCATGATTCTCTACATGTCTATCCGGTTCGAACACCGCATCGCCATTTCTGCCATCGTAGCCATCTGCCATGATATCCTCATGGTGCTCGGGGTCTTCGCCTTCTTCCATCTGGAAGTGGACGCCTCCTTCCTGGCCGCCATCCTGACGGTTCTTGGCTATTCCATGAACGAATCGGTAGTTATCTTCGACCGAATCCGTGAAAACCTTCACACCCACCGGCGGACAGACAGCTTTGCTACCCTGGCAAACGACTCCATTCACCAGACCATCCGCCGGTCCCTGTACACCCTGACCACCACCCTATTCTGCGTGGCATCCCTTTACTTCTTCGGTGGGGACACCACAAAGAACTTCGCCCTGGTCATGCTCATCGGATTCATCTCCGGTGCCTATTCCTCCATCTGCGTGGCATCCAGCATCTGGGTGACTTGGCATGAACATCTCCACAGCGAACGGAATGAAAAGCGGGGGACCGAAAAGAAACTGAAGACTGCAAAAGCCTGAAAAGATAAAAAGCAGAATCTTTCTTTCGATAGATTCTGCTTTTATTGTAAAAAGAAAACCCCCGGTTGGACCGGGGGTTCAATAAAGCTTTAG
>NZ_UQKJ01000065.1 GCF_900541605.1 uncultured Dialister sp. | reverse complement strand
CCCGCCTCTACGAGGCGGATCCATCCCCTGGCCTTTGGCCGCCCCCTTCTCTAAGGGGGCACTTGCTCACGGTTGGTTTCAATATGCCTGGTAATTCCAATCATGCAGGCCCTTGGAGAAGGGCCGCGGCAAAGCCGCGGGACCTCAACTCTCAATTCTCAAATCTCAACTCTTTCTTTTGCGGCGGAGCCGCTGACCCACTATTCAACAAAGGAGTTCCTATGATTCTGGTACAAAATCTGATCTGTGAATTCCCCGATGGGGAAGGGAAGAAACTCCGCGCCCTTTCGGTGCCCTCCTTTTCCCTGGAGGACGGAGGGCTTGCGGTGATTACCGGCCCCTCGGGCACCGGGAAAACTACGTTTCTTCACTGCCTTTCAGGCATGCTGACCCCTTCCTATGGGGATATTACCATTGGCGATGTGCAGCTGACAAACCTTTCTAAGGAAGAGCGGTTCCGCTTCCGGGCGGAGAAGGTGGGCTATGTGTTCCAGAAGCCCCTCCTTCTCTCCTGGCTCACGGTGAAGGAAAATATCCGCCTTTCTGCGAAGCTGGCGGGCCGCTCTGCCGATGACGATGAAATCGAAGGGCTCCTGGCGGATGTGGGCCTTTCCGGCATGGGAGACCGGAAGACCGGCCACCTTTCCGGCGGCCAGCAGCAGCGGGTGTCTTTCCTTCGGGCCGTAGTGCGCCATCCCTCCCTTCTCCTGGCCGACGAGCCTACGGCGTCCCTGGACGAGGAGAACGGGAAGAAGCTCATGGATATCATGCTGGATTACCAGAAGAAATCAGGAGCCACCCTGCTCTGTGCCACCCACGATAAACGGGTGATGGATCTCTTCCCGAAGCGCTACGACGTGCAGAAAGGAGGTTTCCTCCCATGCTGAAACTGGCATTTCTATCCCTGCTCCGGCGGCCTCTCCGGCAGCTGCTGCTGTTCCTCCTCATCCTGGTGACGGCGGCGGTGCCGGTGTATATTCTCCAGGTCACCGGCGGCCTCTACGAAGGCATCAACCGGGCGGTGGAGCCGTTCCCCATACTGGCAGGCGCCCGGGGTTCGGCGTACCAGCTGGTACTGAATACGGTATTTCTCCGGGACCGTCCGGTGGGCAATATTTCCTATGAGGAAATGAAGAAACTGGAAGACGGCGGGAAGACCCAGGCCGTGTATCCCCTGGGATTCGGCGATAACTATCGGGGATTCCGCATCGCCGGTACCGACGCGGCTCTCTTTGATTACCGGCCGAAGAAAAATAAGGGCCCCTGGCTGGCCATGGGGGAAGGCCGGGTCTTCCGGAATGAAGGAGAAGCGGTCATCGGCAGTGAAACTGCCCGGCTCACGGGACTGAAGGTGGGAGATACTTTCAAGTCCGTCCACGGTACTTCTGCCAAGGGCCATGCCCATGAACACCCCTTCAAGGTGGTGGGCATCCTTTCCCCTGTGGGTGGCCCCTATGATACGGCTATCTTCATCGACATGAAGGACGTATGGGAAGAACATGGAGAAAAGGAGGAAGCAAAACGGGAAGTGACGGCGCTCCTCGTGGTGCCGAAGGGCTATAAGGAAGCCATGGAACTCCTTTCTGCCTACCAGAAGAATAAGGAAGTGCAGATGGTCTTCCCCTCCCAGTCCATTATTTCCCTCTACGCCATGGTGGGACAGACCAAGGGATTCTGGAAGGCCCTGGTCATTTCCCTTCTCGCCATGTCCCTCATTATCACTCTCCTGGTCATGTACTGGAGCGGCCTGTCCCGACTGCCGGAACTGGCTCTCCTGGAAGCCCTGGGCGCTGGAAAGGGAAAAATCCGGTCCCTGCTCCTCCTGGAGGAGGGGATGCTCCTCTTCCTGGGGAGCCTGGCGGGCTGGTGCGCTGCCTACGGCGGCAGCCTCCTCACAGCCAGGGCCATCGCCAATACGGCGGCTATCACCATGGTGACAGCCCCGGACTGGCGGGGACTCCTCATTATTCCGGTAATCACTCTCTGCGGCATGGCGGCAGGCCTCATTCCGGCAGCACTGCTGGGGAGGAAGGATGTGTCACAGTACTTGTAGAAGAATTGAGATTTGAGGAAAGAGAATTGAGGTCCCGCAGCTGCGCTGCAGATGGGGGCCTGAAGACTGTAACCCTGAAACGGACAAATGACACTACAGGAGGCTCCTTCCTTGGGAAGGCGGAGGTTAGCTGATGGAAACTGATGGAATTGGTCCGAAGGGCCTGTCCTGCTCAAGGCTCAAGGCTGGAGGCTCGAGGCCCCTGCGCATAGGGCTCTAACTGCACTTTGTAAAAATTTTGCCAAAAATTCATTTTCTGTCTTGACAGATGAAATGGCAGGTTGTATTATGTCTACAAGCTTCTGAAAGCGAAATACATACAAGCGATGAACGAGAAAAAGGTTTACTTTTGATCTTGCAGAGAGCCGGTGGGCGATGAAAACCGGCAGACGAAGGTTTACTGTTAGTCACTCGAGAGCTTTCCAGCCGAATATAGTAAGCAGGAACGTCCATTCACGTTACGAATAGGAAACCGCAAGTATAATGTAGGGTGGTACCGCGAATCAATTCGCCCCTATCTCCGGCTCATGCCGGAGGTAGGGGCGTTCTGTTTTACAGGGGCATTCTATATATACGGCGGCGAGAGAGATAAACCAGAGTGGTACCGCGGAACATCCGCCCCTGCCGGCAGTATAAGACTGCCCGGCAGGGGCGTTTTTATTTCCTTCATCCCTGTGTCGTCAGAAGTTGGCAAATATGGCATTCAATCAAAGTTTATGAAAGGGGTTTTCACTATGCAGAAGAAATGGTTAAAAGGTATGGCAGCAATTATGGCAGCAGCAGCAATCTGCGGCGCATTCGCAGGATGCGGCGGCAGCAAGAAAGCGGGCGGCGACGCAGGCGGTGCCCAGACCGTTAAATTCGGTTTCCTCGGCGCCTACACCGGCCCGGCTGCTGCCTATGGACAGGCTATGAAGGACGGCACGGAACTGGCGGTAGAAGAAATCAATAAGAACCCGAATACCAAGATCAAAATCGACCTGAAGACCTATGATACCAAGGGCAACAAGGCAGAAGCCATCAATGCCATGAAGAAGGCCATTGAACAGGATAAGGTTCTCGCTGTTGAAGGACCGACCCTTTCTGGCTCCATGTTCGCTGCAGGCCCCATTGCCCAGCAGTCCAAGATGGTAGCTTTCGGCACCGGTACCACGGCTCCCGGCATCACAGATATCGGCGACTATATTTTCCGTAACGCCATCCCCGGCAAGATGGCTATTCCGATTACCGTAAAGAAGGCCCATGATAAACTGGGCTTCCAGAAGGTAGCCATCATGTATTCCAACAACAATGACCAGATGGTTGGTGAACATGGCATTTACGAAGAACTCTTCAAGAAGATGGGCATCGACATCATCGATACCGAAACCTTTGCCGACAAGGATACCGATTTCTCCGCACAGCTCACAAAGATCCAGGCTGCTAACCCCGATGTTATCTGCATCGCCGGTCTGTACCAGGAAGGGGCCCTCATCGTTAAGAAGGCCCGCGAAATGGGCATGAACCAGCCCATCATCGGCAACAACGGCTTCAACAGCCCGGCATACATTGAACAGGCCGGCGCCGCTGCGGAAGGTACCCTCGTAGCTACTCCGTGGAACGCAGAACGGAAGACCGATAAGGCACAGAACTTCCGGAAGGCATTCAAGGCAAAATACGGCCACGAACCGGACCAGTTCTCCGCCCAGGCTTACGATGCTATCTACGTTATGCATGAAGCTGTAGAAAAATCCGGCAGCACCACGGACCGCAAGAAATTCCGTGATGCCCTGGCCCAGATCAAGGACTTCGAAGGGGCTACCGGCAAGTTCCAGTTCGATGACCACAGAGATCCGAAGATGGATCTGGACGTTCTCCAGGTAAAGGACGGCAAGTGGGTTCCTTTCGCTTAATAGATAGACTTTGATAGAAGAATAACCATTTCCGGTGAAAACCAAAAATCAGCGGGGCTGTAGGATCGTGCAGTCCCGCTGATTTTTTGTGGGTACATGGGCTGGTGTACGACCGTACAGAGCTTCCACCGGTATCCATCTGCGGCTGGCGCCGCAGGAAAGATTGCCGTAATGGTAATCAGCTCAGTGTAAGAAAATCCGTAAGAATGCAGGCCCTTGGAGAAGGGCCGCGGCAAAGCCGCAGGATGGATTGATGGGAAACGGTGAAAATTATCTGCTTCGCAGATTACCGCCTCTGCGAGGCGGATCCATCCCCTGGCCTTCGGCCTACCCCCATCTCCAAGGGGGGGCACTCGCTTACCGGTATTCCCAGTATGTGAGATAGTCCTCGACCATGCAGGCCCTTGGAGAAGGGCCGCGGCAAAGCCGCAGGATGGATTGATGGAAGACGGTGGAAATTATCTGCTTCGCAGATTACCGCCTCTGCAAGGCGGATCCATCCCCTGGCCTTTGGCCTGCCGCCTACTCTAAGGGGGCACTTGCTTACCGGTATTTTCAATATGCAGGATAACCAATAGGATGCAGCCTTTCGCGGCGCAGCAGCTTGACCTCAAATCTCAAATCTTTCCTCTACGGTCCCAATATAAAAAGGCCCGCGGCGAAGCCGCAGACCCACTATTTCACTAACCCACTATTTCACTAACTCACTAATCCACTATCTCACTATATCCTTCTCCCCGCCTTCAGCCGTTTCAGGATTTCCCGGCCGATTTCCTGGTTCAGGTAGGCGTAGCAGTAGGCGTTCAGGATGAAGACGAGGCCCAGCATGACCATGCCGGAGGTGGTGAAGACCGCCTTCCCCGGGTCCGGGTCGAAACCGAAGACCGTGGACAGGGGTTTCCAGATCCACTGGATCATGGAGACGAAGCGGTCAATGGCGCTGGTCAGGGCGTCGGCGATGCCGAGAATATAGATGGAAACGGCGATCTTATAGGACATTTCCACGATGTAGGCCAAGGCTGTCAGGTGGAGGGTTTTCGCAAAGGACAGGTTGTGGCGGAATCCGTATCCCATGGCCAGCCCCAGTGCCGCTGCATAGAAGGCAGTGGTGAATCCGATTTCCGGACCGCCGATGATGTTGACGAGGAAAATTTCTGCCAGGCTGGTGCCCAGTCCCCATTTCATGCCGTGGAGGCTGCAGATCATGGCGATGGGTACCGCCGAGGTGAGCATGGTGATGAATACAAAGAAGGGAGCCAGGAGTTTCAGGAGTACCAGCAGCGCCGCTATGGCTGCCGCCGCTGCTGCCTCTGTGAGGTACCTGGTTTTCTGTACCGATGAATTCACTGTGTTTTTCTGTCCTTTCCAAAGGAAGCCGCCAGGGCTTCCTTCTCTTTTTTCGTTTTCTGCTTCATGTGCCATTCCATGGACCGGGCTTCGTGTTCCGTGGAAAAGGAGGCGTACCAGGCCAGCTTCACCGGAAGCCGGCTCCTGGTGTACCGGGAGCCCTTTCCGGCGTTATGGGTGTCAATCCGCTTCTGCAGGTCATCCACCGTGAAGCCGGTGTAGAGGGACCCATCGGCGCACCGCACCATGTAAGTGAAATAGGTCCGCCCTTTTTCAGAACCACTCATTGATCCAGTTCTTTTCTGCAGGGACCATGGCATCTGCCAGGGCCAGCACCCGCTCTTTTTCCATTTCATCGGCCTGGAGCCATTGGATCTTTCCAAGATCCGACAGTTCCGTGAGGCTGGCGGATCCCATGAAGAGTTCCGCCAGGCTTCCTGCATTGATGCAGAAGGCAGGTTCCGGGATTCCCTCTCCCAGGGTGAGGCCGGAAATGTCTTCGATGTGGCATTTCAGGCTGTAGAAGACGTCTTCCTTCAGGGCGCTGATCTTCCCATCTTCCGCCCGGAGCACATAGATGCCGTTATTGTCGGGCAGGAAGGAGTCCACCAGCTGGAATGCCAGCTCTTCCCCTTCCAGTTCCTCCGGACAGGGGAGACCGTCGAAGGCGGTGACCGGGTCCGTGACCCGGGCCATCATGTAAGGGAAAGTCCGGTTCTTTATATAGGTATGTTCGGCGCCGTCATTCCAGTAGCGGAATGACCGGTCGTCCAAGGGCTCCTGCCATAGGCAGCGGTCGATGGAACCCCGGTGGCCGGCCATGAAGGCGTAGAGGCCCCGGCGGCCCGTTTCCCGGGCAAAGGCCATTTCCGTAGCGATGAGTTTCCTGTCGTCCATGGTGTAGAACAGGTACCCGGAAGGGCCTTTTTCATCATACACCACGGCGATATATCCTTCCAGCAGCTGTCCTTTGATATGGGATTTCCAGGAGGCCTCATCCCGGAGGGTGTAGCCGTTCCGCTTCTTCGTGAAGGCGTCATAAATGGCAGAGAGTTCTTTCCAGTCCCCATCATTATCCAGGGTCCGGGCGGCGGCGGGGCGCTCGGAGATCTTTGCCAGCTCCTCCGGCGCCGCTTCCCTCTGCCACTGGTGCACGTAGAACCCGAAGCCCTGGGGCAGGTAGTAGGATGCTGCGGAGGGCATGAGAATCACGAAGGGCTTGTCCTCTTTGGCGGCCAGGTGGAAGGCGCCCCGGAGGAGGGATGATGCATAGCCCCGTCCCCGGGCAGCGGGATGGGTGGATACGCCGACAATGTAGTCCGTCGGGAAATCCCGGCCCCGCACCCTGACCGTATAGGGCCGACGGTGGAGGGAACAGGCCAGCTGTCCCTTTTCTTCTCCCACCAGCACCGTGGATGGGGTATAAAGGTCTGTAAAATACCATTGGAAGAAGGGGTCCGATGGCTTCTCGAAGCAGTAAGCCCAGAGGGCTTTGATTTCTTCCGTATCCTTCTCGGAAGCTTTTCGTAGTTGCATAATGTCCTCCTGGTGGAAAGGAAAGAGTTGAGAAAAGAGAGTTGAGAGTTGAGTCTCCAGCGGCGGAGCCGCTGGCCTTGAGCCTTCAGCCTTGTGCCTTGAGCGGGACAGGCCCTTCGGGCCGGGTGACGTGTGGATGAATGGCATGCGAACATGCGGGGCTTCTGGCTGCTGGCGACTGGCTTTCAGGAAAGCTGACCTGCCTGCGGCACTTTCATCAGTTAACCTCCATCTGCTTCGCAGATTCAGCCTCTTCGAGGCGGATCCATCTCTTTGGGGAAGGGCCGCGGCAAAGCCGCAGAACCTCAATTCTCTTCACTCAATTCTCAAATCTATTTCTTCAGTACCACGTCGAATTTTTCAGTCAGGTGGTCCGGGTTGTAGCCCATCTTGGCTTCCCGGAGGCCCGGTACACCCAGATCTTCTTCCCGGTTTACGAATTCCGTATCCGCAAATTCGTGGAGCAGGAAATCCCGGTTAATGGCCTGGTAGAGGCCCCGGATATTGGGGTTTGCCTTCTCAAAGATAATGTGGGCCATTTTTTCATTGACCAGGTCCCCATTGGTGAAGGCTTCCACCTTGCCGTAGATGCGGATGACAGCCCCTTTTACGCCCAGGGCATCCCAGTTGTCGAAGCAGAGCTTCATGGCTTCCTCTTCTTCTTCAATGTCCCCGTGCCGCTCAAACCATTCATGGATGCCGGCCTTGGCGTCTTCCATGTTGTCCTTTGTGATGGGTTCGTACTGGTAATCCGAATACTGGCGGAGGAAGGAATTCAGGTGGTTCTTCTTCATCCGGAGTTTCTTGCCGGGCAGGGAAATCATGTCCGCCGTGCGGTACACGTATTCCTCATTGTCCCGGTCTTCGATGAAATTGTATTTCCCGGGGCAGAGCCGCTCAATCTGCTCTGTTACCCATCGGGAAGCGGACTTCAGGCGGAATTCCATGCCCGCCTTGTCCAGTTCCTGGTGAATCAGGTCCAGTCCGTGGACGAAATCCTCTTCTTTTTCTGCAAAGGGAGGGAGGAAGAACATATCCTTTCCCTGTCCCGCACGGATGAAAAGGATGTTATCCTTCACGGCCCACTTCGTGTCGTGGGCTTCCTGCCAGAGGAAGAGGGTGTTGAATGTGCAGTCAATCTGCTCATAATGGTGAACTTTGAAAAAGCCATCAATCAGTGGCTTGTCTTCAATGCGAAATGATTTAAATTCTATGATGTCCATCTCCTTGTATGGTACAGGTATGCCTGTGAAACATTTAATTTTTTAAATACTTATTATACCATTGTACCACAACAGGGCAAATGCACAAAAAAGAAAGGATGTCTGTGATTTCGATGCCCCTTTCCTCCGGTTACCGCCAGCCTCCGGTGTCGGAATCGAAGGACCCTGCCCTTGCCAAATGGGGCCTTTTCAATCATACTATAGATATAGATTCTTATAAATATGGTAAGAAATTTCTGAACTTTTCCAAACAGGAAATAAGGAGGATTTCCATGAAGAACTACGATGTCATTGTCATCGGCACAGGAGCCGGCAATATTGTGACCGACGCTGCCCTGGCGAAGGGGCTGTCGGTGGCGGTTATCGAACGGGGCCGGGTCGGCGGCACCTGCCTCAACCGGGGCTGCATTCCTACAAAGGTCATGGTGACAGCGGCAAACCGGGTCCGGGAGGCCCGGGAAGGAAGCCGCATCGGCGTCTATGCGGATAACGTCCGTATGGACTGGGATGTGGTGTCGAAGCGGGTGTGGAAGAAAATTGATGAGAGCCCAGCCATACGGACCTACTATGAGCAGTTTCCCAATGTGGATACCTACAGCGGTACCGCTTCGTTCCTGGATAACCATACCCTTTCGGTGGCCCTGGATGGGGGAAAGAGCCTTACCATGAAGGGGAAAAAGATTTTTATCGCCACCGGCGGCCGGACGAATATTCCCGCTATTCCGGGGCTTGAAGAAGCGGGGTATGTGGATTCGGAGAAATTCTTCGGACCTGATTTCCCGAAGAAGCCCTATGAAAGTCTCCTCATCATCGGCGGCGGTCCCATTGGCTGTGAATTTGCCCATATTTTCAATGCCGCCGGTACGAAGGTGACCATAGTGCAGCACAATGTGCGGCTGTTCCCCAAGGAAGAACCGGTGGTGTCCGATTTCCTGCTGGGAGAATTCCGCCGCCTGGGCATAGCTGTGGAGCTCAATAAGGAAACCCTTGGCGTCACCGGGAAGGATGGAAAGAAGGTCCTTTCCTTCCGGGACAGGACCACCGGGGAAGAAGGGACGGCGGAGGCCGAGGAAATCCTGGTGGCCCCGGGAATCCGTCCTATGACGGAACTGCTGCACCTGGAAAATACGGACGTCCGTCTGGACAGTCGGGGATACATCGAAACCAACGAGTTCCTGGAAACCACGGCAGAAGGCATCTGGGCTCTGGGGGACGTGAACGGGAAGGCTCCCTTCCGGCACAAAGCAAACTACGAAGCAGAAATCCTGGCACACAACCTGTTCTCCGACAATCCTCCGGACCACTGGCGGTGGGCGGACTACAGCGCGGTCCCTGCCGTCACCTATACTTACCCGGAAGCGGCCCATGTGGGCATGACAGAAGAAGAGGCAAAGAAGAAGGGACATACCGTGGAAACGGCGATGAACCACTACTCCACCTCCGCCAAGGGCTATGCCCTGGGATTTGAGCCGGGAGACCCGGACGATGGATTCGTGAAACTGGTGATCGATAAGAAGACAAAGGATATCCTGGGTGCCCACATCGTGGGACCGGAAGCGTCCATCCTTATCCAGCCCTTCGTGGATGCCCTCATGGCCGGATCCCATACCATTCATCCTATCCATGAAGACATTGCCTCGGAAACGGCAAAGAAACTACGGGCCCTGCCCCTGACAAGGACCCTTGCGCCCCGGTCTGTGTATACCTTCAGCGAGACCATGACGCCCCATCCCTCCCTGTCGGAAGTGGTCATGTGGACGAGATATTATTATGAGAAGAAGTAAAGGGGAGAAAGTTGAGGCCTGGCTGCCATCCACCAGCCACTTATGGCAGCGCAGCTGCGGGACCTCCATGTTTCACGCAATCCTCAAATCAATCTTACATTTCATAGAGGAAAGGAAATATATGATGAATTGGAAAAAGGGAGGGCTCCTGGTCCTTCTGGGCGGTGCCCTTTTGCTGGGAGGCATGCCGGTTTCCGAAGCTTCCCTTTGGCCGGGGCTTGGGGTGAAGGTGTCCGAAAAATCCGGCGCCTTCCGCACCGACGATTACCATCTGGGAAATACGGTGCTCCGGAGCCCGTACCTGGTGGCACACCTGAATAACGATGAATATGCGGGCAATGTGAATGCAGCCATTGCCCGGGAGAAGAACCGGTTCCTGGAGGAACTGAAAGAAGACAATAGGACTGTCACCACCGATGGATGGATGAGCTGGCACGAAGGGCTGGTGGGAAATTTCATCAGCAACAATGAAGGTATCACCAGTATCGTCCTTATCGAGCAGAAACTTTCAGCCGGTGCGGAACACGGGAAGACATTTGCCAAGGGCCTCAACTTTGACGACACCGGAAATCTTCTGGATCTCTCTGCGGTTCTCCCCAACCTTACGGTGGATGATGTGAACCATTGCATAGAGACTACGGCAAAGAAGAAGGGGATTACCCTTCTGGAGAACCACAGGGTCACGGAGCTGCCTACCAATTTTTACGTAGGGAAAAACCGGGTGGTCTATGCCATTTACCAGCAGGATGACCTGACACCTTTTGATGAGGGAGTATTTTCTGTGGCTATTGGGAAAGTGTGAAGGGAAAGAATTGAGATTTGAGATTTGAGAATTGAGGCCAAGCCGCTTCGCGGCGGATGGACGGAATACGGTTGGTGTCATTTGGGACGGAGCCTTTAGCCTTGGGCTGGACAGCCGCCGGGCGGCAGTTTGGCATGCTCATGGGTAGGGTCACCAGCACGGAGCTTCCAGGGAAGCGCTGATTGAATCGTTGTCAGATTTCATTCTTGGATTTTTATGCAATGCAAGGAATAATCCGAC
>NZ_UQKJ01000064.1 GCF_900541605.1 uncultured Dialister sp. | reverse complement strand
ACACACAATCGTTTCTTTGCAACCTTAATGGAACTTATGGAAACAGTTGAAAAAGTATAATGGGCCCGTTGTCAAGACCACTTTTAAAAATTTATTGCGCGCTTTCAGAATTGGTTAACAATATTCTTCAATGGGGCGATTTCTGCTCTGGTGGACCTGCGGCTTAAGGCCCCTCACTAGGCCTTAAGCCGCCTGGAAGCAGCTGTAATACATCTTATCAGGGGTTTGGTATTCTAAAGCCTCATGTGGACGGATAGTGTTGTAGTCCTTGACGTACTTTCCAATCAGCTGAAACAGTTCCCGGGGACTTTGGTATTCATTGAGATAGATGCATTCATTTTTCAGGTTGCGGAACCATCGCTCAACCATGATATTGTCGGCCCATCTCCGCCGACCATCCATGCTCTGCGTGATCCCCAGCTGTTTTAATAGTTTCTTATACTCATTACTTGTAAACTGACTCCCTTGATCAGAGTTAATGATAGCTGGAATTCCGTACCTGGCAACAGCTTCTTTTACTGCTGCAATCACGGTCTCTTTATCCAGCGTATCTGACAGGTAGTATTCAAGAATCTTCCGACTATACCAGTCAATGATGGCCGTGAGATACATGTGCCCATGAGGCATCGGAATATAGGTGATGTCTATAGACCAGACCTGGTTTGGGAGAAATGCCTTATAGTTCCTCAGGCGGTAGGGCACAATAGACTCTTTGAAATTTCGTTTAGAAAGATTTGCTTTGGGATACACTGCACAAATCCCCATGATCGCTGCCAGCCGCCTCACCGTCTTTCTCGTAATGGTAATTCCCATCTGGCACAGCAGTATAACCATCTTACGGGTCCCTATGTAAGGATATTCAAGGTGAATGCGATCTATTTGTCGCATTACCATCTCAAGCCATGCCTGATGCTCCGGATCCGGGGGCTTACTGTTCATCTGAATCATATCCCGGAGCTTTTGGAACGGAGTATCCAGCTTTGCGAAAGCAATCCTGAAGGAAATCACGTTCCATCGTGAGCTGCCCGATCTTTTTGGCCATTCGATCGTTGCTTTCCCTCAGGGCTCCCTCCTTTCTCTGATCCTTTTTAGACCCAGGATTTGCTTCAAATACTCGAGGAGCATTTTCAATGAACTCCTGCCTCCATTTGCGGACCATTCCGGGGCTGAGATTGTATTCAGCACAGATAGCATTGAATTCTCTCTCTCCTCTCAGGATCTCGAGAATAACCTTACTTTTGAATGCGGCGCTGTACTTGTTACGTGACATGATAGATGACCTCCTTTTGGTTTACATTATGCCACATTTGCGCGCTTATTTTTTCAAGTACTGGTCCGAATCTACGGGTCCATTATAAAAGCGTTCGAGGCCTGGAAAAAGCCGAATAATCAGCTTCGAACCATGTGCAGCTTTAATTAAAATTATTTTTATTGTTTATTATAAATCCTACCCAAAATGGTTGTGAATAGTTGATACCAGCAGAAAAGCCTATTTAACCAGCGTTTCCTTAATTTAATTTCGATTTCCAATAGTTAGTGCATATTATAGCTATAATCCACCAATGTGGTTTAGAATATATTGGTCATTATCTTTGATTAAATTATAGAATTCTGATTTGTTATTTACCCATAGGCCTTCACTTTCCCCATTACCTGCAATCCAAGCTGGGGCTATGGTCTTTACTGAATATGATACATCATAATAGTGGTTGTCTATCTTACTGGCATCATTTATTGGGCCATTAATTCGATTAATTTTATAATCAAAAATTTGATTTTTGGTGAATAATCCCTTGGATTTATAATAGTTAAATTCTTGGACTAGTATTTTTTCTACAATTTCTTTTTCTGATAACCCCTCTACTTCTGATATTGACATGTGATTATATTGGACCCTTTCTGACGGTAGGGATTCATACGAATAGAACAATAAATATACGATTCCTATTAGTATAACCACTATATTTCTTGTTTCTAGTTTCTTAGCCTTGATACATTTATAGATGGTAATGATTATCATAAGAGAAGCAGCGACATATAACAAAAATAAAGAATCGCTTATAAATATAATCATCTTTGTCATCACCTAGTTTCATAAATTAAAATAGAGCTAAAAATCAAAATGAAAATGTGAGTATTAAAAAAGTGGAATGGGTAATTTGCTTTTTACATCAATGAATATTAACTTGGACGTAATGAAGATATACTGATACAATCAAATTATATCATGAATTATGTATATGTGATAGATGTTAGTAAAAATTGGAGCCGAAACATATCTAAGGAAACGCTGATTAAATAGGCTTTTCTGCTGGTATCAACTGGGATAAAGAAATTGAACACCGTAAGTCCGCAACCCGTTGCAAAGTAGAGCATCCTTTTTTGATAGTTAAGAGATATTTTGGTTATGCTAAGGTAGTATATCGAGGGATTGCCAAGAATTTCAACCGATTTAACATGCTGTTTGTTATTAGAAGCTTACTAATAATTTGTAGTGACTTTATTTATTTTCTTCAAGTTATTCATAAAAACTCTATCTAAAGCTGCTGGAAAATGGCTGTGAATAATTAGCACTTATAAAAAGCCCATTTAATCAGCGTTTCCTTATATAGGACCCTCTTTAAATATCCACATCATTTCGTTGCTTAGTGAGTAATCATCGGAGGGAGGATGATCTCCATTCTCTCGACCCAGAATGCTTCTGATAGTTCGACCGGGCCTCTGTTAATACATGGACTTTCATCCACTTCACAGAAGAATCCGGCAAGGATGTTACTGGCGCTGGTCCAGGGCTAGAATTTATAATAGCGGATGTCTTTTGCGGAAAGTCCTGTCTCCTCTTTCACTTCTCTTCGGACGGTACCTTCCAGTGTTTCGCCGATTTCTGTAAATCCGACGATGAGTGCATAGTAGGAAATATGGTGGTCTGCGTAGCAGGTCAGGAGCAGCTTATCGTTCCAGGTTACTGCAGGAATAATAGCAGGATTCAGGCGCAGATATATGGTTCGTCCGCAATGGGGACAGAATAGGGCGCGCCCCCAGGAAGAGGGAATTATCTTTCCCCTACAGGAGCCGCAAAACTGGTTATTCCTCATCCGGCGGACAATCTGCAGTCCAAGCTGTAAAAATATCCTTTTTAACAAGGCGGGAATGAAAACGAAGTTTCTTTACCGGGAAATATAGGGCTCCTGCAGGTATATGGGAAAGATTTTCATTGGCCAGGAAGTAGGCAGTATTATCCATAGTAAACAGATAGGTGACTTCTCCGGCGGGAATCTCCTCCTGCCGGGGGAAGAGATCTATCCCCGGATAAAGAAGCGGGTTCTCATCGCTGAAATAAAGGATCTTGCTGTTTTTGTCAGGCTTTTTTATGGAATCATAATGGTTATCAAAATGGCGGGGGAAATGTCTTGTATCATAGTAGCGCTCCTTTTATTTTTCACTTTTATAATTATACAGATAAGACAATCCGGTCATGTAATTTTCCGGTCAAATCCTGCAGGAGGTTTTATGGAAGTCCAAAAAGATAGTGGCCGTAGTGATGGCGGCTTTCCTTCCCCTTTCATCGGCCGAGGCTTGTACCCTGTTTGGTGCCAATGGCAGTGAAGTGGAAGGAGGAGGAACAATCCTTGTCAAAAACAGGGATTGGCGGCCCTAGTACCAGAAAATGCGATATGAAATGGAGCCCCGTTACCGCTTCTATGGCCTCTATGGAGGAAATGAAAAGAAGATGGCCCTGAAGTGCGGCGTTAATGAAGTGGGGCCGGCTATTTTTTCTGCAGTTGCCAGTTCTGTTCCCAAAAGGAAACGGATGGCCATGGATCATCCCAACAAAAGCAGTATCCGGGAAATACTTGGAAGCTGTGCTACTGTTGAGGAAGCGCTGGCCATGAATCGGTATTTCAGGGGACCGAAATTTCTGGTTATAGCCGATGCCGGGGAAATGGCCTCTGTGGAAATAGAGGATCATGGAGAATATCAGGTGGAAAAAGTGAGAAATGGTACCTGGCTCATACGAACCATTATCTTTGGCCTGATTTTTCTTCACTGAACAGGCATGCCGGCCATTTAAGCATGACCCGCCTCTCCAGGATAGCAGAACTTCTTGGGAGAGACCATAAGCCCTATGTGCTTGATGATCTTATGGTCTTTTCCCGGGACCGGCATGATGGATCGGATGACAGTATATGGAGAACAGGGAGTGGAGCACGGTCGGATGAGACCCTGGCTTCTATCGGCTTGTGGCTCCATGACGGAGGAAAACCGGATATTTTTGTGAAGATACGGTATTCACCGGAAGACAGAGGAAGAGAAGACGTATACCAGCTGGAAGGGAAGGATTTCTTTCCCGATAAAAATTGATTTTTGGCAGGAGAGAGATTTATAAGAAAGCGTGGTAAAATGAGGTGAATCTGATTCCGGTGCAAGGGGGCACCAGTCCTTCAGGAGGAAAAAATGGATGCAATACAGTGTCTGATTTCAAGAAGAAGTATCAGGGAATATACAGATGAATCGATTTCCCGGCAGGATGTGGAAAATGTGGTAGAGATTTCCCAGATGGCATCATGCTGGGAAAATACCCAGCCCATTCGATATGTGGCAGTGCTGAACAGGGAGCTGAAGAACCGGATTGCCGATGACTGCACAAAGAAATTTCCATGGAATACAGAAAATATTCATGCAGCGCCAGCATTAGTTATTTTGTGTGCCATCAAAGGTCTTTCAGGCTATGAGCCTGATGGTCGGGCTTCCACATCCAAGGGAACCCACTGGCAGTCTTTTGATGCTGGCGTGGCGGCAGCCCATTTTTGCCTGGCTGCCAATGCACTGGAGCTCGGGACGCTGATTATGGGGCGGTACGATGAAGAAAAAATCAAGGAAATTTTGGATCTTCCCGCTGATTATGACGTTTCTGCCATTATTGCTATCGGCCATCCGGCAGTGATTCCGGCGGCCAATGAGCGGAAGCCTTTGAAGGAAGTACTGTCATTTCGTTAAAAAGGGAGATCTGTAATGGAAGAGCGGTACACCTGTCCCCAGTGTGGGAAACCATTTCCCTTTATCCGGTATGATGTCATTGATACGGGGAAAAGGCCGGACATGAAAGAAAAAGTGCGAAATGGAGAGGCCTTTTATGTTTCCTGCCCCTATTGCGGGTGGCATACCCACTTTGATTATTCCTTCCTCTACAGGGAGGAAGGAACGCATACTCTCATTTATTATGCTAATTCCCGGGAGTTTTATGAAGCTGCTTATTACCGTATGACCAGAAGAAATGGTGGCAGGGACTTTGAATCTATCCGGACCTGGAAACGACGTGTGGTGACATCCAGGAATGACCTGCTGGAAAAGCTGCTGATACTGGATTGTGGGTTGGATAATCGGATTATTGAAATTATGAAGGGCCTTGCTTTTATTTCTCTGAAGCAGAAATATCCGGCTGCAGAAGTGGATACGGTTCTCTTTGACCGGGGAGGGGATGGCAGCTGCTATTTTCGGTTCAGCAAGAATGAAACGGTGAAAGCAGCTTATGCTTTTGAAGAATCTTTATATGGGAGGATAGATAAGGTACTGGGGCCAAAAATCCGTGAACTTTCCCAGGAAGATGTGGTGATTAATTCCCAATGGGCCGCGGGGATCATGAAAGAGCTGGAATCCCTGTAAAAAACTAATGATTAGGTCAAAAGCTGTGAAAAGTGAGAAATCATTTTTCATAGCTTTTTTTGTATTGCGGAAGTATATGTCATATCTATTCTGTTCTGGATAGATCATCGACGCCTTGGATACATGGAAATTATGTCTATTTCTACTGTCCTTTTTCACGGTGAAGAAATAAAAGAATTTTTCTTTTAAAAACATCCACATAAAAAAATTCTGAAGCCGATATTTATAGTGAGGGGAGAAAATAGAAAGGAGGTTCTCCCGGACAAGGAGATGGAAGCGGTGGTTTCCGGAAACTACCGCTGCTTGAGGAAAATGGAGATACGAAAGTTTTCCGGGACAGACTGTAAACCTCGAATTGATTGGAAAAACAGCAGTTTTCGGAGAGCCTGGAATGTGACAGGAAGGGGACTATCCCCCGAAAGGAGAAACAATCATGGAAAACAATGAAATCAGAAATCGGAATACCTTTGCAGCAGGAAAAAAGTGGTAAAAGAGAACGGGAAGCGGCGTAAGAACAGCCGCCCCATGCCGAAAGCTTCGGTGAGAGTGCTCGATGCAGCTTATGCGGATCGCATGCCCCGTGTTCCCACTATCTGCATCCATGGATGATGTGAGGGAAATGAAGAAAAAACAGGAGCCTATGCGGCGGTCATCCTGAATGAAGGGAAGAAGACGGTCCTCGCCATTTCCGGCGGTCAGATGGGAACCACGGTAAACCGTATGTACCTTATGGGACTCATTGAAGCACTGAAGATTCTTACCTGTGCTGAAGGAGTGCAGTCTGTCAAGGTTGTGACAGATGAGGAATTTGTAAGCAGTGGGGTCCGTTACTGCTGGTGGAGCCGGTGGAATAAGAATGGATGGAAAACAAAAGCCGGGAACCCGGTAAAGAACCAGGATCTTTGGCGCCTTGTTTCCCGTATGATGGGAGAGAAAAAATTCAAACTGTGGGTACCGGACAATGCATCCATGGAACCAGACTTTATTAATCGCTGTGACCTGTATGCCCGGGCAGCTATGCCGAAAACCCCTGATGGGGAACGTGCATGGCAGGCTATGTGAAAGGGGGCGCGCAGGATGAACCAGGTAGAAATTCTTGGAAATCTCACACGGGACCCTGTCATTCGTGCTACCAGTACCGGAAAAGCCATGGCCCGCTTTAGTGTTGCCGTTAATCGAACGTACAGGACTCCGGCGGGAGAAGAAAAAACATTGGTGGACTTCGTCAATATTGTGGCCTGGGAACGGATGGCAGAAAGCGTAGGAAACTACTTGAAAAAAGGAAGCCGGGTCTTTGTGATGGGGCGCTACAGTACCCGTTCCTATGAAGGGCAGGATGGACAGAAAAAGTATTTTACCGAAGTGAATGCCGGATTCATTGCCTGTCCCCTTGGAAGCAGTGGGGACGATGAAATCGATGGCAAAGGAAATCTTTATCGGGCAAACAGGGATGCTGTACCACCTTTCGGAGCAGCTCCGTTCCTGTAAGGAATCAGTTTCTTTCAAAATTGGGATTTCACTATTTTCATGATAGGCCGGTATCCGAAAAAAGCGGGGAAACCATAGATTGTGTATCAGTCTGTGTAATTAGAGGCTGTTTCCGGATACCGGTTATTTATCGTAAAAATAGTGAGTCATCGATTCCCAGTAAGAATATCAGCTCCCCCGCAATGCGATATTCCAATTTAAGAGAATTCAATGAGAATACATGTGGCGGATTCAGGTGCATATCCGGATCATAGATTTTTCGGCCCCTTTCTGGATTTCTGCTATAATGAAAGATAAATGGGAGGGCCTGGCAGCAGTCAGGCTTTCAGGTCGCAGGTATGAATGAATTTCATACTTTTTTCATGGAAGGGCAGGAACTCTATGGCAAAGGAAAAGAAAGACAGGGATGACAAAAAGGCGGAGAGAGTCCTTTTTCTGTGGGATATATTGGGCCGCGGCGGCTCTGTCAATAGAACGGAAATGACAGAAATGTTTGGCGTTAATATCAGGACAGCGAGTCGCTATATAGTGGAAATCAGGAAATACCTGGAAAAGAAAGAAGAAAGGGATGGTATCCGCCGGGAGCTTTACTATGACCGGACTGATGGCAGTTATCGGATCCGGGACCTGGAAAATGAAATGATATCCCCAGGCGAACTCTTCGCTATTGGGAAAATCCTCCTGGCCAGCCGTGCTTTTCACAAAAAAGAGCTGGAATCCCTGCTGGGGAGACTTCGCCAGTCTGCCGTCCTTGGAAAGGGGAAAAAGGAAGTCGAAGAGTATATCAAAAGTGAACTTTTTGACTATCTGAACCCAAAACACAGGAAACCGGACATTCATGCCCTGTGGACCATTGCCAGGGCTGTACATACCCATCATGTCCTTTCTTTTGGCTATAAAAAACAGGGATCCCATGAAAGCGTACCCCATAAGGTATGTCCGGAGGGCGTGCTCTTTTCGGAATATTACTTTTATATGCTCGGGGTACCGGAGAAGGAATGGCAGTCCGGGGAAAAAGAGACCAGAGTATATCGGGTGGACCGCATGTTTCACCTTAAAGACACAGGAGTCGGTTTTGATGTAAGCTACAGCAGCCGTCTCCGGGTAGGAGCCTATAAGAATAGCGTGCAGTACATGTACGGTGGTGAACCGGAACGGATTCAGTTCCTTTACACCGGCCCCAGTGTGGAAGCGGTTCTTGACCGTCTGCCAACAGCCCATCAGAAACAGTTGGAGGACGGCAGCTTCCTGATCACCGATCGCATACAGGGGGATGGTATACTGATGTGGCTTCTGAGCCAGGGAAGCCGGGTCAAAGTTTTATCACCGGAACGGCTGCGAAACAAGTGGATTCAGGAAGCCCGGAAAATCATAGAGGCATCGGAGCCCTGACTTGCCTTTGAGTGCAGGAATTTTCTGCTCTTTGGCGAATAGCGGGAAGCGGAGAAAAAGAAAGGGCTGCGGGAAATTTCCACAGCCCTGTTGTATCCATGGAAACACTGATTCATTTGCAGAGTCAGCTTTCATCAGTGCTTCCATGAAGTCATTCTTTATTTGATTTCATTCAGCCTCCTGGCCAGAGCTTCTGCTGATGGATCTGATCCAGTAGGGGTCATGATGGACTGGTTTCCCAAATATACCGTACCATCAGAGGCATAAGCTTCTTTTACATTCTGGCCATGGTTATAAGCAGCAGCCAGATTACCCATGATGAAGTATTTCCTCTCGGCACTGCTCATACCGGAAACGGCAGCGGGAGTGACAAAATCCTTACCATTGACCTGGACCATGTCAGAATCTTTTTTTATAGTAATGTGATTACCGGACAGTTTGACCAGTTTCTTTTCATAATTTTCTCGCCGTTCTTTATTGGTAGGGTGATCGTTGGGGGAAAAGATTTCACCGACCAGGCTGTTCTTGAATTCTCCCTGCTTTTCTTCCACCCGCTGCCAGAGGGCAGCACCGGCACCGGGGTTGTATCCCGCCTGGTAGCAGTAATCAAAAGCCAGGTTATCCGCTTCCCATTCCTGCTTCTTGCCTATCTGCACATTGTTGATCTGTCCCACCAGGGCGGACATGGTGAGATTGGCTAAGGCGCCGCCTCCCATGGCACTAGCGGCAACGCTGCCGCCAATGATGGTACGCAGCTTTTTCTTAGTGCCGCTGACAGCGTGATTTTTCATACCATGGCCCATTTCATGGCCCAGTACAAAAGCCACTTCATCGGTATTGTCAGAAATTTTAAAAAGCCCGATATTTACGGTCATCACATGCCCCAGACCGCAGGCCGCATTGAATTCGGTACTTGGGTTCAGGAAATAGAGGAATGGCTTCTGCTTGATAGATGGGGCGGAAGCGGCAATTCCGGCGGAAAGATTAGCCATAATGCCGTCCAGCATGCCATTGTAATAGGAATCATAGGAGACCCCCTGGCTTTTCTTCAACTCCTCAAAATATTTCTGCCTGCCTTCTTCCGTATTGTTGACGGTATCCAGATATTCATCCATCTGTTTATAGACCTGGGCACCATATATGAGAGACCCGATCATCCCGGCGATGTCGGCAGCCTCCGTCTGCGGCATGGCAGGGTAAGGACAAACGGAGAATCCGGCTGCCAATCCCAAAAGAATAGAGGCAGTCATCTTTTTCGTACGTTTGAACATAAGCTTTCCACCCTTTCCTGTGACCATGAACTGTATTCTGATACATATATTGTACAACTTCTGTTAAGGAACCTGACCGTGATAATCAATACAGGACAGCGGACCGATATTCCCGCTTTTTATGCCAAATGGTTTATCAATCGTATAGAAGAGGGGTTTGTACTGGTGAGGAATCCTTTTAATCCTCACCAGGTGACCCGTTACCGGTTGAATCCGGATATCGTAGATGCTATTTGCTTCTGCACGAAAAATCCGGCTCCCATGTTGCCATACCTCAAGAAACTTCATTCATTCCGGCAGGTGTGGCATGTCACCATTACCCCTTATGGAAGGGAAATAGAACCGAATGTACCGCCGGTAAACGATGTCATCAGGTCCTTCAGAAGTCTGTCTGCTTCGTTGGGGAAAAGGAAGGTTATCTGGAGATATGATCCCATATTTTTATCTTCGACCTATACGGCAGAAAAACAGCTGGATGCATTTTCTTATATTGCTGCTTCCCTCAAAGGCTATACAGAAACATGTGTGTTCAGCTTTATTGATCTTTATGCGAAGACCATCCGGAATTTTCCGGAGGTCCATCGCGTATCCCATGAACAGCAGCGCCTTCTCGTTAAAGAAATGGTATCTATAGCAGGACGAAATGGAATGGAACTGGCTGCCTGCCACGAAGATCCGGGACTTGGCTTCCTGGGAGCCGATATGGGCGGCTGCCTTTCCCCAAAAAGGATAGAAAAGGCATTAGGCATACCACTCATAGTGCCTGCATCCGCTAAAGAAGTCAGGCCGGGTTGCAGATGCCTGCTTGGACATGACATAGGAGCCTATAATTCCTGTGCCCATTTCTGCCGCTATTGTTATGCGAATTATGACAGAGAAAAAGTTTTGGAAAACAGGAAGTCCCATGATCCCCTGTCGCCCTTCCTCATAGGCCATGAAGAAATGGGAGATACGATAACTGAAGCCAGACAGGCCAGCTGGATCGACAGGGAAACAAGTCTGTTCTGACAGAAAAAATAAGATAAATAAAGAATTGACAGCGGCCGAAACGATTGCTATAGTAAACGACATTAATTACTTTACTTTAAATCGATGCATCTATGTGCTATA
>NZ_UQKJ01000063.1 GCF_900541605.1 uncultured Dialister sp. | reverse complement strand
CTAGCAGCCCCGTGTGAGTGACTCTGCACACAAACATGCTAACCGCCAATCCCCAACAGCTCGACAAACTGAAATATTCCTGATTCATCTATATTTCTTATTCTAGCACACCTTAAAACAGGCAAACAAAAAGAGCCCGAAGGCTCTTTTTTATCTGTTTCTTATTTTACTACGATATTGACGATTCTCTTGGGAACTACGATGACCTTGACAATGGTCTTTCCATCGGTGAATTTCTTCACTTCCGGCAGCTCCTTCGCCTTTTCACCGATTTCTTCACGGCTCATGGATACGGGAACCGTAATGGTGCCGCGGACTTTGCCATTTACCTGGACACCCAGCTCTACGCTGTCCACCACCAGGGCCGATGTGTCGCAGACCGGCCAGGATGCTTCATGGACACTCTTTTCCGGTTCGCCAAGTCCCTGCCACAGTTCTTCCGTAATATGGGGAACGAAGGGAGCCAGTACAAGCAGGAGGTTTCTCAGCAGTTCATGGGACAGGCTATCTTCGATGACATCATGACTTTCTACAAAGCGGTACATGTCATTCACCAGTTCCATGATGGAAGAAATGGCGGTATTAAATGCAAACTTGCCGTCCAGGTCTTCCGTTACCTTCTGGATGGTCTGGTGCAGCCGTCTTCTCAGTGCGAATTCATCAGGAGAGAGCTTTCCTTTTTCTTCCTTCTTGAAATCCTGGTACTTTCCTACGATAGCCCAGACTCTCTTCAGGAAGCGGTAGGACCCTTCTACGCCCTGATCGGACCATTCCAGGTCCTTTTCCGGGGGAGCCGCAAAGAGGATGAAGAGGCGGGCCGTATCAGCGCCATACTTTCCTACGATTTCTTCCGGGGAAACTACGTTGCCCACGGACTTACTCATCTTTCCCCCATCCTTCAGGACCATGCCCTGGCAGAGCAGGTTGGTGAAGGGTTCCGGATAATCCACCATGCCCGCATCCTGGAGAACTTTCATAAAGAACCGGGAATAAAGGAGGTGGAGGATGGCATGTTCAATGCCGCCGATATACTGGTCTACCGGCATCCAGTAGTTGGCCTTCTTCTTATCAAAAGGTTCATTTTCATTGTGGGGATCGCAGTACCGGAGGAAATACCAGGAAGAATCGATGAATGTATCCATGGTATCCGTTTCCCGGGTGGCATCGGCGCCGCACTGGGGGCACTTCACGTGGAGGAAGGTCTCACTGGTTTCCAGCGGGGACGTAGCACCAGCCACAAAATTGACATCTGTCGGCAGTTTGACAGGCAGATCTTTTTCCGGTACCAGCACATTGCCGCAGTGGGGGCAATGGATAATCGGAATGGGGCAGCCCCAGTAACGCTGGCGGGAAATCAGCCAGTCCCGGAGACGGTAGTTGACTTTTCCTTTGCCAATGCCCATTTCTTCGAATTTCTTTGTAATGGCTTCCCGGCCTTCTTTGGAAGTGAGGCCGTCAAATTCACCGGAATTGACAAGATAACCATCAGCATCGTAGGCTTTGTCCATATCTTCGAGAACCAGGCTCTTTGCCTTGTTCTGGACTACCAGTTTCATGGGGAGATGGTATTTCTTTGCGAAATCCCAGTCGCGCTGGTCATGGGTCGGAACGGCCATAACGGCGCCGGTGCCGTATTCATAGAGGACGTAGTTGGCAATCCAGATGGGCACCCGTTCTCCGGTGAGCGGATGGATTGCATAGCTTCCGGTGAACATGCCCAGTTTCGGTGCATCTTCCGCAGTGCGGACGATATCGTTCTGGTTTCTCATTTCCGTGATGAAGGCTTCCAGCTTATCCTTTTCCGGATTACCCTCAATCAGTTTTTCCACCAGCGGATGTTCCGGAGCCAGCACCATGTAGGTGACACCGTAAACCGTATCTACACGGGTGGTATATACGGGGATGGTATCATCCATGCCTTCTACCTTGAAGGAGAACTGGGTACCTGTGGAACGGCCAATCCAGTTTCTCTGCATGGTCTTTACCCGTTCCGGCCAGCCCGGCATATGATCCAGGTCTGCCAGCAGGCGGTCTGCATAGTCCGTAATCTTCAGGAACCACTGGGACAGGTCTTTCTTCACCACCGGGTTCTTGCAGCGCCAGCAGCGGCCTTCTTCGACCTGTTCATTAGCCAGCACCGTATGGCAGGTGTTGCACCAGTTGACCTTGGCTTCTTTCTTGTAAGCCAGTCCCCGCTTGTAGAAAAGTTCGAAGAGCTTCTGGGTATGCTTGTAATAATCTTCCCGGCAGGTCAGTACCTTGCGGTCCCAGTCATAGGACAGGCCCAGTTCCTTCTGCTGGCGGGTCATATTATCAATATTGGAATAGGTCCAGTCAGCCGGTGGTGTGCCGTGTTTAATGGCTGCATTTTCTGCCGGCATGCCGAAGGCATCAAATCCCATGGGATGAATGACATTAAAGCCCTGCATTTTCTTGAAACGGGCTACCACATCGCCGATGGAATAGTTTCTTACATGGCCCATATGGAGGTTCCCGGAGGGATATGGGAACATTTCCAGGACGTAATACTTCTTCTTATTGGGATCCGAATGGGTCTCGAATGCTTTAGTATCCTCCCAGATTTTCTGCCATTTCTTTTCAATCTGCTGAGGAACATACTTTTCTCGCATAGCTTCACCTTCCATAAATCATGATTTCTGCCATTATTTATTTATATAATAGTTGTTCTTTATTATATAGCCCCCAGTGGGGAATAGTCAAATATCACGAAAAGTACCTGCATGTCCTGCGAACAGGGGAACAAGGAAAAATCTGAAATGGTGGCGGCGATGAGATTGATGTGGAGATCGAGATCAAGCTCCTCAGCAGCTCCGCCGCCCTTCTAAGTGACTCTGCACATAAAAGAGCCTTCTTTTCAGGGCGGGCCAGGAAGTCAGCTGACGGAAACTGATGGGTCCGGTCCGCAGGGCCTGACCGAATCTATCATCTCTCATCTATCTTCTATCGTCTAACAGTCAGATCGTTAATCGCCCAATAGAGACGATATTTCCGCCGCGGAGCGGCTAACCGGCTCAAGGCCTACGGCCCCATCGTTCCCATAAAACCAGCCGGCCCACATTCGCCCAAAGAAACTGTCCCGCTTCCCCGGATCACTCCAACCATAACCAAAAAGACACCCCGCAAAAGCGGGATGCCTTTCTATGTACTGTGCTCAATTACACAATCTTTTCTCCATGGTACAGTTCGCCGTCAATATCCGGTTTTACACCGTAACCGATAGCCCATTCACATTTGTATTTAATGGCCTGGGCATGAATATTCTTCATGGCATCAATGGTCTTCACCACTTTGGCCGGAACACCCATGACGAGGGAATTCGGCGGAATAACGGTGTTCTTGGTCACCACGGCGCCGGCAGCAATGATAGAGCCCCTGCCGATCTTGGCACCATCGAGGATGGTGGCATGCATGCCAACCAGTACATGGTCTTCAATCTGGCAGGCATGGATGACAGCGCTGTGGCCGATGGTTACATAGTCACCGATGATGCAGGGATTGTCGTCTGCTACGTGGAGGCAGCAGAGATCCTGCACATTGGAACATTCACCGACGGAAATATAGTTTACATCGCCCCGGGCAACGACACCTGGCCAGATGCTGGCATATTTACCAACTCGTACATCGCCGGAAAGGAATGTATGGGGAGCTACGAAAGCATTCTCATCAATCTGCGGCAGCTTGCCGTTGAATGCATTGGTGGATAAAGTATACATAACGATACCTCCTATAGGGTTTGCCTAAATACATTTCGATATTTCGATGTATTCATTATACACCACCCTGTCCAGTTTTGCTATGACGTTTTTAGATTTTATTTGGTATTTATCACTTTACTGCATGAGTCGTATACTCATCGGCATACCCCATTGGGCCTAAAGGTTGTGGGTGAACTGCGCTTTGCTCGTTCAACGAGTGGTAGCTTTGCTAAGGCAAAGCGGGGGCATGAGGTTCATAAGCCGCCAAAGGCGGCGTTATATATAAGGTCTCCCTTCCTTTTAAACGCAGCGTCTCACCCCGCTTTCATGAGCGCAGCAACGTGAAAGCCACCACCCCACGGGGAAAGGGATCACTGCGTTCTCGGTCGCCTGAAGGCTCCCTGCGAAAGCAGTTCGCTGCGCACCGGTCGGGCCACGCCCGACCCACAACCCTTATGTACCCTCCACACATCTGAACCATACCCTCCGCGGCATATTAAAAAGCTGTGAAAGGACTATCCTTTCACAGCTTCACTCATTATTTCACAACTTTCGCCGTATTTTCTTTCAGGTTCGGGAAATCGAGGGTAGCGAAGAGATCAAAGAGAGTTTCATTCCTGCGGATCTGCTGGATGCTGCCATCTGCATGAACCATGATTTCCTGGTGCCGGAGACGGCCATTGTAATTGTATCCCATGCTGTGGCCGTGGGCGCCGGTGTCATGGATGACGATGAGATCGCCCGTCTTAATTTCCGGCAGGGGACGCTGGATAGCAAATTTATCGCAGTTTTCGCAGAGGGAGCCAACCACGTCATACACATGGTCCTTCGGTGCATCGGCCTTGCCGAGAACCGTCAGATGATGGTATGCCCCATAGATGCCGGGGCGCATGAGGTCAGCCATGCAGGCATCGACGCCGATATAGTCCCGGTAAATGTGTTTGTAATGGATGGCCTTTGTTACAAGGAAGCCATAGGGGCCGGTGATGGCACGGCCGCATTCGAAGCAGATGCGGGTGTGGTCGAAGCCTTTGCCCTTCATTTTTTCGTCATACAGCTTCTTTGCTCCTTCCCCGAGGCCTTCAATATCCACGGGGTCCTGTTCCGGACGGTAAGGAATACCGATGCCGCCGCCGAAGTCGATAAAGTCTACGGTGACTCCCTTCTTTTCCCGAATGTCGTTGGCCAGGTCAAACATCATATCAATGGTTCCCAGAAGACCCGGCAGTTCCAGTTCTGCGGAAATAACCATGGTATGGATACCGATGTAGCCGATGCCCTTCTTTTTTGCCCAGTCCACGCAGGTCATGAGCTGGTCATAGGTCATGCCGTACTTGGCTTCTTCCGGTTTGCCGATGATGGCATTGCCCCTTGCCAGTTCCGGTCCCGGATTGTAGCGGAAGCAGATCCTTTCCGGAACAATATGGAGCCGTTCCAGGTCATCCAGGTTCGATACATCATCCAGATTGATGATGGCACCCAGTTCATGGGCTTTGATAAATTCTTCGTCCGGCGTATCGTTGGAAGAAAATACGATTTCTTCTCCCTTAATACCTACGGTTTCGGAAAGAACCAGTTCCGCCATGGAGCTGCAGTCGGAGCCCACATTCAGGGTTTTCAGGCTCTTCATGATCCAGGGATTCGGTGTTGCTTTTACAGCAAAATATTCATGGAAATTGGGATTCCAGGAAAAGGCTTTCTGCAGCCGTTTTACGTTTTCAAGGATTCCCTTTTCATCGTAAATATGAAATGGTGTGCCATATTTGGCAGCTATATCACGAATTAATTCATCAGAAAATGGAATGGTCTTTTTGTTCATATAGCTGAACCCTCTTTCTCTACTATACATCTGATTCATCAATAGATGGTTTATTATAACATAGCAGCATTGGCTTTACTACAGGGAACTTCTGTATCTTGCCGGAATATGGCTCGCATTCATAGGACATTGAGCCGGGCAGGCCCTTCCGGAAATGGGGTCGAGACCGAGGCCAAGATTGGGGGAAACGGGCTTACAGCTGTCTGCTTACAGCTTACCGGGAATCGGCCGCTTCGCGGCGGAAATATCGTCCCAATTGGGTGATTGGCGATTCGGCTGTTAGAAGATAGATGATAGATGATAGATGATAGAATCGATCAGGCCCTCCGGGCCAGGAACCATCAATGCCCATCACCATCTCTTCCGGGAAGAGAGCCTCCGGTAGTGTCAATTGCACGTTTTGGGTGCATTTTCATCAAGACCCCATCTGCGCCGCCACCGACAAAGGGAAAGCGGCTCACAGCACACAGCCATTCCTCATTTCCTTCTCACTGAAAAAGCGGCGTCCTAAGACACCGCTTTCTTTCAGTCTCCTTTATTTGTTATCCGCATTGGATACGGCTTTCTTACTGTATTCATCGGTCCATTTCTGGAAGTTGCCGTTATCCGTATTTTCCTTGATGACTTCATTAATTACAGCCACCACATCTTCATTGCCCTTCTGCACTGCGGCTGCGGAATTTTTCACAGCATTGGGGAATTTAATGTCCGAGAACATGAGATCATCATTGAAAACGAGGTACTGCTGGCCAACGATACCTTCCACTACGAGGCCATCCACCTTGCCCTGCTTCAGTTCCAGTACCACTTCCGGCACGTGGGCAAGACCAACGATCTTGGCGTCTTTGATTTTTTCCTTGGCCAGGGCCTCCTGGGTAGTAGACTTCTGGACACCAATGGTCTTGCCGTAAAGGTCTTCCACGGTCTTGTACTTATCGGCATCCGCTTTCCGAATAATCACTTTCTGCTCAGTGGGGAGATAGTTATCAGAGAAATCCATGGATTTTTTCCGTTCATCCGTGGGGTTGATGCCTGCAATGGCAACGTCCACTTTGCCACCGGTGAGAGAGGACAGGAGGGCCTGGAAATTCATATCCTGCACTTCCAGTTTTACTCCCAGTTTGTCTGCTACTTTCTGGGCCAGTTCCATATCAATGCCGATGACCTTCTTCTCGCCGGAAGAGGTATCCACGAATTCATAGGGAGGATACCCGGATGCAGTCCCCACCACCAGTTTCCCGCTCTTTTTGATTTTCTGCATCAGGGGACTTTCTTTCTGTACCTGCTGGGAAGCAGAAGATTTAGCCGGCGAAGATCCACCGCAGCCTGCCAGCCCGAAGGCAGCTGCCGCACAAAGGCCAAGGGCCAGGATTTTCAGTACTTTCTTGTTCTTCATCATATTCATGCACCTCTCCATATAGTTGAAATCGATTTCTGTATTAACTTGATTAGATGATAGCATATTTATGCAGTTATGTCAATAAATATTCACAAAATTTATGAAGGTCTTTTTGTGATATTTCAGTTTATCGAGCTGGTGGGGATTGGCGGTTAGCATGTTTGTGTGCAGAGTCACTCACACGGGGCTGCTAGCTTCTAGCTATTGGCTACTAGGAAAGCTGATTTGCCTGCGGCGCTTTCCACTAGATATTTCCGTCAGTCATTCGTGCCGTAGGCTGTAGAGTCTTCCTGGCAGCTAGAAGCCAGGAGCTAGAAGCCCCGCCCGAATGACTCTATCCGTAAGCTTCGCTCTAACAGCTCACCGCAATAGTTCAAATTCGTCCAACACATAAAAATCCGGGAGTCATGCATAAACTTGCATGACTCCCGGATTAACCTACGACTTCGATTTCCTTACTTGCTTGCTTTCTCCACGGCAATACGGCTGTACTCATCTACCCACTTGTCAAACTGTCCGGACTCCGTGTCCTGTCTGATGATGTCGTTAATGATCTTCACCACATCGTCATTGCCCTTCTGGAGAGCCACGGCGGAGACCTTCTTTGCGCCGTCAAACTGAACATCCGCCAGTGCCAGGTCATCATTGAAAATGAGGTACTGTTTCGTAACCACACCTTCCAGCACGATTCCATCCAGCTTGCCGTTCTTCAGCTGGAGAATAGCATCAGGAACACTGGAAAGACCAATGGCCGTAGCACCTTCGATTTTCTGGGCCGTCGCTTCCTGGGTGGTCGATTTCTCGGCGCCAATTACTTTGCCCTTCAGGTCCGCCATGGACTTAAAGGCATGCTGGTTCTCTTTCCGCACAAGCAGCTTCTGCTCCGTAGGCAGGTAAATATCGGAGAAGGCCATGGCCTTTTCCCGTTCCGGTGTCGGGGATACGCCGCCAACCGCAATATCTACCTTGCCGGAGGTTACCGAAGAAAGGAGAGCCGAGAAGCTCATATCCTGTACTTCCAGCTTCACTCCCAGCTTATCGGCGATCTGCTTGCACATTTCCATATCCAGGCCGATAACCTTCTTGTCCGGAGATTCCGCATCCACGAACACATAGGGAGGATAACCGGAAGAGGTGCCTACAATGAGCTTTCCCCTCTGCTTGATGGTCTGCATCAGTTTACTCTGCTGGCCAGCCCCATTCCCGCTCTTTGCCGGTGCAGGGCTGCTGCCGCAGCCTGCCATGGCCAGGGACCCCAGCAGGGCAGCCCCCAGAAGCATCAGTTTCATGGATTTTTTCATCATACTCTTCCTCTCTCTTCTCCCGTGCCTTCATGGGCAGGAAATCATTTGGACTGTGCGTTTTCGACGGCCTTCTTCGTCATTTCATCCACCCATTTATCGATATTGCCATTTTCCTGGTTCTCTTTGATGACCTCATTGATCACGGCAATCACATCGTCGCTCCCTTTGGGAACAGCCACGGCAGAACCGCCGGAATATTTATCGAAATAAATATTCGTTGCTGCCAGGTCATCGTTGGTGACAAGGTACTGGCCGCCCACAATATTCTGTACCGGCACTGCATCTACCTTGCCCTGTTTCAGTTCCAGCAGGGCGTCCGGCACTTTGGCCAGTGCCACGATCTGGGCATTCGGAATCTGGGAAGTGGCCAGTTTTTCCTGGATGGTTGATTTCTGGACCGCAATCTTTTTCCCTTCGAAATCGGCAAGGCTCTTATACTTGCCTGCATCTTCCTTCCGTACCAGCAGGGTCTGTTTTCCTTCCAGGTAGTTATTGGAAAAGTCCACAGTCTTTTTCCGCTCCTCCGTAGGATTGATGGCGGAAATCGCAATATCCACCTTCCCGGTGGTAATGGATGACAGGAGGGACTGGAATGTCATATCCTGGACCTCCAGTTTCACCCCCAGTTTCTGGGCTACGGCCTCGGCGATTTTCATATCAATGCCGTCGATTTTCTTCCGGTCCTTCACCGATGTGTCCAGGAATTCATAGGGTGGGAATCCGGAAGCCGTACCTACCACCAGTTTACCATCTTTCTTGATTTTCTGCATAAGGGCACTCTGGGAAGAACTGCCGGATCCGGAGGATGCCGCCTTCTGGTTCCCGCTGCCTCCACAGCCGCCCATAAGAATCATACCTGCTGCCGCCAGGCCAAGTACCGCTGTTTTCATGACTGTATTCATAATGCCGCCTCCTGTATAAACTTGCATTTATTTCTTATAAATATACATCTATATGAAATAAAATGCAACTGGAAGGAGCCATTTAATTGGCCAGAAAGCATGTGAACAGTCGAGGACCTGGGCTGGACAGACCTTGCGGGCGAATGAGAGTGAGATTGAAATCGAGGACGAGATTGAATGAGACGGGCTTACAGCTGACCGGGAATCAGCCGCTTTGCATCGAATGTGGGATGGCTGGCTTTTTTGCGAATGGCCGGGGCTCTGCGCCTTGCCTATGAAAACGAATAGACCCTGCAGGTAAATGAAATCGGAGAGAATAAGCCCCAGCCCCCCCGTGGCTGAGTGTCATGGGGGCTGGGGCTTTTCTGGCTGTCAGCCTTCAGGAAGACAGGGCAGTCTGCTGTTTTAACGGTTTGCAGCATAAAAAAACCGTCCCAAAGGACGGTTTTTCTCATTTATCTTCTATCATTTTTATTCTTGTCATACAGTACCAGAAGCCCCTTCAGCGTCAGCATGGGGTCTACCACATCAATGGTACGGGAGGACTTGGCAATGAGGGTAGCCAGGCCGCCGGTGGCGATGACCTTGACATTCGGTTCATTCAATTCTGCCTTGATGCGGTTCACGATTTCATCAATCTGTCCTACAAAGCCATAATAGATGCCGGCCTGCATGGCGGAAACCGTATTGCGGCAGATAATTTTCGGTGTCTTTACCAGCTCGATGCGAGGCAGTTTCGAAGCTCTCTGGAACAGGGCTTCCATGGAAATACCGATGCCCGGTGCCACAGCGCCGCCCAGATAATTGCCCTTCGTATCCACCACGCAGAACGTTGTGGCCGTACCCATATCGATGATAATGAGGGGGCAGTCATATTCTGCGATCGCTGCCACTGCATTGACGATACGGTCAGCCCCCAGTTCCTTGGGGTTATCATAGAGGATATTAAGACCGGTCTTGATGCCGGGACCCACCATGATGGGTTTCGTATGGAAATACCGCTGGCACATGGTTTCCAGAATCGGAATAATCGGCGGCACAACGGTGGAAATGATGACATCTTCCACGTCCTTAAATTCCAAACCATTCAGATGAAACAGGGTTCCCAAAAGAGCCGCATAACCATCAGCGGTCTGCAGGGTATCTGTAGCTACCCGCCAGTGGCGGATAAGCTTTCTTTCTTTGTATACACCACAGACAATATTCGTATTCCCTACATCAAAAGCAAGAAGCATCTGAATCTCCTCCGAATCAATGACAGAATGTCACAGTTTTGTTCTCATCAAGTGTATAATGCACGTCCCGTTCTGTCAAGGGAATTCATAACAAATTGCATAAATTCTCACAAAGATTTATATCATTTGGAAAAATCATAGACTGCATGATATAGGTCACACTGTGGTACAAAAGAGGTAAGAATGGAGTGAAGAGAATGGAAGCCAAGGGGCTTTGCCGCAGGAACTCCATCTGCAGGCAGATGAGAATGAGCCCGAAATCGAGAAAAACAGGCTTACAGCTTACCAGGAACCAGCCCTCCGCACCGGATGTCGGATAACTGGCTTTCGTGCGAATTGGCGAAGGCCTTGAGCCGAATAAGCCCTGCAGTCAAATGAGATTGAGATCGAGATCGAGTGGATTCACCTGCGGCGGATTCACGGTCCAGCATCAAAAGACAGCGCCATACGAATTGTGCGCCGCTTCTATCATTCCTGATTTTCCCGCTCCACCGCTTCCCCCACTCAAAAAGGCCGCCTGCGGCGGCCTTTCTAAGGAAACGCTGATTAAATGGGCTTTTTACAAGCGCTAATTATTCACAGCCATTTTC
>NZ_UQKJ01000062.1 GCF_900541605.1 uncultured Dialister sp. | reverse complement strand
CTATTTAAGGAGGATTATGACGAAGCAGTGCACAAAAATCCTTATGAAATCTGACTCTGCGATTTAATCAGCGCTTCCTTAAAGCAGCTGAAGGGCAGCACCCTTTGCCACAGGCCATTTCCACCCGGCACCACTTCAGCCCCCTGAGCGGCTTTAATAGATATACAGGCATCTGATTTGTGACTTTTATCACAAGGCGGCCTCATCCTATTTTGTCAAGGAAATTTCATTGACAGGGGGGGCCGACTTGGATATAATTATTCTGTTATGGTGTGCGAAAAATGGCACTGCCAGCATGTAAGGAGGTGTTGACACATGGCAAAAATGACATTCCAGCCGAACAATCACTGGAGAAAACAGACCCACGGATTCCGCGCTCGTATGAAGACAAAAGCAGGCCGCATTGTTCTGAAGAGAAGAAGAGCAAAGGGCAGAAAGGTATTAAGTGCCTGATTCAGAGGAAAAGGAAAGGGCGGATTTCAGTCTTCCCCGCTCTTCCCGTATACGACAGAACAGGGATTACCGAAGAATTTATCGCCAGGGAAAGCGCTTCAGCAACCGGGCAGGACTCTTTTACCTGGTCAAGTCCAGGAAGAGCGATGTTCGCATCGGCTTTGTGGCGACGAAGAAGATTGGTCATGCCTTTGCCCGGAACCGGGCGAAACGGCTGATGAAGGAGGTTTACCGCCTCCATCGGCATGAACTTTCTCCTCACCATGAAGCTATCCTCTTGGCAAGCCCCTTTCTGACGGGTGCAAGCTACAGGGAAGCGGAAAAAGCAATACTGGCGTTATGGCGGAAGGCCGGGATATTGGAGCAGTAATATGAAAACTGTACTTATCGGAATGATCCGTTTTTACAGATCCTTCATTTCCCCTTTAAAGCCGCCGTGCTGCCGGTTTACACCGACCTGCAGCGAGTACGCCCTGCAGGCGATAGAAAAATATGGTGCCCTCAAAGGCAGCTGGCTCGCAGTAAAGCGGATTATCCGTTGCAATCCATTTTGCAAAGGCGGCTATGATCCTTTACCGTGATGTGGCTGCTTTTTTGATTCTTTACCAGGAAGCACTGACCGGTGTACTTGGTCGGTCTTTTTTTACAGGGAATCGGGGATTCCGTTTCCCATCCATTACGGCAGTATTTCCGTATCCATAACATCATTTACCTATGACAGCGTGTCCGTCTTGTCCCAAAACTCACGGGCCTTGAAATGCAGAGGACCGGTATTGGACGGTTGAAATGAAGACCGTGTAAGGAGTAACAATGAGTGATTTTCAGATTCCCCTTTTGAGCAATCTGGTGGGATTCCTGGCCGACATTATGCGTGTATGCCTGGAATATGTCTACAAACTGACCGATGACCTGGGATTCCCAAGCTACGGGATCGCCATCATCGTACTGACCATTATCATTAAGACCGCGCTGCTTCCGCTGGCTGTGAAACAGATCAAATCCATGAAGGCCATGCAGGAAATCCAGCCGCTTATGCAGCAGATCCAGAAAAAGTATAAGAATGACCCGAAGAAACTTCGGGAAGAGATGAGCAAGCTTTACAAGGAACACGGAGCCAATCCGGCATCCGGCTGCCTTCCCCTGCTGATTCAGATGCCATTCCTGGTGTCCATTTACTATGCTCTCCAGGGATTCCCCTATGACCCGGCCCATGAAAGTTTCCTGTGGCTGGAAAGTCTGGCAGTACCGGACAGCACCTATATCCTGCCTATCCTTTCTGCAGCATCCACATTTATTATTTCCTGGCAGACAACGCCGAAAGACGCACCGGGGAACCAGAAAACCATGCTGATCGTGATGCCTCTCATGATTGGCTGGATGTCCCTCAATTTCCCGAGCGGCCTTGTCATTTATTGGATTGTGGTGAACCTGTACCAGCTCGTACAGCAGACCATCATGTTCCGTGAAGAAATGGTGGACCGCTTCAAAGGCAGTTCTACTCCTAAAAAAGGCGTAGTCACTGTCCATGGCGATGTGCAGCAGGAAAACCTGAAAACCACGAAAAAGAAAAAGGTTATCCGCAAGAGGATCATCAAGAAAGTGGTCAAGAAGAAAGACAACGCTGAACCAGCGGAGAAAAAAGAAAATAAAGGGTCTGCAGACAAGGCTCCTGCTTCTCCTGAGAAAAAGGAGGAAAAGCCGGAGGCTCCTGTAAAGGCTGCAGACGCTCCTGAAAAAGAAGGGGCTTCCAAGAAAGCATCTTCTGATACAAAAGAAGTCAAAGATTCCGGGGAGGCTGAAGAAACCAAATGAAAACAGTGAGAATCACAGCAAAGACTATTGATGCAGCCGTAGAAGAAGGTCTGAAGCAGCTGGGCATCAGCCGGGAAGAAGCTGTCGTTCATGTAGTGGAACAGCCCTCCAGCGGCCTCTTCGGCCTTATCCACAAGAAACTGGCGGCGGTAGATATTTCTGCCCCCGATGAAGAACCGGCCAAAGAAGAACCGAAGGAAGCTGCAGAAGTTCCGGCGGTAGAGGAAAAACCGGCTGCTGTAGAACCGGAAGCAGAACCGGCGGAAGAAAAGCCGGAAGAGCCAAAGACAGAAGAGAAGCCGGAGGAAAAACCGGAAGAACCGGCTGCTCCGGAAGCAAAGGAGAAGAAGAAATCCGAAGATTTCGTTTTCAATCCGGAAGAACAGGAAAAGACAGCCGATGAAGCCAAAAAATTCCTGGAAAGTGTGTTCCAGGGCATGCACCTCAATGTGACCATGGAACGGATGATGAATGAAGAACGGATTCTTTTCAACCTCCACGGCGAGGGACTGGGGATTCTCATCGGTAAACACGGACAGACCCTGGATGCCCTCCAGTACCTGACAAACCTGGCGGCAGGCAAGGAATTCCACCATCATTATTTCATCCTCCTGGATGTGGAAAACTACAGGGAACGCCGTAAGGATACCCTGGAAGCCCTGGCCAGGAGGCTGGCAGCCAAGGTAAAGCGGACAGGGGAAGAAGTTCGTCTGGAACCGATGGCAGCCGGTGAACGGCGGATCATCCACCTGGCTCTCCAGGACGATGGCGCCGTGACAACGGAAAGTGAAGGCGAAGCACCGCACCGTTACGTAGTCATCAAATTGAAGGAATGAACTCCTTTTCACAAAAGCTCTCTGAATTCGATTCGGAGAGCTTTTCCTTTTCAGGGGAAGAAATGCAGCATGGTGATGCAGGGAACTGGCGAAAAGTCGGGCGTGGGGCGTGGTGATATGTCATGATAAATTATAAAGCGATACCGATTTATTATCCGGTGGCATTGCTGTGCCATTATTTCTTAGCGCCGGGTGTATTCTCTGACTGCCAGCAATTTTTACAGCCGTGCCAATGGAGGTATGGGGCATGATATAATAGAAATGATACACAAGAAGGGAAGGAGGAAATATCGTGGGGCCCCAGGATATTCTGAAACAGTATTTCGGCTATGATTCATTTCGGCCGAAGCAGAAGGAAGTGATTGATGCCACCTGCCGGGGAGAAGACGTTATGGCTATCATGCCTACGGGTGCCGGAAAGTCCATCTGTTTCCAGATACCGGCCCTGCTGTTCCCCCATGGCACGATCATTATTTCACCCCTGATTTCTCTCATGAAGGACCAGGTAGAGGCTCTCCTGGAACAGGGCATTCCCGCTTCCTATGTAAACAGTACGATTCCCTATGATGAATCCATCGAGCGGCTTCGGAACCTGTACCGGGGCCGGATCAAGCTGCTCTACATGGCACCGGAAAAACTGGAGCCCTCCTATTTTACCCAGTGCCTTGCCCAGGTGCCCCTGTCCATGGTAGTCATTGATGAGGCTCACTGCGTATCCCAGTGGGGCCATGATTTTCGACCGTCCTATCGGAAAATCAAGACATTTATTGACAGCCTGCCCCGGCGGCCGGTGGTGACAGCCTTTACTGCCACTGCTACGCCGGTGGTGGAGGCGGACATGAAGAAAAGCCTGGGGCTGGAAAAGGCCCAGGTATTCCGTACAGGATTGGACAGGCCGAATCTGTCGTTCCGGGTTATCGAATCGTCAGGAAAGGAAGATTTTATCCTCCGCTATGTAAAAAGCCACCGGAAGGAAAGCGGCATTATTTACTGCGCCACCCGGAAAGCGGTGGAAAAGGTATATGATATGCTGGTTCGCCGGGGAATCAGCGCAGGCCGCTACCATGCGGGTATGGATGATGAGGACCGACGGAAGGCGCAGGAAGATTTTTCCTTCGATACGGTGAACGTCATGGTGGCTACCAATGCCTTCGGTATGGGAATCGATAAAAGCAATGTGCGCTATGTCATCCACTACCAGATGCCCAAAAGTCTGGAGGCCTATTACCAGGAGGCCGGCCGTGCCGGCAGGGATGGATCCAGGGCAGAATGTATTCTCCTTTACAGTGGCCGGGACGTCAGCATCCAGCGTTACCTCATTGAGCAGGGAGGGCAGGATGAGGACCAGAAAAGGATGGATTACCATCGGCTGAATGCCATGGTGGATTACTGCCAGACCACATCGTGTCTTCGGAATTTTATCCTTGCCTACTTCGGAGAAAAAGTGAAGGAACCCTGTGGACACTGCGGCAACTGTGAAAGCGGGAAAGGAAAGGTGGATGTCACCGATACGGCATCTCTTATTTTCCGGACCGTATCCCTGCTCCACGAACGGTTTGGCGCCCAGATTGTGGCGGATGTGCTGCACGGCAGCCACTCCCAGGTGATTCTGGACAGGAAACTGGAAGATACGCCGACCTACGGCAAGTTGTCCTTTGTGCGGGTGAAACATATCAAAAGCGCCCTCAATAATTACATTGCCGATGGGTATCTCCGACGGGAGGGGGAGCCCTATGCAGTTCTGAAACTGACGGACCGGGCCCGGGCGGTGCTGGCAGGGCAGGAAAAGGTCATGGGCCTTGCCTTTGGTGCCGGCGATGTAATGGCCGATGCGGCGGTGGAAAAGAAACTGGAAAGGAATCCCATCCGAAAGGGCGGGCTCTTCGAAAAGCTGCGGAAACTCCGGACTTCCCTGGCCCGGGAGGAATCGGTGCCGCCGTTTGTAGTATTTTCCGATGCCACACTGGAAGACATGGCTCTTCTCCATCCCCGGACCCTGGAGGACATGAAGGAAGTCCGCGGGGTTGGTTCCTTCAAATTGCAGAAGTATGGACCCCGGTTTTTGGAAGTGCTGAGGGAAGAAACGGAGGAACCGGAGGCGGAAGAGGAAAAGGAAGCTGAAGACTCCGATGAAAGCCTTCTTGAGGCCCTTAAAAACCTGAGAAGATCCATGGCAGCCAGCCTCCATAAGGCGCCAAAATCCATATTTACCGATGAAGTGCTGTCTTCCCTGGCCCTTCAGCGTCCTTCCAATACGGAAGAATTGAAGCAGATCCGGGGAATAGGAAGCAAGAAGGCCGCGGCCTATGGTATGCCATTCCTCCGTCTCATCCGGGAGGCAGCAGCCCATCCGGAGCTGCCGGCAGATGTAGATGAAAGTGCACGGCTCCTGTTTTTGGGAAAAGTGAGGGATCGGCTGGCCCGCAGGGCCAACGTTTCTCCGGCGGATATCCTGCCTGATGGGGCCCTGCATGACCTGGCGGGAGGAGACCTCTCTGACCTGGACGGGATAAAAGAAGAGTGGGCCGGGGAATTTCGGAAAGCTCTTGTTACCTATGCAAAAATAGAAAGCCATTGACCTGGCGTACCCCTTGGTCCATGGCCTTGCCGGGGTGCCATCGGGTTGGCAGGCGTGAGCAATGCCGACCTGGCTGTACTGCTGCATTCTGTTCAATGGGCTGTCTGCCCGTTGCCATCATTATTTAATTAAAGGAGGACCCTATGAGTCTTGCTGATACAGAATATCTGGGAATTGTGAAAAACATCCTGGAAAAAGGAGCGCTGGGCCAGAACCGGACCGGCATGCCTGCCTATAAGCTGCCCCATCAGATCATGCAGTTTGATCTGGAAAAGGAGTTTCCTATCCTCACCACGAAGTTTGTGGCTTTCAAGACGGCGGTGAAGGAAATTCTCTGGATCTGGCAGAAGCAGTCCAACGATGTACGGCTGCTGCAGAAATGGAACTGCCATATCTGGGATGAATGGATGCGGGAAGACGGGACTATCGGAAAGGCCTACGGCTACCAGCTGGCCAAGTACCACCAGGTGGACAATCTCTTGAAAACGCTGAAGGAAGATCCCCAGAGCCGGCGCATGGTGGTGGATCTCTGGAATGCAGGGGATTTGCCGGATATGGCCCTTTATCCCTGTGCCTTTCTTACCATGTGGGATGTGTCGGAAGACGGACGCCTGAACTGCGTGCTCGTGCAGCGGAGCGGGGATATGGGCCTCGGTGTGCCATTCAATATGGCCCAGTATGCCGCACTGATCTGCATGATTGCCCAGGTGAGCGGCCTCCGCCCGGGACTCTTTACCCATGTCATCAATAATGCCCATATCTACGAAAACCATGTGGAAGCTTTGAAAAAACAGCTGGCACGGCTGCCCGAAGCCTATGAGGCACCGAAGCTGGTACTGAATCCGGACATCCGGAATTTCTATGATTTCCAGCCGGAGGATATTGTCCTTGAAAATTACAGGCACCACGATAAGATTTCCATGGAGGTGTCGGTATGAGCCTTTCTATTATTGTGGCCCGCAGTGAAAACGGGGTAATCGGGAAGGACAACCGCCTCATCTGGCACCTGTCCGATGATCTGAAGCAGTTCAAAGCCCTGACCATGGGCCATCCCATCATCATGGGCAGGAAAACCTTTGAAAGCCTGCCGAAGGTCCTTCCGGGGCGCGTCCATTACGTGCTCACGGGAAATAAGGACTACCGGGCACCGGAAGGAGTGCTCCTTTTCCATGATGTGAAAAGTCTCCTTTCCGCCCTGCCGGAAGGAGAAAACTTTGTCATCGGCGGTGAACACATGTATCGGACCCTTTTTCCCTATGCCGATACCCTGTATATTACGGAAGTCCATAAATCCTGTGAGGGCGATGCGTTCTTCCCCGATTTCGACGGGAAAGAGTGGCATCTGGTAAGCAAAAAGGCGGGGGAAGGACCGATTCCCCACGATTTCTGCGTATATAAGAAAATGAAGTAAAGAAGGCGTGATCTATGAGATTTGCAGTTCGGTATTACAGCCGTGGGGGTTCCACGGAAAAAGTGGCCCGGGCCATTGCCCGGGAAGTGGGAGAACGGGCGGAAACAACGGATAAGGGCCTGGAAAAACGGGTGGATAGCCTTTTCATCGGAAGCGGCGTCTATAAGGGCCACATCGACCCCCATGTAAAATCCTTTATCCAATCCTTAGATCCATCAAAGGTAGGGAAGGCCGCTTTCTTCAGCACCGCCATGCTTTCCGGCGGCAAAAGCGATGAAGAAGTGAGGCAGCTCCTGGAAGAAAAGGGGATTACCCTGGATACCAGGACATTCCACTGCCATGGGAAGTTCCTGTTCTTCCACAGAGGCCATCCAGACCGGAAGGATCTGGTGGATGCAGAAATCTTTGCCAAGAAAATAGGGAAACTGTGAAGGAATGGTCTGTGGCCTTCGGCCAGGGCTTAGGCTTTGCCTTGGCTTGCGGAAGAAATTGATTTAAAAGCCGCAGTGTGGGAGAAGTCTGTATATTATATTTTCGCAGTGATTCCCCGTTGTGTGCGCTGCCACAACCATTCTGCATTTCTGAATTTCCATTTTATTTGCGTCTTTTCAGGCGCTTTTTTATTGCCTGTATTTCCGTAATTATTCCATACATGCTGTAAAGATATCTGATAAGTTACATATGGTATACCATGCATATCGAAATAAGTATATATAATTTAATAAATTATATATACCGACTTTAAACTTTAATAAATACTATAATTAGAAAAATCCGAATTAAAGAAAGTATACCATGCAATAATAATACGGGTCACCATTAAATATTATTTCGTCCTATTGACTAATTATATGCGGCAGCATTATTATAAGACCGTAATGATGAGCCTATGAGCATCCAATGAAAGGAAATGGGGTGAAACAGATGATGCCTCTCATTTTTGCAAAAGAAGGCGACACCGTGACGATCCGCCGCATTTCCGGGAAAGAGGATATCCGCCAGCATTTGGCGGAACTGGGTTTTGTGGTGGATACACCGGTACTCATCGTCAGCCATATGGCAGGAAACCTGATTGTCCAGGTGAAGGGAAGCCGGGTGGCTCTGGACCGGTCTATGGCGCAGAAAATATATTTTTAAGGAGCAGTGGGAATGAAAACATTGAAAGATGTCTCCGTGGGCCAGACGGCCCGGGTAAAACGAATCCATGGAGAAGGGGCGCTCCGCCGCCGCATCATGGATATGGGGATTACAAAGGGCGTGGAAATCTACGTACGCAAGGTGGCACCCTTAGGAGACCCGGTAGAACTGACCATTCGGGGCTATGAACTGTCTATCCGCAAAAATGAAGCGGAAGCCATCGAAGTGGAAGCATAGGAACCATATAGTATCCTGAACAATGATAGAAAAGAAAGGAGCAGCAGGAATGTCTATCAGAATTGCCCTTGCAGGCAACCCAAATTGCGGTAAAACAACTTTATTTAATGAACTGACCGGCAGCTCCCAATATGTGGGCAACTGGCCGGGTGTTACGGTGGAGAAGAAGGATGGGATTTTAAAGAAGCATCCCGATGTCATCATCCAGGACCTTCCGGGGATTTATTCCCTTTCCCCCTATACACTGGAAGAAAAGGTGGCCCGGAATTACTTGGTCAATGAACAGCCCGATGCCATCCTGAATATCATCGATGGCACGAACCTGGAAAGAAACCTTTACCTTTCTACCCAGCTCATCGAAATCGGCCTTCCGGTGGTGATGGCGGTCAATATGATGGATCTCGTCAAAAAGAACGGGGATACCATCGATGTGAAGAAAATGGGTGAAGAACTGGGATGTGAAGTGGTGGAAATCTCTGCACTCCAGGGAAAGGGCTGCATGGAAGCTGCCGAAAAGGCGGTGGCCGCAGCAAAGGAAAAGCGGAAAGTCCGCCTTCCTTCCGTATTCACCGGCAGCGTGGAACATGCCATTGCCCATATTGAAGAGACCATTGCACCGAAGGTGGAAGACCGGTTCCTCCGCTGGTACGCCATCAAGGTTTTTGAACGGGATGAAGAAGCTACGGCGGCTCTCCAGCTGGATCCGAAAACGGTATCCCATCTGGAAGGGCACATCAAAGACTGCGAAGATGAACTGGACGACGATGCGGAATCCATCATCATCAACCAGCGCTATGAATATATTGCTAAAATTATCAGCTCCGTGCTGAAGAAGAAACATGCCGGACACACCATGACGGTATCCGATAAAATCGATCGGGTAGTGACGAACCGGGTGCTGGCTCTTCCGATTTTCTTCCTCATCATGACAGTGGTATACTTCATTTCCTGCTCCATCATCGGCGGACCGGTGACGGACTGGGTGAATGATGATTTCTTCGGCGGCATTGTGACCGATGCGGCTTCCGATTTCCTGGAAGCCATTGAAGCGCCGGACTGGCTGGAAAGTTTGCTGGTAGATGGTATCATCGGCGGCGTAGGTACGGTCCTTGGTTTCGTACCCCAGATTCTCGCCATTTTCTTCTTCCTCTCCGTGCTGGAGGATTCCGGCTACATGGCCCGGGTAGCCTTCATTATGGACCGGATTTTCCGTAAATTCGGCCTGTCCGGGAAGTCTTTCATCCCGATTCTCGTGGGCAGCGGCTGCGGCGTGCCGGCAGTTATGGCAACGAGGACCATCGAGGACCAGCGGGACCGGCGGATGACCATTATGCTCTGTACTTTCATCCCCTGCTCTGCCAAGGCCGTAATCATTGCCATGATTACATCTACCTTCTTCCCCGATTCCGTTCTCATGGCGCCGTCCATGTACTTCCTCGGCATTGCGGTCATCGTACTCGCCGGCATTGCCCTGAAGAAGACATCCGTATTCGCCGGTGACCCGGCTCCCTTCGTCATGGAGCTTCCGGCTTATCATGTACCGTCCCTGAAGGGCGTCCTCATCCATATGTGGGAAAGAGCCCGGGGCTTCATCATCAAAGCGGGGACTATTATCTTCGCTGTATGCGTGATTATCTGGTTCTTCTCTTCCTTCAATATCACCATGGATATGGTGGATGACATCGAAGATTCCATGCTTGCCGGTTTTGGCCATATGATTTCCTGGATCTTCGCACCCCTGGGCCTGGGTGACTGGAAGGGCGCGGTGGCTGTCATTTCTGCAGAAATGGCCAAGGAAGATGCCATCGGCACCCTGGCTGTACTGAATGGTGTAGCCAAGGATGCGGAAGATGAAATGGTGATGGCCGGTATCTCCGGTATGTTCACCCCCATTGCCGCTTTCTCCTATATGATTCTGAACCTCTTCGACCCGCCCTGCATCGTGGCTATGGCCACCATTGCCAGGGAAATGGGCGATAAGAAATGGGCCGGCCTGGCCATCGGTTTCCAGGTCATCCTGGGATACTCCCTGGCCTTTATCGCCTACAATCTCGGCGGCTGGCTGTTCTACGGTTTTGACTTCGGTATTTCCCAGGTCCTGGCGATCATCCTCTGCCTGGTGGGACTGTACTTCATCTGCCGTCCGGCACCTAAGGTGAAAGAGGAAACGGTGGAAGGCGCCGGAGCCAAAGCCTGAACGTCCATGTTTTCCTGTAATTCCTGATGTTTTCTGTTTGGAAGGAGGCCTTCCCATGAGTATAGGAACCTATGCTGTTTTAGCTGTGATTGCAGTCCTTTTCGTCCTGGCCTGCCGGCATATTTACCGGGTCACCCTGGGCGGCGGAAGCTGCTGTGGCGGCGGGGACGGTGAATGTCCTGCCTGCCGGGCAAGAAAGATGAAACTGCACGGCGGACTGAAGGCACAGTAAAGTCCAAAGGAGGAGCTCTTCGGAGCTCCTCCTTTTATATTTTGAGTAAGAACGCGATATTTCAGTTTGTCGAGCTGGTGTGTTCGGCGCTGACGGGTAGAGTCATTCGTATGGAGCTTTTAGCTACTAGCGGCTAGCTGCCAGGAAAACTGTCCAG
>NZ_UQKJ01000061.1 GCF_900541605.1 uncultured Dialister sp. | reverse complement strand
CACCTTTATCCCGGTGAATCCATACGTTCATCGTCATTTCGAGCGGTGGTAAGCGACGCGATGGATGTATCTGTAAAAATAGGATGTGAGAGAGAGTCGAGAAATCTCCCGGGTCAATGACTATGACGGTGCTACAACACAGACACTGTAAAGATAAGGTGGCTGAAGGGGAACGCCTGACGGCGAAGGGGCGCAGGGGGAACGGGCTTCGCCCGAGGTGGTGGAGGCGGCGCAAAAATAAAAAGCGCCGCCTTTTGATTATCTACGATTCATTACTTTTCACATTACCTCCCTACGGGATGAGAGATGGTCATGGGTGCTGACGGGCTCGGCCTGCAGGGCCTTTCCGCATCTATCATCTATCTTCTCAGCAGTGCAGATGCTGCCTGTAAAAGCGGCGCTCCATGAATTGTGCGCCGCACCACCATTTCTGATTCCTGATTTTCCACCAACCCACTAACCCACTAACCCACTAACCCACTAACCCACTAACCCACCAGCCCCATTCCCTTCCTGCGGCAGTCACAGCCTTTCCCTCCCCGTAGTATAATAAATACATCTTTCATGCAGGAGGGAAGGCCATGACCACAGGACATTGGGACCGGGAGACGGTGAAGGGGCTGTATCGGCTCACTTCGGAATACTGGAAGAGCGGTGAGAGGAAGAGTGCGTTTCTCTATCTTTTCGGAATCATCATCCTTACGATTGCGGCGGTGTACATGACGCTGCTTCTGAACGACTGGTTCAATGAGTTCTACAGTGCCCTCCAGAATTATGACAAGGAAGCGGTATACCATGGTCTCGTGCGGTTCACGGCCCTGGCCTTCGGTCACATTGCCTTTTCCGTGTATGCCTATTACCTGCAGCAGACTCTGGCCCTCCGGTGGCGGCGGTGGATGACGGAGGAATATCTTTCCCGGTGGACATCCCACCAGATGTTTTACCGGATGGAAATGTTTTCCGGCGGCCGTTCCGATAACCCGGATCAGCGTATTTCTGAAGATATCAACCTGTTCACCACCCGTACTCTGTCTTTCATGTCCGGCCTTCTCCGGGCGGTGACCACCATTTTCTGCTTCATCTTCGTCCTCTGGACCCTGTCGGAACCCCTGTCTTTCACTTTGGGCGGTACCACGTTCCACGTGTATGGGTACCTCGTATGGACGGCGCTGGCCTACTCTGTCATTGGGACCTGGATTACCCACAAAGTGGGGCACCGCCTGGTGGGCCTCAATTTCGTGCAGCAGAAACTGGAAGCCGATTTCCGATATGCCATGGTGCGGCTCCGGGAGACGTCGGAAAGCGTGGCTTTTTATCACGGCGCCCCGGAGGAACGGCGCATTTTAGGCGGCCGTTTCCAGAAGCTGGTGGCCAATACGGTTTACATCATCCGGAAGCAGAAGCAGCTGTCCTGGCTCACGAATTCCTATGGCCAGATTGCCATTATTTTCCCCTTCGTCGTGGCGGCGCCAAGGTACCTGTCAAAGAGCATTTCATTAGGCGGTCTCATGCAGGTGGCCAACTGCTTCGGCAAGGTCCAGGAGTCCATGTCTTATTTTGTGGATGTATATTCGGACCTGGCGGAATGGATGTCCTGCGTGGAACGACTGCTGACCTTCGATGAACATATGAAGGACCTCCGGGAGGAAACGGAGAGGGAAGAGGGGCGGCTCCACCGGGAAGAGGGACGGGAGCTTGCCCTGTCCCATGTGGACGTAGGCCTTCCGAACGGGAAACGGCTCCTGTCCTCCATATCCTGTACCATCCATGAAGGGGAGAAGGTCATTCTTAAAGGCCCATCGGGTTCCGGGAAATCGACGCTCCTTCGGGTCCTTTCAGGGCTTTGGCCCTTCGCTGAGGGGACCCTTGTCCTGCCGGAGCGGAAGGAAGTGCTCTTTATTCCCCAGCGTCCCTACATGCCTATGGGCACCCTGGAAGAGGCGGCCCTCTATCCCGGGAGAGAAGGAAGCCGGGCGGACCTGGAGTACTGGATGAGGGAATGTGGCCTTTCCCAGTGGATTTCCCATCTTCCGGAAGAAGGGGACTGGGGCCATGTGCTGTCCCTGGGGGAACAGCAGAAACTGGCCTTCGTCCGTATCTTCATGACAAAGCCCCGGTGGGTTTTCCTGGATGAGGCCACGTCCGCCATGGATGAAGAAACGGAAAACAGACTGTACAGCTTCCTGGTCCGTATGCCCGGTATCACCGTGGTCAGTGTTGGCCACCGGTCTACACTGGATAAGTACCACACAAGGACCCTGCAGGTCAGAGAAGGAACGGTCCTGTGAGACCGGCTGTCTGTGTACGTTACCGGGGCCGGGAGTCCGTGCACCGGACGACAGACGGTCAGACAGCAGATGTCAGATAGAATCAGCGGTAAAGCTCCGGAACCTCCATTCTCAACTCTCAAATCTCAATTCTGCTTTTTTAGTGTCATATCCTGTCATTGCCATTTCTATAATAAAGACAGTTAAGGAATTGCAGTGAGCCGGGAGGTGGCAGTTATGAATTGCGAAGAGATCCGGGAAGCCCTTTGGAATGACAGGGATTGCCAGTTTTTTGAGTATCATGGCCGGGAGTGTATCATCCACCCGTTCCATGGGGGCTATGAACTGTGGTACGGAAAAAAGCGGTGCCAGGTGGAAAAGGCGGAGGACGTTTTCCGGGTGCCCCTGTTCGATGGGAGGGCACTGGAAGAAATCACCGGGGAAATCCGGTACTATGGTTCCGGTGACGAAATATGAGAGGAGACAGAAGCGGGAGAGAGGGGGACTCTCCCGCTTTTGTTTATGAATCATGCATATAAGTCATAAAGAACATATAGAAACTTTCTTATTTGATATTTGACTCTTTTCATGGTTCTGCTATACTGGGGGCAGAGGTAAGAAAGATTCTTATCTCTACCACCTTGCCAGGGGAATTCTGCCGTCGTCTGCATATAGACCCCATTTGTAGATTGTTTTCACATCACAAACTCAATTGTTCATGTTTTCATAGTCAGATGAAATGTAGAACCGGATTTGAGCTCGTTAGTGATGGCGGCAGTACAAATGAATCCCCTCCTTCCCCTGGCAACCATCTTAATGACCGGAGCAGGCAGTAAAGCTCCGGGAAGGCCTCCGTTTCCCGCAAGACGGAGGCCTTTTTTCATGCCCGAAAGAAGGGCTTTAGGATTTTATATTGACCGGTAGTCTAAAAAGCTTGCTTTCTCCTTTCCAATTGCATATAATTTCATTTATGTGACTGTAGAAACTTATAAGGAGAAAGGAATCAATACTGTGATCGAAGCTATTTATAAAAGAAGAAGTATCCGCCATTTCCTCCAGAAGCCTATTCCCAAAGAAGATATGGACCAGATTCTGGAAGCCGGCATGTGGGCACCGTCCGAAAAGAATGCGCAGCCCTGGAAATTTATCGTGGTCCGGGGGACAGAACGGAAGGCCATGGTGAAGCGGCTGAAGGAAGGAATCATGAAAAACCGGAAAGGGGAGGAAGGCGCCATTTTCGGAAAGAAATACGAAAAATTTATTCCTTCCGCCATTTATACGGCCCGGGTGCTGGAACAGGCACCGGTTATCGTATTCGTGCTGAATACGAAGGGTCTGGACCTTCATAAAGACTATCCGAAGGACCAGTACCTGATGGAACTGGCGGACGTGCAGTCCATCAGTGCCGCCATCCAGAATATGTGCCTGGAAGCGGCGGACCGCCATATCGGCAGCCTTTGGACCTGCAATGTCTTCTTTGCCTACGACGAGCTGAAAGAATGGCTCCATGAGGAAGGTGAAATGGTAGCAGCCATTGCCTTTGGCTATACCGATAAGGAAGTCCGTCCGCTTCCGAGAAAACCGCTGGAAGAAGTGGTGGAATACCGCGGCGACTATCCGGAAGAATGGAAAGAAATGCTGGCAGCAGAAAACAGAGAATAATAAAAGCCCCGGGAGAACCGGGGCTTTTTTATGAGATCGAAGTCGGGACTGAGCCATTTAGCGCTTCCCGGACCCCGCCTCCTCTGGCGCCTGCTGTCCGGCTGCCGGGATTCTTTGCTGTGCAGCTGCCGGATATCTCAATCCTGTTCTCAATTTTTCAATGGCTGATTGCCATTCTTTCCCCGGCAGAGAGACTCAAAACAGTGTATAATAAAAGAGATGTAAACAACAGGTGACTCAAATGCAGGAAAGGTGGAAATACTATGTTTAATCCGATTTTCAAGAGAAGAAGTGTACGTTTCTTCAAGGATACCGACATTTCCAAGGTGGACATGCGGGAAATCCTTCGGGCCGGCATGTGGGCTCCGTCTGCCAAGAACCGGCAGCCCTGGAAATTCATCGTGGTTAAGGGAGACAGCAAGAAGGAAGCCCTGGACCTCATGGAAAAGGGAATCGAAAAGTCCGAGAAGGGCGAGGGAGTCCTGGCGGGGGCTCCGGAACTCTATACCAATGCACGGTTCACCCTGCGCTGCATGGCAGAGGCACCGGTCCTTGTGTTCATAGTCAACCCCAATGGCCGCCCGCTGACAGATAACTGGACAGCCGCTGAGAAGATTCATGAACTCTCCGATGTACAGGCCATTGGTGCCGCTGCGGAAAACATGGCTCTCCAGGCTACCACCATGGGCATCGGAAGCCTGTGGATCGGCAATGTATTCTTTGCCTACGAGGAACTCCATGAATGGCTGGGCGAAGGAGAAATGGTGCTGGCCATGTCCTTTGGCTATCCGAACCATAATCCCTGCCCCCTGGCAAGAAAGAGCGAAGAAGAGGTCATCGAAGTCCGGGACTGAGAATCAGAAAAACGCTGCGGAATGCAGCGTTTTTTTATTGCCCGTAACCGGCAGGCCGGCTCAAGGATCACTGCAAAGCAGCTTCCGTATCCGGCGTTCTTCCTGATTTTACTTCTTCAGTTCTTCTATGCTCTGCTGCATGCTTTTGGCCGTGTCAAGCAGGTGGCCCGCCTTTGTCATGAGCTGGTCCATACGGTCGCTTTTATATTCCTGCACCGTCATGCCATCGGAAAGGGGAGTGGATCCCGGGCGGCCTCCGGAAATTTTCACGTACAGATCGCCTACTACCCCGCTGGTATCAATGGTGAACCGGGCATCCGCAGGAATGACCGCACTTTTTTTGATATCCATCACCAGAATGGCCTTGCCATCTTCTACCCGTATTTTCCGGACATTGCCCACATAGACACCGGCATAGAGGACCTGTGCATTTTCACGGATGCCCTGGGCATTGTCGAAGACGGCATGGATTTCATAGGTGTTTCGGTGAAAGAGGCGGGACGGGGTCATAAAGAGCCCTGCCGCCCCTATAATAAGGGCCAGGAAAAATACGGCAATTCCTGTTTTTGTTTCCCTGCTCATGGTCAGACTCCTTGCTGTAAAATTTGGTTACTCCCTTCCGGGTAGGGAAAATCAGATGTTCATCTGCTCTCCATAGTCATCAATAAAAGGAATTTCCCGGGCTCTGAGAAATTTCCGGAGGGTCAGATAGTCTTCCAGACGGAGCTCCATGCCTTCCAAAAGGTAATGGCCATCCTTTCCTTTGATATAGAGGGAAGGGGTGTTGGCTGTGATGGCCCGGCCATGGTGGAAATAAAATCCCCATTCCTCCCTGGGTGATCCGTCGCGGCGGCGGACAAGGGCGATTTCCCTGGCATCCTGCCAATCGGTGGTGACCTGTTCCCCGTCCATGGTATATACCAGGAGGCCATAGGGCTGGTGGATTTCAAAGGCCTGATGCTCCTGTCGATGCAGGCGGTATGCCGAATACAGGAAGGGCGCTTCTATGAGGACCAGAATAAAAATCCCCAGACAAAGATACAGAAAGGAACGGAAGGACCGGGGCCGGAAGAGGACCAGGTAAATCAGGAAAAAATATAATATGATGATACACAGGGTATCCAGATATCCAATTCTCCGGGGGCGGACAGGCCAAATCCGGGGTGGGTCAGTGATGTGGGGAAGAAGGGCCTTTACCCTGCGTCGGATAAACCAGCGCACAGCACCGGTTGCTTCTGACAGGGGTATGGCGATGACAGGGACCATCATCAGGAATATAAACAGGTCTTCCATAGGCCACCTCCCCGGGCTGGACCAATTCTTAATTTATGTATATCATACCATGAACGGGAAAGGCTGGGGCAGCGGTTTGGCAGGCTGACCCGGCAAGAGCACGGGCACTTTGTCCGTGGGTGTATGATGTCGCCTCGGTCGGGCCGGCTTTCCCGGCAGCCATGGGGACTGTAAAAAAAGAGCAGCGTCGAATCACTGCTCTTTTTTCCTGTTTTTTATTTCACCAGCATCACCGGGCATTTTACATGGTGAATGGTATAGTAGCTCACACTGCCCATGAACATGGAGGACAGGGACGTGCGGCCGCTGGTACCCATGATGATGAGGTCCGGTTTTTCATCTTCCGCCGTGAGGGCGATCATCACTTCCGGTACCCCCATGAGGAGGTCCTGCTTAATCTTTGTCCCTTCAGGAACGGTCTTCATGAGGCGGGCCAGTACGGCGGCGCCCTTTTCCTTCAGGGGACTGGTGTCATCGTTTGCCTCTTTCATGTGGATTGTGAAGTCCGGGGAGCTCATGCTTTCCGCATCAGCTACGTAAATGACGTGGATTTCCGCATCGAAGAGGGCGGCAATCTGGAGCCCCTTCTCGAAGGCATGGGTGGACATTCTCGAATCGTCCACAGGAATCAGAATCTTATGTATTTCTCTATGAATCATAAAAATCCCTTCTTTCCGCAGGAAAGAAACCTCTTTTCCCTGCACCTGCCGGCACGCCGGCGCTCTGGACTCGATTTACTTTACAATCAGTACCGGGCATTTGGCATGGTGCACGGTGTAATGGCTCACGCTGCCCATGACAAAGGAGGAAACAGAACCTTTGCCGCTGTTGCCCATGATGATGAGGTCCACATCTTCCGCTTCTGCTGTGCGGATGATGGAGGATCCCGGAACACCGATATTTACGATCTGGCGGACTTTCACGTCCTCCGGTGCATCATTGGCGTAGAGGGAAAGGGTATCTTCCCCTCTCTTCTTGATGGAAGAAGTATCCGATTCCGCCAGGCTTACCCGGTATACCGGATAAATGAGGGTATCCGCATCCACCACGTAGAGCAGGATTACTTCGGCTCCTGTCTTTTCCGCGAAGGCGCAGGCATAGGAAAAGGCCCGCTCTGACGGGTCAGAACCATCAACGGGAACAAGTATCTTTTTGATTTCCATAATAAGACCTCCTTCGGGTGATTTCTTCCCATAATCTTCTAACATTATTATAACAGATTCCGGGGCCCGCGGGGAGGAAAAGAGGCCGGTTTTTACCTTATTTTAAGGGGATTCCGGCTCACCGGCCCAGGGCCTTTTCTCCTTTTTTCTCCCACGGCCGTATGATAAAATATAGAAAGTCCAAAACCTTTTAATTGGGCCATTCCCGGAAGGGAAATTCTTGGGAAAATCCGGATTCGAAGGTCCCGCTGCCTTTTAAGGGACCTGTGATGGAATCGGGATTTCCTTTAAACCGTACAGCCGGTGCGAAACAGATTTCGCAAGCTGGTGGGAGAGGTTCTCTCCGTTTGTTACGAAAGAGATTTCGTACATTTTTAGAAAGAAGGAATTTCATATGGGTAATTACAGCAATTCCGATAATTTCTTCCGTCTCGCTGACGGTAAGGTGCTGGGGCGTGTCCGCTCGGAGGTAAAGGCATCTACACCGCAGGAGGGTATGAGGGATTATCGTTTTTTTGTGGATCCCCTGTCTCCGCTGCCCAAGGGATATGAGGATTCGGAAAAACACGGATTTACGGGATTTTTGAGTAATATTGTAAGCGAAGACAGTGAATTCAGGACTGCCAATGGATACAACGGCCTCAGCAACGGGTACAATGCATTCAGCAATGAGGAGGAAGCGGAGGCCTACCTGAAGGAAACCTGCGGCAATGCGTTTGTCACATTTACACCAGCCTTGAAAAAGAATAAATACTTCGTCCTCGATGACCTCCAGATCGAGGAGCGGGTTCCCTTTGCACTGGAAGGGGAAGCCCGGTATTATCCGGTGCCCGCCTTTGGTACGGTGAGCCAGCCGATCTTTTCCGGGGACATCAATAAATTCTGCTACCACATCCTGTCCGGTAAGCCCCTGCCGGGACTGCCCAAAAAGTACTGGAACAATGACGTGCAGCCCCGGGTGCTCGTAGCAGCCACATCCCGGGCCTTCGAGGACAAACTGGGACCCTGGGTGGTATTTGCCCCCCTCTTTGATGAGACCTTTGACTCCTCCGTCATCGGAGAAGGGGGAGCCTATTTCCGGGTGCGGAACCGTGGTCCCCTGGGATATGGTACGGTGGACATGAAAAATTCGGAGCTCTTCTCCCGCATCGTCCGCTGCGCCCATTCGCCTCTGTGGTTCGTGCCGGAAGAATTCCTGCCGGATCTCCGGAAGGGACTGAAACCGGTACCGCCGGATGGAGACCTTCTCCGGGACAGCGGTATCCTGGTGAACCCCTTCGACCAGGAAACTGTTTATATTACGAAGAAGGGAATTCGCCGGGACTTTGACCTGCCGGAAACGGAAGATGTGGATACGGCGGTTCGGGACCTCACATCGGAAGAGGCACCGGCGACGGTGGAGGATACGGAGAAGGAAGTGGCTTCGGAAGAAAAGAAGGAGAAGCCATTGGGAGAGTCCGGCTTCCTGCTCCGTCTGTCCGATGCGGCAGCCAATTCCGGCCTCCTCTATGAGAAGGAGGACCTCATCAACTTCCACGTATCCATGAAATCTTCCCGCCTCACCATCCTGGCCGGCATGAGCGGCACCGGGAAGTCCGGCCTCGTCCGCCTCTATGGCCGGGCCCTGGGACTTCCGGAGGAGCAGGTACGATTCCTGGCAGTGCGGCCATCCTGGATGGACGACGGTGACATCCTGGGCTATGTGGATATGAAGAATATGGTGTACCGCAGTGCCGACACGGGGCTGGCGGAGCTTCTCATCGAAGCGGCGGCCCATCCGGAGAAACTGTACCTCCTCTGCTTCGATGAAATGAATCTGGCCCGGGTGGAACATTACTTTGCCCAATTCATTTCGGTACTGGAAAAGGAAGAAAATCCGGTGATTCGCCTGTATAATCCATCGCTGGCGGGGAAGCTGTACAACAGCAGCGCCTATCCTGCAGAAATACCGGTGGGCCGGAATGTGCTTTTCACGGGGACCGTGAATGTAGATGAATCCACCTACCATTTCTCCGATAAGATTCTGGACCGGGCAAACGTAATCACACTGCACCAGGGGCGGTTCCATGACCTCCTGGGCCTGGAGAAGGGGAAACCGGTGGACTATCCGGAAATTTCCGCCTCCCTCTATGACTCTTTCCGCAAGGAGGAAGGACTGGGGTTGACAGAAAAGGAACTGGACCTGCTGGATGCGCTGAATGATGCTTTCCGCAAGAGCGGTATCCAGTGCGGTATCGGTTTCCGGGTGGCCCGGCAGATGGGCCGGTACCTTTCCAATATTCCGGAAGGATCGGATTTCACCCACGCCGATGGTTTGGATTCCCAGGTGGTCCAGCGGATTCTGACCAAGCTCAGAGGCTCTTCCCAGCAGCTCATGGGCCTTGTCTCTTTCAATGACAAGGGAGAATTGTCAGGATCCCTCCTGCAGGTACTGAACCGGTTCAGCAGCCTTGCACCCTTCGACAGGGCGAGGGCTGTACTGGAAGAAAAAGCCGGGGAGCTGAAGCTCTATGACTACACCATCTAAACTGCCCTTCAGCCTGTCCTTCTCCGGCGGCACCGAAAAGGGGCTGCGCCCTTTTACCCGGATGACAAGGAATCCCCGGGAGCTGGGAAAGGCCCTGCGGCCGGGCATGCAGTTCACAGAGAACCAGGATATCTCTGTCCATTTTGAGGCACCCCGGGGATTTCGGTTCACCATGGACGGCCTGGACGTAGTCACCGTTCCGGGGGCGGAAGAAGAGAATGGGCAGTCCTGGATTACCCCGGCCCGGCGGCTGCAGCCGCCGGTACTCCTCTTTGAAGGCCAGGATTTTCCCCTGGTGCCGGGATACTATGTGCTTACGGTGGAAGGAAATGGCCACAGCTGGTATGGTGTCATGGAAATCACGCCAAAGTACCTGGGAAAACAGGCGTGGCAGGACATGCGGGACGAGCTGTCTGAGGAGATCCGGACACTGTCCTTTGATTTCATGAAGAAAAATATCCACCTTCCCCGGACCCTGGAAGGGGACATGGGCATCGATTCCTCCATGCTTCTCCGCTTTTATACCATCAGTGACGAATCCAGGGTGGTACTGAATGTGCTGGAAGAACTGTCTCACTCTGCCAATGCGCGGCTGGCGCTCCGGATGAAGCAGGTGCGGCAGCGGGAACGGATGAAACCGGATCCCCATGTACGGCCACAGCACGTGAAACAGAGGGAAGGTGCCGCCAAAGCGCCGGCCCTCTATACAGAAATTACAAGGGACGTGGCGGAAAACCGATTTGCAAAATCCCTCCTTCTGGGACTGGACAGGACACTTCGCGATTTCCTTGGGGAAATTGAAGGCCCCCTGGATAACCTGGAAAAGAGAAAATCCATCCTCCGGAAATACAGGCAGAGCCTGGAGCTGACCACCGCAGAAAAAGCACTGGACCAGCTCATGGTCTATAAAGAACGGGCTAAACGGCTCCGCGGGAGCATCCGGCAGGTAACCATGGCTCCCTGGTTTGAAGAAGCCCGGGGAGAAATGCCGGCATCCGTGCCTATGGCCGTATTCCGGGATCCCCGGTACAGCGTCCTTTACCGACTCTACAAGAACCTGTCCCATCCGAAGGACAGCTTCGAGATTTCCGGGTTTTACCAGTTCCGCTGGAAACGGACGGACAAGCTCTATGAACTCTGGGGATTTCTCCAGTTCATCAAGGCCCTTTCCGCCAAAGGATGGGAAGTGGAAGATGGCATTGCCGTTATTAAAGAAGGGGGTAAATACCGCCTGTCGTCCCTGGAATCGGGGACGGAAATCAAAATGAAAAGGAATGGGGAAGAAGTGCACCTCATCTATGATGGCATCGTGCCCTCCTCCTCCCAGGACACGGACCGGGAAAACCATCCGGTCTATACGAATAACCGGCACCGACAGCCGGATCTTCGGCTTGATTACTATAAGGGTGGCCTTTATTACGGCTCCCTGGTGGCGGATTTCAAATACCGGGACGTGCTGTACCTTTGGCAGGACCCGGCGAAAAGCGAAAGCCTCCGGCGGCAGTTCAACGCCTATCGGGATATGAATACTAAATTTTACAGGGACAAAGATGAAATCACATCCCTCCGTGACAGCCGGCCGGTGAAAGAGGTATGGGTTCTTTTCCCTCGGGAAGTGCCACCGGAGAGCGATGAAGATTTCAGTCTCCGCTTCCTTCCCCTGGCTCCGGGACTCTCCGGAAATAAACAGCTGGCAGACCGGCTGGAAGAATACCTGAATTCCCTGGGAAAATAAGAAAGTCGGGAGTGGGGAAGTACATTCTGCTGAAGATAATAGAAGATAGAAGATAGAAGATAGAAGTAAGATGCCTGCAGGTATTTTGCCGGACATTCCGGCGGAGGGCCTGCAGGTATTTTTTAGTGAAGAGAGAAGAGGAAAGAGGGAAGATCGAATCCGCCGCAGGTGTTAGACGATTCGCTTATTGTTCTCCCTGGGCCACTTCGCACGCGGGACGTTATAAAGGCTTGCAGCTTACAGCTTACAG
>NZ_UQKJ01000060.1 GCF_900541605.1 uncultured Dialister sp. | reverse complement strand
CCCGGGCCACATCTTGGGGATTGTGGAGGAAGACGCCGCAGCCCCAGGCACCCAGGGTGATGGAGTGGCAGCCGGTGGCGGCGAAGAGGGAGAGGAGCCGGAGGATTCTTTTTTCCATGATGGACCGGATGAGGGCGGCCGGTTTTTCGGCGGCGGGGCCCCGGAGGTCTATGGCTGCGGCGGTGATGACGGATGTCGTCTTCGGCGGTCCGAAGGGGGCATAGTCTTTTTCGGCGCTTTTCCGGAAGATTTCTACCTGGGGAGAGAAGACCATGCTCTCGGAGCCATAGATGCGTCCGGCCCTTCGGTTCTCTTCGTAGAAGGGGGCGGCCATGGGGCCGGCGAGGGAGGCGTAGAGGGTGCTTTCCCTGCACAGGGCTTCCTCCTGGGACGAGGCGCCGTAGAGGTAGCCGCCGCCGGGGGTGAAGGCGTTGGCAAAGTTCAGGACGCCAGTCCCTGCGTGGTCCATGGTGTCCCCTTCCTCCACGGAAATGCGGCCCTGTCGGCAGGTCCCGGTCCATTCCGGTTCTTCCGCCAGCCGGTCCAGCGCTTCGGGGGAAAAGATCCGGGCTTCCCGGAGCCGGGAAAGGGGAGAGAGGGAGAAGGTCTTCCCTCCGGCTTCATAGGTGCCTCTTTTGATAAGTCTTTCGTTTTCTTCGGCCCCCTGCCGGTTTCGTTCTATTCTGTCCATAGAAAAAGCCTCCTTTTCTGCTTTCATCATACGGCAGAAAAGGAGGCTTTTCCATTGAAATTCTTATTCAATCCAGCTTTTCAGTTTTTCCAGCAGTTTTCGGCAGGCCGTGTCAGAAGCGTGGAAGGCATCTTCAAAGGAAGCACCGTCGTAGGGGTTTGCAATGCCCCCTTCATAGCCGGCCTGGGCAGAGAGAAGGGAGATTTTGTTGTCCACGTCGCCGCCCATGGTATTGAAGAGCCGGGGGTCCTGGGGATTGTCCATGAGGAAAATGTAGTTGTACTGGTCGTAGGTACCCCACTCCAGGGGCAGCGCTTCCTTCGACGTGCAGGGAACGCCGTGGGCGAGGAGCACTTTCTGCCCTTCTTCGCAGAGGGGGCCGCCCTTCTTCTCCAGCCGGGCGGAGGATACGTAGATCTGGTCCGCCAGTCCCGCTTCTTTGACGAGCTGTTTCATAATGAATTCCGCCATCGGCGGTTCGCCGCTTCCGGTGTGGGATAAGAAAAGAAGTCTGATCATCAGGGTCCCTCCTCGGTTTGAAATTATTTATTTTTATTATATCCTGTTTCTGTCAAAAAGGGGTAAAGGGAATTTTGCGAGGCTGGGCATTCCCGTTCCCGTTTTTATGTGTATATGCGAAGTGGCTCAAGGGAAATGGCCTTCGGCCAAGGGGAAGGTGCGGCGCATCCAATTACAGGGCGCCGCGAATGATGTATTTGGCGGCTTTGCCGCTGGATAAAAAATCCATGCCGCCATATGAATTGATGCGGCATACCAACCCCTCGGGCGAAGCCCGTTACCCCTGGGCCACCTTGCCGCAGGCATTCCCCTTCAGCCACTTTGACACAAATCATTAAAGAAGATGATCATCTCTATCGCTTTATCAAGCTAAATAAAAATCCCCATTGACAGGAGATTTCCGGCAGGCGTATAATCACATCAACTTCCAAAGAGAAAAGCCCTGGAAGGGAAAGAGTAGTCTTTGCAGTGGGATCCAAGAGAGCCGCGGATGGTGTGATGCGGTATCCGGCGGAAGATGAAGTCGTCCCTGAGGTTCAGTGCCTAATTTATTTCGTGCTGAATATATCCAAAGCCCTGGAAGGGAAAGAGTAATTTTCTTCTGACAGATCATAGAGAGCCGGCGCATGGTGAAAGCCGGTATCTTCGAGAAAATGAAAATCATCCCTGAGGTTCAGTACTGAAATAACGGTAAGTGCTGACGTTTGTCCTGCGTTAACGGGAACGCGTATGTTGGTACGTTGACGAGTGTCTGTGGCAGTAATGGCACAGGAACAAGGGTGGTAACGCGGAATTTCTATCCGTCCCTCATTTTAAATAATGGGGGACGGATTTTTTTATTCCATTCCGGGTGACAGGAGCTTGAGAGGTAAGGAAGAGGAAAGGGGAAAACAGATGAGAAGTGACATTGTAAAAAAGGGAGCGACCCGCTCCGCACACCGTACATTGTTCCATGCCATGGGATACTCCAACGAGGACCTGGCAAAGCCGATGATCGGCATCGTGAATTCGTTTAATGAAATCGTACCGGGCCATATGCACCTTCGGGAAATCGCGGAAGCCGTGAAGCTCGGCGTCGCCGCTGCCGGCGGCACACCGGTGGAATTCCCGGCCATTGCCATCTGTGATGGTATCGCCATGGGCCACATGGGGATGAAGTATCCCCTGGCCAGCCGGGAGCTGATCTGTGACTCCATCGAAGCCATGGCCAATGCCCACGCCTTTGACGGGCTGGTGCTCATTCCGAACTGCGACAAAATCGTGCCGGGCATGCTCATGGCGGCGGGACGCCTGAACATTCCGGCGGTGGTTGTCAGCGGCGGCCCCATGCTGGCGGGCCGGTGGAAGGGAAAGAATATTTCCGTCAGCACCATGTTCGAAGCGGCAGGGAAATTCGAAGCCGGTGAACTGTCGGCGGAGGAAATGGAACAGATGGAATTTCATGCCTGCCCGGGCTGCGGCTCCTGCGCCGGCCTCTTCACGGCAAATACCATGAATTCCCTCACCGAAGTACTGGGCATGGGACTTCCCGGAAACGGAACCATTCCGGCGGCCTACTTCGGTCGGCGCCGGATGCTGGCAAAGAAGGCGGGGGAAGTGATCCTGGACCTGGTCAAGCGGGATATCAAACCGAGAGACATCATGACCCTGGATGCCTTCAAGAATGCCATCGCCGTGGATATGGCCATCGGCGGCTCCACAAATACGGTGCTCCACCTGCCGGCCATTGCCCATGAAGCGGGGCTGGACCTGCCGCTGGACCTGTTCGACGACATCAGCCGCCGGGCCCGGTACATCACGAAGATGAGCCCCGGCGGTACCTACCACATGCAGGACCTGGACGAAGCCGGCGGCATTTCCGCCATCATGAAGGAATTGACGAAGCTGGGCCTCATCCATACGGACTGCCTCACCGTCACCGGCACCATCGGAGAACGGATCGAACATGCGGAAATCGAAAACCATGAGGTCATCCATTCCGTGGACAATGCCTACATGAACAAGGGAGGCATCGCCATCCTGAAAGGAAACCTGGCACCCCACGGGGCGGTCATCAAGGAAAGCGCCGTGGATCCGGACCTCCTGGTCTATGAAGGAACGGCGAAGTGCTTCGACTCCGAAGAAAGCGCCATCAAAGCCATTACGGGAGGAAAAATCCACGAAGGGGACGTGGTGGTCATCCGCTACGAAGGGCCGAAGGGTGGCCCGGGAATGCGGGAAATGCTGAACCCCACCGCCGTCATCACAGGCATGGGCCTCAAGGTAGCCCTCCTCACGGACGGCCGGTTCTCCGGAGCCAGCCGGGGCGCCTGCATCGGCCACATTTCCCCGGAAGCCATGGAAGGCGGCCCCATCGGCCTCATCCATGACGGAGACCGGATTTCTATCGACATTCCCCAGCGGAAGCTGGAGCTCCTTGTGAGCGATGAAGAACTGGAAAAGCGGAGAAAAGAATGGAAACAGCCGGAACCGAAGGTCAAGACCGGCTACCTGTCCCGCTATGCCCGCCTCGTAACCAGCGCCAACACCGGGGCGGTATTGAAATAAAGGAGGAAACCCCATGAAAAAGTTATGCGCCATGATCGGCAAGTATTTCGGCATCATCGCCATCCTGTTCCTGATTCTCGGCTTCACCATGCCGGAAAATTTCAAATGGGTATTGAGTAAAGTAGGCGGCATCTCCGTCCTCACCTTCCTCCTGGGCATTGTCATGTTCGGCATGGGTACTACCCTGTCGGTGAAGGACTTCGTCCTTGTCTTCAAACGGCCCCGGGACGTATTCCTCGGCGCTGTGGCCCAGTTCTTCATCATGCCGTTCCTGGCCTTTTCCTTGGCCACCATTTTCCAGCTGGACCCGGCCCTGACGGCTGGCGTCATCCTCGTAGGTACCTGCCCCGGCGGCACCTCTTCCAACGTGATCACATTCATGAGTAAGGGGGATGTGGCCCTGTCCGTCACCATGACCAGCGTGTCCACGGTCCTCTCTCCGATCCTGACGCCCGCCATTACGTACCTCCTCATCGGCACGAAGATTGCCTTTGACCCGGTGGGCATGTTCCTCTCCATTGTACAGATCGTTATCGTTCCGATCTGCCTGGGCGTTGCGGTGAAGACATTCCTGCCGAAACTGGCAGCAGCGGCTACGGACTATACCCCCGCCATTTCCTCCATCGCCATTTCCCTCATCATCGCCGGCGTTATCGGTGCCAGCAAGAACGCCATCGTTGCCAACTTCGGCATTATCCTGCTGGTTGTCATCCTCCACAACTGCCTGGGCTATGCCCTGGGCTTTGCAGTAGCCCGTCTCACCGGCCTTTCCTGGAAGAAGGCGGTGGCCCTCTCCATCGAAGTGGGCATGCAGAACTCCGGCCTCGCCGTAGGCCTGGCGAAAGCTCATTTCGCCGCTATGCCTGCAGCCACCGTTCCGGGGGCTATCTTCTCCGCATGGCATAACATTTCTGGCGCCATGCTGGCATGGCTCTATGTGAACGTGCTGAACCCCCGTTTCGATCCGGAACTCCGGAAAGAAATGGAAGCTCTCCGCGCTCCAGCCAAAGAATTGGCCTGACCGGTAAGGTGAATGGCTGATGCCCCCATTCAGCGGAATGGTTTACCGAAGTCAGCCATTGGCCACCAGCAAAAAGCACTGCCCCTTTGGACAGTGCTTTTTGCTTACCCTTTTTCTCCGGCAGGACTACAATAGAAGGAGAAAGAAGGGATACCATGTTTGGATTATCACCGGTGAAAGAAGTGATTACGGGGCAGTTTCTGCTGAGCCTGGGAGCCCTGTTTTATACGGCCTGGTGGCTTGTGGCCTTCCGGCCGGGAGTAAGAAGCGGCGGCGCCCTGTCGGCGCTGCTCTTCCTGCTGCTGGCGGTGTCCGGCCTCTCGGGGGTGGGGCTTTCTGCCCACGGGGTCCACGAACTGCCGCTGCCGCCCTCCTGGATCAGCTCGGGCATGATTTTTATCGTTGCGGCGGCAGCCTATTTTCTGCTGCTGGCAGGGTCTTTGAAACTTTTCGGGCGGAAGCCAACCACGGAGCTTCTCCTCATCGTCTGCTGGGCGGTGCTGGAAATCCTGGTACTCGGCGTGCTCCATGAAAGGGGCCTGCTCCTTCATGGAAGCTACGGGGCCGCCTGGTTCCTCGTGGCCGCCGCCTCGATCCTCGCCTTTGCGGCCTATATGGCGTACTACCGCATGGATGACCACACGGCCTATATCACAGGAGCCATTCCCCTCCTGGTGGACGGGGCGGTGACGCTGTATATGGGATGGGGATCGTTGATGTAGTGGCTGCGGCTTATGTTCCCAAAGTGTAGAAAAATCAGGAATCAGGAATTAGGAATTAGGAATGAATGTGGCGGCGCACAAATGATATGGCGCCGCCTTTTTTATATATCCATAAGCAGACAGGACGAATGAGTGGGGAAAGGAAAACTGCCTGCGAGCGAGGCTGCTTCTTCACCAGTGCCTGCTTCAAGGCCAAAGCCCTGTCCGAAGGACACAGTCCTGACGAAGTTATAGCCCTGTACGAAGGTTTATTTCACCAGGAATTCCAGCTTTCTTAATATTCCTTTACATCCTTTCACCACATCGTCGTAGGTTTTCTCGTAGTCATTGGTGAACCAGGGGTCCGCCACGTCTCTGTTCTCTCCGGCCCAGGAGAGGAGGAGGAATATTTTATGGTCCGGATCATGATGGGTCAGATAGGCAAGGTCATGGAGATTTTCCTGGTCCATGGCGATGATATAGTCCGAATTTTCATAGTCTTCCTCCGTAATGAGGGAGGCTTTTCTTTTGGGGTGCGGAATGTGGTGCACGTCCAGGGTCCTCCGGGCGGGAGGATAGATGTCATGCCCAATTTCTTCGGTGGTGGCGGCCCGGGAGGCAATGGAGAAGCGGCCGGCAAGGCCTGCCTTTCGTACCATGTCTTTCAGCACCATTTCCGCCATGGGAGAACGGCAGATGTTGCCGTGGCAGACAAAAAGTATGTTTATCACGTTTCCTTTTCTCCTTCTGCAGTGAAATGATTATGTGTGTAATATTCTTTCATTGTAGCAGAAAATGTGCTGCCTTTCATTGAGAGAATTCCCAAAGAAAAAACTGTTGCATATACCGGTATGCAGCAGTTCTTTCTTTGACTGTCCTATTCCTCTTTCAATCACTGGATCTTTAGAAAACCATGCATTTTGCAAACAGAAGGCTCAGCGGTAAATGACATCGGCATAATGGCGGGACGGCCGCTTCGGGTATGGGCCTTTGCAGTATCCCATGGTGACATAGGCCTGGGGAGCAAAATTCTCGGGGATTCCGAATGCTGCCTGCAGGGCCTGGCCTTTCTCTGTTCCCAGAGAATTCAGGACTTCACCGACAATACAGGTGGATACTCCCTGCTCATAGGCGGCCAGTGCCATGTTCTGGGCAAGAATATAGGCATCGGCCGGAGAAAAGTAGAAATTTTTCGGTCCGAAAAGAGCCACCACCATAGGCGCATTGTGGAAAGCGCTGGGGGACTTCTCAATGGCTTCCTCTGTAGGCAGGGAGACGATGCCCCTGTTGAAATTCCGGATTATGGTGGTGTGTGCTTTTCCGATATATTCGATTCCATCCCTGTTTGTCAAGACTACGGTGCGGATGGAGTTCCGGTTTCCTGCATTAGGACTGAAGTCCATGACTTTCAAAATGTCCCGGACCTGTGTCTCAGGGACCATCCGGTCCTGAAAATTCCGGACCGACCGTCTTCCTTTCATCGCTTCCATGAGTTCCATGATTATTCCTCCGCTTTCATAGCACCGTCCACATCAGCCCAGCACTGGGGGTCTTCGGCATAAAAATCACCATAGGTCCCTTTGGCAACGGCCGGACAGCCCCTGCACCAGGCCAGCAGTTTGCATCTCTTGCACTTGCTGAAACGGTTATACTCCCGATAGGCTTCCATGGGCTTCAGCCAGAGATCTTTTAAACGGTCTGTAAAGACATTTCCCACTTTGCTTTCCGCCACTCGCCGGCAGGCATAGACGTCGCCGGTGGGCAGGATTGTGATGTGGCAGTTGCCGCAGTTGCAACCGCCGTAGATCATGCCTTTTTTTACATTTGCCGGAATCCGGAACTCCCCGGTTTCATACTGATACAATGTCCAGAGATGGTCTTTCCGGTTGAAATAGGTCACGCAGTCCGGGTCCTGCTCGTATTTTTTATATTTCGCATCGCAGATGGCCAGGAGTTTCCGGTATTCTGCCGGGCTGATGCCGGTGCTCTTTTTATTGCTGGTGGGAACGTACCGGGCAAAGGCGAAAACATCGGCCCGGTACCTGACCACCGTATCAATAATTTCCGGCAGTTCCCGGTAATTGACCGAGGACACCGTTGTCATGACCACCGCCGTAATGCCAGCCTTTCGGATCATCCCGATTTTTTCCAGGGTTTCCACAAAAGAGCCGGGCTTACGGAACCAGTCGTGGGTCTTTCGCCTGCCATCAATGGAGAGCTGGTACTTATCGCAGCCGCAGTCCTTCAGCCGCTTCAGGTTTTCATCTGTCAGATGAAAGGGGTTGCCGAGAATGGTGAAGGGAATATGCCGTTCCTTCAAAAGTTCCATCAATTTCCAGAAATCAGGGTGGAGGATCGGGTCACCGCCGGTAATATAGAAATAGGGGAGCCTTCTGAAGGTCCTGCAGAATTCTTCCACATTATCTACCACCTGCTGCATTCCTTCCCAGGACATGCTGTCCAGTTTCTTGCAGGCATTTTCTGCAAAAATATAGCAATGCTTGCAGCGCTGGTCACAGGCTTCTGTGATATGCCACTGAAAGGCGAAATACTGACTCATGAATCCTTCCTCCTGTTTCCTTATACTACTTATCGATTATTTCGATGCGCCGCAGGCGGAACCGGGCTTTTCGTCAGGTTTTGCAGCACCACAGGCACTTCCGCAGGCGGAAGCCGGTTTTTCTTCTGGTTTTGCTGCGCTGCAGGCAGAGCTCGGTTCTTTTTCAGGCTTTGCAGCACCACAGGCGCTTCCGCAGGCAGAAGCCGGCTTTTCTTCCGGCTTTGCTGCGCCGCAGGCAGAGCTCGGCTTTTCCTCGGGCTTTGCAGCACCACAGGCGCTGCCACCGTCAAATGCTGCCTTTTCATCCATCATTTTGCTCCATCCAAATAAGTTCTTTAATGCCATAATAATCATCCTTTCTGCAGCTGTCTTCTGCAACATCTATCGGGTACAACCCTACTATACCCGTGGCCTATAGGGTTGTGAAATAAATAAATGGTATCATTTATAAAGAAATCGAATTAATCAATAGACCATAGGGGACAGCTTATTCTTTGTAGAGGAAATCGGCGGTCATCATCAGGTAGTTGTCGCCCTGGTAATTGGGGAATGCTTTTCTGGCGGCCTTTACGAAATCTGCTTTATTCCTGTTTTCAGAAGCAAGCCGCTTCATGGCCTTGAGGTAGGCCAGCTTTTCAGCGACTGCCTCCTGTCCTTCCGGTACGTTGTGGCCGGTGAGCACCAGCGCATATCCCGCTTTCCGGTACTGCTGCATGGAGGCAATTTCTGCGTCCATGTGTGCTGTGCTGGTGAGGATATTATGGGTATGGGAACCCATCATGTGGCGATAGACCACATTGATCTGGGGAAGCTCGATGCTGTAGGCTGCATCACCGGCAGGCAGGATATGGAAAAGGATGCCGCCTATATCGACATACTGTCCTTCTTTCAGAATCTTTGCCCCGGCCGGTAATTGATCTGCTACCGCTGGGCCGAAACCTTTATCGAAACTTGCGGTGAGGTTGTAAATGCTGCCGCCTTTCTGCCAGTTCTTCAGGGCGGTCTCCGTAGCATACACTTTGGCACCGTAAGTACCAGCCCCATTGGGGTGGTAGGCCATCAATTCACCGGCTATGGGTTTCTTCAGAGATTGAATGTATTCGGCCCATTCCCTGTTATTGGCTTTAAAGGCAGTGGATTCCAGCAGCACCAGGTTTTTATCAGTTTCAAACACGTAAGTCTCATCACCCAGTGGGTCCTTGCTCTGGTAAGCATGAATTTTGATACGGCCGAAATCATAGACCGCCACGGATCCGAGCTTCAGATTTTTGACAGCCGGACGGGATACCTGGGAAGCTGCTGCGGACGACGGGGAAGCCGCCATATCCGCTGCCGTTACGCCAGATGGAGCCTGCAGGCCAAGAACTGACAGCGAAACCATAAGGACCAGCACCCCTTTTTTCAAATAGGAATGTTTCATCATACCACTCTTCCTTTCACGTTAGTCAACTTTCTCTTTACTTCAAGCAGGGGGATAGGCATTTCCCTGTTACGCTGTCAGCATAGCATGGATAGTGAATCCCGTGAAATGAATATATGGTATAATTAATGAATAAACCGTATTAATTTTGGAAGGAGGAATCCTGATGAACACGACCCAATTGGAATGCTTCACCACCCTGGCCAATACGCTGAATTATATGCGGGCTGCGGAGGAGCTGAATATGACCCAGCCCGCCGTGTCCCGGCAGATCCAGTCCTTGGAGCAGGAGCTGGGAACCCAGCTCTTTCACAGGACCACCCGCACCGTTTCGCTGACCCAGGTAGGGGCCCAGTTCCTGCCGGAAGCGCAGTCCATGCTTGCCTCTTATTATCACAGCAGGGAATGGATTTCCCATTTTCGGAATGACTTTCATCACGTACTGCGTATCGGTTATATGGATACCCAGGCCATGCCCCTTTTGACCAGGTTTTTGCGGCCGGTACTGGAAAAAAACGGGAAACTGGCCGCAGAATTCACGCTGGACCAGACCGATGCTAACCTGCAGCGCCTCGTAAGCGGGAAACTGGACCTGGTATTTACCATTAAAGACGCCAAATTTGCTCACGAAAGTGTTGTCTTTACACCGCTCCACGAAGAACGGTTTCACTGCGTCTGCCGCAAGGATCATCCGCTGGCCCAAAAGAAAAAAAGAAAACACAATAAAAGCGTTTCCTCTGAAGAACTGTTGCCGTACCGGCAGATTTTCGACATTCCTCCGTACCTGTTGAAGCATGTCTTCTCCCGGGGCCACCGCATCCTGCCGGTTAATGAAGAAATGGATAATATCATCTGTGCCAACGCCAGTGAAGCCTGTGCCCTGGCCCTGTGCGGCGTGGGATATGTCCTCCTGCCGGATTACCTGCTGCCTTCTCACAAGGAACTGGCAGTTTTCTCCTGGCCCGAATCTCCGGTGACCCAATTGGGAATCTACAGCCTGAAGGCGGCCCTGGGGGATAAGGAATCACCGGCGTGCCAGGTCATCCGTGAAGCTCGGACCTATTATGGCAGCTGATGACTGATTAATGCGGAATGCGTATTAATAATGCGATAGTCATATTTTACAAAGACCCTCCTGACTGATACTATACGAATATAAGCTTTCATGGCTTATATGGTTTACAGTCAGGAGGGTTTTATGGATTTTCTGAAATTAGTGAAAGACCAGCGGTCTATACGGAAATATACGTCTGAACAGATTTCGCGGGAAGAAATGGATATGATTCTGGAAGCAGGGGCCTGCGCTCCCAATGCCGGCGGCAGCCAGCGGAACATGTTCGTTGGTATCCGTGATGCGCAGCTCACGCACCGTATTGGCAGGATGAATTATCGCCCTTTTCACCGGGGCGAAGTGAACGTCAGCCACGTATCGAGGGAGCAGCCCAGCCTGATTGACGACGGTTCCATTAAAGACGGGTTTTATGGAGCACCGGCGGTCATCGCCATCTTCGGGGAAAAGGATTTTCCCTTCAGCATTGCCGATGCCTTTTGCGCTGCGGAAAATATGCTCCTCATGGCGACAGATCTCGGCCTGTCTTCCTGCATCGTTTCCCGGGGAGAAGAAACCTTTTCTACCGCAGAAGGACAGGATCTGCTCACCCGGTGGAAAGTGCCGGTTAACTATATCTGCCGGGTCTTTGTTATTCTGGGGCACCTTGCCGGAACATTGCCGCATCGCAAACCGATAAGACCGGGAAGATGCCTGGTTGTTGAATAAAAGTACGGATATTAGTAAGGAGGAATCTGTTATGAGGCACTGTAAAGTTGTTTATCTGGGGAATAAAAATCAATCGGTCCGTCTGGAAGGAAACGGGCAAACCATGGTCACGGAAAATGATGCGTCCCGTCTTCTGCCATCGGATATGCTGGCTCTGGCGCTGGCAGACTGCGCAGAAACCGTACTGGCTTTGGTGCTGGAACAGAAGCATCTGGATTTTTCCGGTTCCTATGTGGACGTGTCCAAGGATGCGGATTTTGAAAATTATAAGGTCAAAGCCATCCACCTTACGTTCCACCTGCACAAAGAATACAGCGAGGAAACCCGCAAAGAAATTCCCCACATCCTGGAAACCATGTGCGTTGTCGGCCGCAGCCTCCATCCTGATGTAGTCAAGGATTATAAATTCCTTTTTGATGTAAAGTAAAGAAACTGCAGGAAACCATTTTTCGGTTTGAAAAGAAACGACGGACATCCCCATGAGTCCAATACAGGCAATCTGAAAGCCATGAATCTATGCATACAAAAGTAGATTCATGGCTTTTTTAAGGAAGCACTGATTAAATCGTTGTCAGATTTCATTCTTGGATTTTTATGCA
>NZ_UQKJ01000059.1 GCF_900541605.1 uncultured Dialister sp. | reverse complement strand
CCTATGGAGTCCGAACTACACTTTTAATTGTGTCCTTGACAAGGGGGCCAGTTCATGTGCGGCGCATCAAAATTATTGTGGCGCCGCGAATTGTATAATTTCTTTTCCTTAAGCCCAGGCGGAAGCCTTAGCCATGCCGCAGGCAGAGCCCTGGCCGAAGGCCACTGCCCTATCCATCTCCATCAAACCTTTTCTTCTACGATTCCTTCATCCGGGGGATTGCCGTGGAGCCGGAGTCCCGGGATGATGAGGATGGCACTGGCAATGAGTCCCACAAACAGGGGATCCATGGGCAGATGAATCACCGTAGCGGAAAGGAGGGCCGCCAGGGTACTGCCGGCCATGGAAATGACGGCCCAGGTCTTTGTCAGATGGCCAGGAAGGAATACAGCCAGACTGAAGGGGATAAAGATACCGCCACCCCGGAGAGCCATGGACAGATAATTCCATACGAGTACTTCAGAGCCCCTGTTGGCAATGGAAATGAGGCAGGCCAGAATCATAACTGCCAGCACCGTCATTTTGGTAATGACAAGGAGCTTATGGTCATCCCGGATTTTAAGGATAGACGCCAGCATATCCCTGGCAATCATGGTACCGATTCCCAGGGACAGGCCGCCGATGCCGCTGACCAGGGACAGGATAATGCTCCCCATGGCCAGGTTTCCGATAAAGACGCCAGTATGGTTGATGAGATAGGCAGGCAGTACGAGAATCGGCATCACATCGGGATCCATGGCATGCATGTACATGCCGATGGCCACATTGGGAAGGCCCACGGGAATGACAATCAGAGCTGCCGCAAAGCAGCCGAAGGCTGCAGTAATAGGCGTACTGGCGGAGAAAATGCACTGGATATAGGTCTGGGTACACAGAACGCCGACGATTACAGAAAACAGGTTGGCCATGGACGGTTCAAAGCCCCGGCCGAACAGGGAAAATTCCGATGGCGCCATGTTGTCCCAGGCTGCGGTGCCATAGATGGCCTGGAAAGCCTCGAACCCTGCAATGAACAGGGCAAACCAGATGATGCCCATCTTCAGGATGCCGCCGATAGCAGCACTCTTCATGCCGCCGAAGAATGTATATCCGATGACAAGGAGAATCAGGACTACCGAGGAAATCATGGGATCCAGCCCAAAAAGGGACGAAATGATTTCAATCCCCGGCAGGCAGCTGGCTACGGCAGAAAAGAGAATGCCAATGGACGAAATAACCGAAGACAGTTCCTCCGCCCGTTTCCCGTAATGGAGGGACAGGAACTGGGGAATGGTCTCCAGCCCGGTGCCCCTCATGCGGCGGGCATAAAAAATGCCCATGATAATAAAGGCAATGCCGCTTCCCAGCGTAAACCACCAGGCCGACAGGCCGAAGCTGTAGGCCAGCTGGGCCGTGCCCACAGTGGCACCGCCACCGACGACGGTGCCTGCCACCAGCGGTACGCCGGCGCTCCGGCCGCCTACGCTGTATCCCGCCGCCGACTTTACAGACCGGGAATGGTAAATACCGATGCCGATGACAAGGGCTACGGTAATCAGAATAATAATGGCATGGGTGACTGTTAGATTCATATGGTTCCTCCCCCCTAAAGTATTCCCCCGTTTTTGCTTTAAGAGCATTATATACCTAACGGGAAAAATGGGAAAGAATTTTTCGTTAGCAATTCAGGTGCTAATAATTAGAGACACGAACCCCGGGCCCTCAGCTGAACAGCCACTGCGCGGCCATCCATCCTGCGCCTTTGGCGCGCCCCTTCTCTAAGGAGCTGCATGTTTGGGATTATTCTCATACCGAAGTCTTTTATTTTTGTGGGAATAATTCAAAACATGTGTCCTCTTAGAAATGGAAATCCTGCATAGGATGAATCCGACTTGCACAGGTGGAATCTGCAAAGCAGCGCAGCGACTGACCAGCTCAATGCTCAAGGCTAAAGGCTCAAGGCCCCTGCACCGGTGACTCTATCCGTAAAAAACAAAAAGGCGCATGGCCTTCCAGCCACACGCTTTTTTTGAAAAACATATCACTTATTTGTGTTCAAAAATATCCACACGCCGTCCATCAGCGCCGCTGCCGTCTTCAGAACCCTTTACCATGGGCACCAGTTTCGAAGCGTCCACACCGTGGTCTACGGCATACTTCTTCACGCTTTCAATGCGGCGGGAAGAAAGGTTCTTATTGTAATCCGCACTGCCTGTGGAATCCGCACGGCCTACGAGCTTGAATACATGGCCCGTTTCCTTGGCTTTCTTCACAAATTCATCGAGGTTTGCCTTCTGGCCATCTTCAATGGCGGCGGAGTCGCTCTTGAAATGGATGCTATTGAAGTAGTAATCATTTTCCGGGGCCTTCACCGGCGTATCGGCGGGCACATTGACCACGTCCGCATTGGTATTGGCCGGTTTGACCGTTACCGTAGACGGTTCGCTGTCTCCTTCGTAGTCATAGTTCTTTTCTTCCTCCGCCGGAGCCAGAGTATTGTCACTGCCACCGAAACGGTAAGATACACCGGCCATGAATCCCTTATAGGATACATTATGGTCCGAATCTCCCCGGGTATTCAGGTAATGGTAGCCTGCATTGAGGTCCACATCCTTATCCAGGGCCAGGTTTACCCCCGCTTCCCACAGGGATGTGGATTCAGTGCCCACCGCTCCTTTAGCGTAGACATCCACCACATCGTTCACCGGCTGCCGGGCAATGATGCCAAGCTGGGCGATGTTATTCACCCGGTCCGAAGAGCCGAAAACCCGATCCGGGAAATCTTTCATGGAAATACGGTTCCAGCCGCCGAAGGCTGCCACCTGGGGATGGAAGGAATAGAGCGCATTGATTTCATTCATGTTGCCATTGGTATGGTCCGTATGGAGACCGGTGTACTGATACTGGGCTGCCCAGCGGTCATTGATACCATAAGTAACGCCGCCAAGGAAGTTCCAGTCTCCGTCGGACTTATATCCATTGGAATGGGCCGAAGAATCCCACATGCCCACATTGATTTCCGTCTGTCCTTCCTTAAAGGAAGTCTGGGGAGATGCAAAGGCCACGCCGGATACAGAAGCCGCCACAGCCAGAGCCAGTAATATTTTTTTCATATCCATTCACCTCACGAAAACAGGGAGATTTAACCAGTCTTATAGAAGTATTATATCATAAACAGCTCAGGCTCGCAGAAAACAGACCGCCGGTCGAACAGCATGGCATTCTGATGGATAGAGCCACTGGAGTGAGGCTGCCAGGAAAGCTGGTCAGCCTGTGGCAAAAATAGGGCCGGCCAACTGCGGCAAAGCCGCTGGACATCAACTCTTGACTCGTTCTTTTTTTGCCACAGGCAAATCAGTTCTCCTGGAAGCTAACAGCTAAAAGCTCCACTCCAGTGGCTCTGACCGTCAGAATGCTTTTCTCCGCCACTCCCAGGTCCTTATTTCTTTTCTTCCACGCCCATGACGTCCTGCATTTCTTCGATCATTCCCACATTGCCGCTCTCGATGAGCTTCCGGAATTCTTCGAGCTGGTCTTTGATTTCTTTCGACATTTCCGGGAACCGGGGGGCAATATCCTTCAGGGCCCGGATGACAATCTGGGCCACCACGTAACGGGTGTACCATTTATTATCGGCGGGCACGATATACCAGGGCGCCTGTTCTGTGGAGGTGGCCGTAATCATTTCCCCATAGAGCTCCTGGTATCGGTCCCAGTACCGCCGTTCATTCAGGTCGGCCATGGAAAATTTCCAGTTTTTCTTCTTGTTCAGGATCCGTTCCGCCAGCCGGTCCCGCTGCTCATTTTTCGATACATGGAGGAAAATCTTGATTACATGGAACCCGTTTTCAGAAAGATACCTTTCCCAGTCCCGGATCTGGCGGTACCGGGTCTCCCAAATGTCCTTGGTCACCAGATTTTTCGGAAGCTTATCATTTCTGATCAGGTCATGGACCCGGGTCACGATGACATCCTCATAGTGGGAGCGATTGAAGATGCCGATATCTCCCCGCCGGGGCAGGGCCTTATTGATGCGCCACATATAGTCATGGTCCTTTTCTTCGCTCGTAGGCTGTTTGAAAGAAACCACGTGCACCCCATTCGGGTCCAGATGGGAAAATACATGCTTAATGGTGCCGTCCTTGCCGGCGGCATCCATGGCCTGCAGTACGATGACAAGGCCATAGGTGCTCTGGGCATAGAGCTTGGCCTGCAGGAGGTTCAGCTCATCCAGGGACTTTGGAAAGGCACTCATTTTCACCGATTCCTTATCCACATCCCTATCGCAGGCAGTGGGAAATTTCTTCAGGTTGATTTTCTCTCCTTCTTTAGCCCGATACCGGTCAATATCGATTTTCACGTTGCCCGTATACTTCTTTTCCTCCGTCTTGACCGCTTTGTTTTCTTCCCTGGTCTCCATCATGATCCCCCGAACAGTAAAAAGCGCGGACCAGCGGCCTCCGGCCGGAGAATCCGCGTTTTTCATCATCCCGCCTTTTGGGCAGGAAAATATTTAGAAAAATGAAATACTCCTCTTTCCAGGGATGTTCTTTCCGGAAAACAGAAGAGAAAATCCCGAAAAATCTGTCAGTTTTTTTATTCTTTATTCCTTATCCATGGTCTCCTGGATTTCCTTCAGGGAATGGATATCCACTTCCGAAATCAATTTCTTGAACTGTTCCAGCTGGGTCTGCACATCAGGCGACAGTTTTGGGAACTGGGGATTGATTTTTTTCAGCGCATGGAGGGTAATCAGAGCTACGATATAGCGGGTATACCACTTATTATCCGCCGGCACGATGTACCAGGGCGAAATATCCTTGGAAGTCTTGGAAATCATTTCTTCATAGAGCTTCTGGTACTGATCCCAATACTGCCGTTCATTGATATCGGACATGGAGAACTTCCAGTTCTTCTGCTGGTTAATGATACGGTCCATAAGCCGGCGCTGCTGTTCCGACTTCGACACATGGAGGAAAATCTTCACCATTTCGAATCCATTCTGGTGCAGGTATTTTTCCCAGTTGTTAATCTGTTCATACCGCTCTTCCCAGATGTCCTTGTGAATGAGGTCCTGGGGCAGCTGGCCCTTATGGATCAGGTCGTGGATTCTGGTGACAATGACATCTTCGTACTGGGAACGGTTGAAAATACCGATATCTCCCCGTTCCGGCAGGGCCTTATTGATGCGCCACATGTAGTCGTGGCCCTTTTCCTCAGTGGTGGGCTGCTTGAAGGAAACCACCTTCACGCCGCCGGGATCCAGGTTTGCAAATACATGGTTCACCGTGCCGTCCTTGCCGGCAGCATCCATGGCCTGCAGCACGATGATAAGGCCATAGGTATTCTGGGCATAGAGCTTTTCCTGCAGGTCCTTCACCTTTTCGATGACCTCCGGGAAATAGAGGCTCTTTACCTTTGTTTTATCAATGGACACATCGCACTTGGTGGAGAATTTTTTCAGATTGATTTTTTCACCCTCCCTGGCGCGATACCGATCAATATCTACTTTTCCATCTTTAATTTCATCCATAGAAAGACCTCCAATCAAAGAAACCACACTCTCCTTTTTCTATTATAAAATAGAATCCGTCTGTCGTTAAGCCAAAGAAATTTTATAGGCTGTAAAAGAAAGAATTGAGAGTTAAGGAAGCGCTGATTAAATCGTTGTTCGATTATACTCTTGTATTTTCATGCAATACAAGGAATACTCGGACTCTGCGAATGAATCAGCGCTTCCTTAATGTTTTGCTGCCGGTTCTCCCCGGACTCTTCCATTCCCCATTATTGTATAATGAAGATAAACAGGGAAAGGAGGAATGACCATGGATGAAGAAGACAAAAGGCCACAGGGAAAACGGTACCGCACCATGGATACCATTGCCGGTGTATTTACCCATTCCGACATCAAAACAAAGCTCTTCGGTCAGAAGGGGTTCCAGTTCTACCTGTTCCAGAAGCGCTGGAAGAATATAGTAGGAGACCTCATGGCCAAAGAATCCTATATTTCCGGATGCAAGGGTCCTCTCCTCTACGTGCAGGTCACAAACTCCGCCTTCATGCAGCAGCTTTACATGATGAAAGGGGATATTCTGAAGGAACTCTCTAAAGATGAAATCGGGAAATATTTCAAGGACATCCGGTTCTTTGCAGGATCCCCCAGAAAAGACAGCCGCCCCTTCACTACGGTGGACAAAGTCAATGAAACCATAAAAAAAGAACAGCATCGGTATTCGGTGGATCTTTCTCCGGAAGAGGAACAGTGGATCCAAAGCTGGGTGGCAGGCCACGTGAAAAGCGAAAAAATCCGCCCCCAGTTTGCGGAAATGATGGAAGAAGTGCTGAAAATCCGAAAGGGAGAGCAGGCAGATGGCTACCATGCCTGCGCCATCTGCGGTGCCCTCTGTCCGCCGCAGGAAAAAATCTGCCCCGCCTGCCATCGGAAGCTGGAGAAAACAAGGAAGAACAAGGTCATCCTTATCCTGAAAGAAAATCCCCACTACACCTATCAGGAGGTCCGTGCCATTCTTCCCTGTGACTACAGCCTCTATGAAGACGCCAGGGATACTCTCATCCACCGGGCCAAGGAAAAAATTTTCCATAAATACAGTGCCGACGAGGAAAAGAAAAAGCTGCTGGCCCTCCTGCTCCACCGTCCTGTTTCTTCCATTACAACGGAAGAGGCCAACGAAATGCTGAAAAAACTGCCCCAGAAGCCCCAGAAGAAATGGGACTGAATGAAGCAGAATTGAGGCCAGGCGGCTGAGCCGCAAACAAAAGTCTTTCAGCCAATCCCAGGTTCCTATGCTGTATGAAAATGGTCCTGTTGTTTCACGTGAAACAATGGAAAAAGCGCAGGAAATGATCATTCATTTCCTGCGCTTTTTCCATGCAGAAATTCCCGCCGCTTCCCGGCCGCTGCATGGTAGGACTTGGGACACTGTCTTCCGAGGTAAACCGAGGGGATCCGCAAAGGCGGGTCCCCGGTTTCCGTGGAAGTCCGGTGAACGGCTGCCGCTCATGATTTCTGGCGGTTTTTGGCGGGAGTTTTCTGGTTTGATTTTTCGGTGCACCGGAGAAGCACAGCCTCCAATGGAAATCGCCATTTTCTGGATTCCGCCCCTTAAGATTCTGCGCGCTGGCGGAAACCGGAAAACTTTTCCGGGCCCTGCTGTGTTCCTCTGTTTATATAGTCCGGAAGCAAAGGATACCGTCCCAAAAAGAAAAAATTGCGGTCTCGCGGCTTTGCCGCCTGACCGCAATTTTCAAAACTCAATTCTCAATTCTTCCCTGTGCGCCGCCACCTCATTCCTGATGCGGTGTCTCGTTTAACCCATATTTTCCCAGATCCACCACTTTCCCTTCCACATCGAAGGGGACTTCCGTACCGGTGACCAGTGTCTGGATTTCCTTGTCCATGAGAAAGGTAACCAGCGCCTTTCGCCGTTCCCGATCCAGTTCACTGCCTATGTCATCCAGGATGAGCACCGGGTATTCCCCCGTTTCCTCCTGGATAAATTCCATTTCCGACAGTTTCATGGAAAGGATGGCTGTCCGCTGCTGGCCCTGGGAACCGTAGGCAGAAATATCCATGCCATTCAGGAGAAAGGTGAGGTCATCCCGATGGGGTCCGATGGATGTATGGCAGAACCGTTCATCCTCTTCCCGGCGCCGGGACAGTTCTTCCATATACCACTCCATATCCCACCTTGGCTCATGGCTGCCCTGCTGGTTATAGCGGATTTCCAGCCGTTCCCGGCGATTGGTGAGCCTCTGCTCCATGTCCATCAGCGTTTCATTCATGCGGGATATGGTTTCCATCCGCTTTTTCACCATATAGGAAGCGCCGGAGGCAATCTGCATATCCCACATGTCCAGGTCCGGCTTTTTTCCGGTGGCCAGAGCATTTTTGAGAGCCCCGTTCCGCTGCTGTACGGCCCGGCTGTATCGGAGGAATTCCTCATAGTACCTTGGAGATACCTGGGAAATTTCCATGTCCAGAAAACGCCGCCGCAGCTGGGGAGCTCCTTTGATGAGCTGCAGCTCGTCCGGTGTAAAAAGGACAGTCCGGAAAAGCCCCATCAGTTCCTTCCTGCGGATGGGGGTATCGTTCAGGAAGATTTTCTTTCCCTGCCCCCTGGTCAGTTTGATTTTGATGGACTGCTCCACCTGGTGAACAGAGAAATTCACCAGAATCGTGCCCTCATCATCTCCGATCCGGATGATTTCTCCATCGTTGGACGTACGGAACGACTTTCCCACGGAGCTGTAATACAGGGCTTCCAGAAGATTGGTCTTCCCGCAGCCATTGGGACCGGTGAAGAACGTAAGAGCCGGTGAAGGCTCCACGGTCCTGTCTTTAAAATTCCGTATCTGTATGAGACGGAAAGAAAGGCATTTCATTTTTATTCTCCGGTCATGCGGAACTCGGTCCCATCGATGGACAGGATGTCGCCTTTTCTGATTTTTTTCCGCTTTTCATGGACCTTCGTCCCATTCAGCAGTATGGTATGGGCTTCCAGGAAAGCCCCCGTTTCTCCGCCGGATGTGATATAGTCCAGTTTTTTCAGGAACTGGTCTAGCTGGATATAGTCTCCGTAAATTGCGATTTCTTTCATCAGTCTCTTCCTCTCATGGGCGTCATAATGTAGCGGTAGCTCTTGTCTTCTTCCTGTTCCACCAGCATGGGGCCTGCCTTCTGCAGGTGAAGAATCACGGTCTCCCCTTTAGAATGCTTCAGGATATCTTCAATATAGTTGCAGTTGAATGTGAGACGCACCGGATTTCCTTCCAGCTTTACAGGGATGGATGTATCGGAACGGCCGATATCCGGATCTTCTTCATAAATTTCCAGGGTACCATCGGTGAAATAAAAATTAATGGTCTGGTAGCTCATATCCCTGGAAATTGGGCTTACAAAGCGGACAGCTTCTTCGAAATCACTGCGGTTGACCACGGCGGTGGCATCGAAATGGTTTGGAATGATGCGGTGGAAATCGGGGTACTGGCCATTGATGAGGCTGGCAATGAAGTAGGTTTCCCCAAAGGTAAAGGCCACATGGTTGTTGGACCAGGAAATTTCTACCACATCCTCTTCCTTATCCTGTGGCAGGAGTCTTGTCACATCGGACAGGATTCCGGAGGGAACGATAAACCGTCCCGCTTCCGTGGCCGATTCAGAGAGAGTCACCTCCCTGCATGCCAGACGATGGGTATTGGTGGAAGCCATGGTAAAAACGGAATCCTTGATTTCAAAAAGAATACCGGAAAAGAGGGGTTTCTGTTTATCCGTGGAAGCGGCAAAGGTGACGAGGTTTGTGGTTTCTACAAAATCCCGGCATCCAATGATGCAGTGATTCTTGTGGTCCATTTCCTGGACATCCGGGAATTCCACCGGATCCCGGGTGGGGAACTTGGATACATAGGATCCGGCTGTAAAGGTGACCACATTTTCATGGTCTCCTTTTTCCATAGTAATCGGTCCTGCCGGCATCATGCGGATGGTATTCTGCAGCTGGGGTGCTGCAATAACGGCAATGCCTTCTTCTTCAATGTCTGCAGCACAGGATGTTTTGATGCCTATGCTGTAATCATTGGCCTGGATAAGAATTTTACCCTGCACTGCGGAGATAAAGAAACCATTATTGGTATTGGATGTAACTTTGTTCTGTGCTGCCCGCTGTACGCGGTCCAATGCATCACAGAGCTCGGATTTTTCGAAAATGACTTTCATGGCAGCTCCTTTAAAAATGACGATGATTGATAAAATATAGTAGCAGTCGTAGTAGTACGCTGTGAAAAAGTGAATAACTTTGTGAAAAGCTCGATTTTCTCGATGCCTGTAATTTGTCAGAAAGGAGTGAATATCCTTTTTTCCTATTCACAGATTTCACAGTTTTTCACGGATTTCCTGTTGTTCACAGGTTGGGAACAGGAAATCGGACAGGAAAGCCCTTTTTTATTCACATGGGTTTTTCCTTTACCGGGAATGGAGCATTTTCCTGATGGCTTCAATGGATGCCTTGGTCTGGGGATCATTTTCTATGTCGTTTTCTACCCGTTCGCAGGCATAGAGAACGGTGGAATGGTCCTTCCGCTTGAAGCAGTCCCGAAGGGTAGGATAGGATTCATGCAGCTCATTTCGGCAGAGGTACATGGCAATCTGCCGGGGAATGACGATTTTCTTGGGCCGTCCGTTGCCAAGGAGTTTATCCTTTTTCACTCCATAGTATTTGCAGACCGTGTCGATGATGAAATCCACGGTGAGTTCCTGGCCGCTGTCGATGGGAATCTGATCCTTCAGCGCTTCCCGGGCAAAGGGAAGGGTAATGGATTCCTTCTTGATATGGGAGAAGGTGACCAGTTTATTGAAGGCCCCTTCCAGTTCACGGACATTGGTATTGATGTGGCTGGCGATGTAGTCCACCACGTCCTTCGGCAGGGTGATGCCCATTTTTTCCGCCCGTTTCTGCAGGATGATGCAGCAGATTTCATAATCCGGCGGTGAAATGGGGGCCACCAGGCCGCTGGAAAAACGGCTCTGCAGGCGGTCTTCCAGCTTGTCGATATCCGAAGGCGTACGATCACTGGTCATGATAATGTATTTCTTCTTATCGAACAGTTCATTGAAGGTATTGAAGATTTCCATCTTAGTGGAATCCCTGGAACCGAAGAACTGCACATCATCGATGAGGAGGAAATCCAGGTTCCTGTACTTGGCCCGGAATTTCGGCATCGTATGATTCTGGATGGCATCGATGAGTTCATTGGTGAATGTTTCACTGGATACGAAGAGCACCGAAAGGTTTGGCTTATACTTATGTATATAATTACAGATGGCATGGAGAAGATGGGTCTTTCCCAGTCCGGAGGGTCCATAAATAAAGAGAGGATTCATCTTCTGGTCCGCCTGGTCCGGATGGGTGGCGGTCTGGGCTACGGCGTAAGCGGCCTGGTAGGCGATTTCATTGCAGTTGCCGTGGACAAAGGTTTCAAATGTATATTCCTCGTTCACCGGATTGGGCTGGAATGTCTTCTTCGATTCTCCTTTTGGCACGTTTTCGAAGAGGGATGTTTCGTGGAGCTCTTCATAGTTCCGGATATCCGGAAGGGATACTTCGTCGGCGGTTTTCGGGGTCAGGTTGGAGAAATCAGGCGGCGCTACTTCCTGGGGAAATGGATCCGCAGCAGGTGGTGCTGTCTTTGGAAGCGGTGCCGGTTCCGGCGGCATGGAGGAAACTTCCGATGATTCCGGGAACGGAGCAGCCGGAGGTTCCTGTGGTCCAGCGGGAACCGGTGGCTCCGGCATGGCCGGCGCCGCGTCTTCGCTCCTTGGCGGCCGGATCTCTACCCGGATATCCTTTCCTGTGAGGGTCCGGATGATCTGTTCCAGTTTGCTTTTGTACACATTGTCAATCCACCGTACCAGGTAGGGCCGGGATGGTGAGATGACCAGTGTGCTGTCTGATAGGGAAATGGGAAACACATCGTAAGAAAACATTTTATAGTATTGGTGGTCGTTCTTGTCGATATATTCCAGTATCCTGTCCCATAGTAAAAAGAAATCCATAATGACTCCTTCGATTGAATAACCTGTGAATTTCTGTGAATAATTATGAATAGGACAGAGGGGATAATTTGCGGGAAATCCGATAGAAAGGGATTTCCCGCAAATTAAATAAGTCTGTTCATAAGTGAAGAATCTTGTGAATAACTATATTTTACCATCTCTGCCGCCTTCTGTATATTCACAAGATGTATGGTGCAGCTGCCCCATGGACTACTATAGGTAGTAGATATGAGAATTCACAGGAGGGGAAGAGTCAGGAATGAGGAGTGAGGAGTCAGGAGTGGATGTTAAAATGGACCCCGAGTAGTGGACACATCCGAAAGTGAGGCCCCCGGATTTTG
>NZ_UQKJ01000058.1 GCF_900541605.1 uncultured Dialister sp. | reverse complement strand
GTCCCCCTCCCCTCTAAAGAGGGGAGGTTGGGGTGCTAAAGCCGCCTGTATCCATGATCTGTTCAGTTCCTGGTCCAAATCAGGTCTTTCACTATATGATCAATGTCCTTGCAGACATCTCCGAACTGCTCACGTATCAGCCCATCATAGTATCGAATCACAGTAATGTGATAGGACTCCAGAAATGCGGTCCTTTCCCTGTCATAGGCGGCATCCTCTTCGTTGTAATGCTGTTTCCCATCCAATTCTATGACAAGCCGGACCGAGGGGCAGTAAAAATCACAGATATAATTGCCGATAACCTTCTGACGATAAAACTTGAGTGGATAGGTCCTCAAAAACTGATACCACAGCTTCTTCTCTTCAAGGGTCATATTCTTCCGAAGCTCCTTGGCAAGTGTCATAAGAGAACTGTTTTTGGGTATACGGAAACGGTTATCCATAGCCTTTGCTCCTGGTCAGGTAGAATGAAAATAAGACAATAAGAAATAGAGACTGTTGAGGGAGAGTTGGTTCAACCCCATCTAATAGAGAAGACAGCAACGCAGGAGGGCGGTGCGGGGCTCTCGCTGAAGTCGCTCCCACTGTTTTCTGTCAATATCTACAGCTGCCTTCAGTGGACACCCCTCCACCGCTCACGCGTCCCCCCTCCCCTCTGAAGAGGGGAGGTTGGGGTGTCTCGGCGCCGCAGGCGGCGGAGGGAGCTCTCGCTGAAGTCGCTCCCACTGTTTTCTGTCAATACCTGCAACGGCCTTTGGGGACACCCTTTCACCGCTCACGCGGTCCCCCCTCCCCTCTGAAGAGGGGAGGTTGGGGTGTCTCGGCGCCGCAAGCGAACCGGCTTTCCTGAAAGCCAGCAGCTGGAAGCCCCCATCCGTTCGCATGACGCTTGGCTGTATATAAAAAAATGGACACAGGAATCAGATTCCTGTGTCCATTATATCATTCTACACCTTCATTATTCGGCTTTGAATGTGAGTTTATCCTTGTCGTCCTTGCCGACGTGGAGGACTTTCTTGTCCTTCAGGCCGCCCTGGAGGATGAGTTCGGAAATCGGGTCTTCCAGTTCTTTCTGGATGGTCCTCTTCAGAGGACGAGCGCCGTATTCTACATCGGTGCCGTCTTTGATGATGATCTTCTTTGCATCGTCGGAGACGTCCAGGGTCACATGGAAGTGATCCAGTTTGCCTTCTACTTTCTTCAGCATGAGGTTTACGATTTCGGAGAGGTTTTCCGGAGTGAGCGGATGGAATACTACGATTTCATCGATACGGTTGATGAATTCAGGACGGAAGGTCCGTTTTACCTGGTCCATGATCATCTTCTTGATGTCTTCGAAGGTATCCTTTTTCTCTTCTTTCTCTTCGCCGGAGTTGAAGCCCAGCTGTTTCATCTGGCCTTTGATGAAGTTGGAGCCCAGGTTACTGGTCATGATGATGACGCAGTTCGTGAAATCCACGGTCCGGCCCTGGCCATCGGTCAGACGGCCGTCGTCCAGTACCTGGAGCAGGATGTTGAAGAAGTCCATATGGGCTTTTTCCACTTCATCGAAGAGGATGACGCTGTACGGATTGCGGCGAACCGCATCGGTGAGCTGGCCACCTTCTTCATAGCCCACGTATCCTGGGGGCGCACCGACGAGACGGGAGACTTCGTGTTTCTCCATGTATTCGGACATATCGAAACGAATCATGTTCTTCTCGCTGCCGAACATACATTCAGCAAGGGCACGGGCCAGTTCGGTCTTGCCCACACCGGTGGAGCCAAGGAAGAGGAAGGAGCCGATCGGACGTTTCGGGTCTTTCATGCCGGCCCTTGCACGGCGGATAGCCGTAGCCACTGCATGGACAGCTTCGTCCTGGCCGATGACTCTCTTATGGAGTTCATCTTCCAGATGGAGCAGCCGTTCAGCGTCGCTCTTCTTCAGGTTCTCCACAGGCACGCCGGTCCATTTGGATACCACTTCTGCCACGTCTTCTGCGGTTACCTGCAGATGGTCGTGGTCTCCGCCCTTCCAGTCTTTCTTCAGGGCATCGATTTCAGTCTGCAGTTTCTTAGCCTGGTCACGATATACGGCAGCTTTTTCAAAGTCCTGGGAAGAAACGGCGGCTTCCTTTTCTTTGTTGATGGATTCCAGCTGTTCTTCTTTCTTCTTCAGTCCTTCCGGAGTGGAAGAAGCTTCCATACGGACTTTGGCAGCAGCTTCATCGATGACGTCGATGGCTTTATCCGGCTGGAAACGGTCGGTGATGTAACGGCCGGACAGTTCCACGGCAGCCTTCAGGGCTTCGTCGGTAATCTTTGCTTTGTGGAAGGCTTCGTACCGATCCCGGAGGCCCTTCAGGATTTCCAGGGTATCCTTCGGTGTCGGTTCGCCGACTTTCACAGGCTGGAAACGACGTTCCAGGGCTGCATCTTTTTCAATGTATTTCTTGTATTCTTTCAGGGTGGTGGCACCGATGCAGCGGAGTTCGCCACGGGCCAGAGCCGGTTTCATGATGTTGGCGGCATCCATGGAGCCTTCACTGGAGCCTGCACCTACGAGGGTGTGCAGTTCATCGATGAAGAGGATCCAGTCCGGATGTTTCTTCACTTCATCAATCACCTTTTTCAGCCGTTCCTCGAATTCACCTCTGTACTTGGTGCCTGCTACTACGGAGGACATATTCAGGGAAATAATGTAGCAGTTTTTCAGGATTTCCGGTACATCGTTATTCACAATGCGCTGTGCCAGGCCTTCGGCGATGGCGGTCTTACCTACGCCAGGTTCACCGATGAGGACCGGGTTGTTCTTGTTCCGACGGGACAGGATCTGGATGACCCGGTTGATTTCATCGTTTCTGCCGATGACCGGATCGATCTTGCCCTGTTTCGCCTTTTCGTTCAGGTCCACAGCGAAGCCGCCCAGGTCTCCCAGTTCAGCGGAAGAATTCTGGCTGCCATTGTCTTCGGAAACGAATTTTTCGAAGGCCTTTTCCAGTTTATCCTCGGTGACGCCGAAGTTTTCCAGAATCTGTACGGCCAGGCCGCCTCCTTCTTTCAGGATGGCCAGGAGCAGGTGTTCCGTGCCCACATAGGAATTGCCCAGTTCATTGGCTTCTTCCACAGCCATTTCCAGCACCCGTTTCGTCCGCGGTGCCACGTACACTTCTTCAGCGCTGCTGAAGATAGAACGGCTGCCGGCCTGGGACAGGAAATTTTCCACGGCTTCCACAGTGACGCCGAGGGAATTCAGGATCTTGCCGCCGGCGGTATCTTTTTCATGGGCAATGCCCAGGAGAAGATGTTCCGTGCCTACATAGTCACTGCCCAGTTTGACAGCTTCCTGTGCGGCAAATTTCCAGGCGTTTTTCACGCCATCAGTAAATCTGTCTTCCATAGTAACTCCTCCTTTTGTTTAGAGTCTGTATATATTGAATGCCATTAATAGCTATATTGAGATGTACTCCATGCGGATGAATGGGGCTAAGGGTTGTGGGTGAACTGCGCTTCGCTCGTTCACCGGGTGGTGGGTGCTTCGCACCGGGGGCATAAGGCAGGGTCTGCCGCCTTTGGCGGCTATCGTACCAACAACCCCTGCTTCAACAAGCGCAGCGATGTTGAAGCCACAACCCGGTTGGCGAGCGTCAGCGATGCCACCCCCTGCAACCCTTACGAACCATTCACCCCTTTGAGCTAACGCCCTCCAGGTACATCCCGGTCACAGTCCCTTCAGCGCATCCCGAAGAAGGGCGCTGCGCCACATTTCCATATCCTTCTCGCCGCCGGTGGAATGGGTGATTTCCGCCACCTGGCTGTCGGGGATGAGGGAATAGAGACGGTAAAACAGAAGTCCATCTTCATCGGGAATCATATCCGCGTTGATACCCATGCGGATGAGGCCGGCCAGGTACAGGGCCTCTTCCTTCCCGATGCGCCTTGCGTATTTCAGGGTTCCCACGGCCCGCCAGATCCGGTCCCGCAACACATCTTCCGAGCTTTCGAAGGTCTCTTTCCAGAGCTTCTTCTCTTCCTCGCTGATTTCCTGCAGGATCTTATCCATTTCGGACACATAGTCCATTTCCCTGATACCCAGGGACCTTGTATTTTCTATACGATAATAGGGATACCGGCTGTCCGCCTTCCCTGTAACCGGTGTGAGGTGGAAGCCCCGAAGTTCCAGGAACTCCGCCAGCTCCCCGATCCGGCCGTGGACGGTGAAGCCAGGCAGGAAGAGGAGGGACACCATCTTCAGCCCCGTCCCCGTGTACTGGGGAGAAGCGGTGAGGTATCCGAACTCCCGGTCAAAGGCATACTCCAGGATGCCCGCGCTTTCGTCCGCCAGCCGGGACGCCCGCTTCCACAGGCTGTACACCGTATTGCCACCGGAGAAGCCCAGGTACGCCAGATGGTCCTTTACGTTGGTCCGCACCGCCAGGCTCCCGTCTTCATTGACGTAGAGCCTCGTGTCATCATCCAGCGGCTGCTCTTCTTCCGGAAGGAATCCCTTCTCCGCCAGGATTTCCTTTTCCTTCGGGTCCAGGGCCTTCAGGGAATAGGGAATGAAGGGACCGTAGCCGTGGTCATTCAGTGACTGCACCGCTTCGTCCGCCAGGCGGGAGGACTTCTTCCGTTCCTCCCCCGTGAGACGGGAGGGGAAATGGATGCCCTTCACGTTCCGGAAGAGGGCGATCCTCGAGAAGAGGACCGGGTCTTCCTTTGTGATCTGGGCCCACCGGGGAAGATCATTCTCCAGTATTTCATCCAAAGTCATTTGGAACTGCCTCCTTTATCAGAGCCTTTGTCTTCCAGTTTGTGAATTTCATCTCTCACTTTGGCAGCCTCTTCGTAATTTTCATCAGCCACCAGTTTACTCAATTTCTCCCGAAGCTCCTTCAGTTCCGGAGATTCTTCAGGAGCTTTCTTCTCATCCGCCGGTTTCGGCGCATCGCCGCTGTACCGGTGAGCCCCCTGCATGTGCTGGAAGGCAGGACGGAGTTTCTCGCGGAACGCTTCATAGCATTCCGGGCAGCCCAGAAGGCCGTCTTTCTTGAAATCTTCGTACTTCTTCCCGCATTCCGGGCAGGACAGGCTTTCGATGGTGGTCCGGGCCGGGCGGAACAGGGAATTCATAAATCCATCATTAAAGAAGGAATCGAAGCTGTTCCGGAACAGGTCATGCCCGAAGAACCCCATGGAATCATTCATGAGATTTTCCTTGGCTGCACATTCCCGGCACAGATGCCGTTCCGTTCTATGTCCATTAATGATCTGTGTCACATGGACCACTGCTTCTCTTCCATGGCAACGATCACAAAGCATATTTTCAATCTCCTTTCAATGCCCATTCCACACGGTGAATCAATGTCTTCGCCGCTTCCCTTCTATGGCTTTCCGGACAATACTCCAGCATGGTATGGGTCATTGCACAAATCAGTCGATACTCCTGGCCGGAAATGAGTTCGTAGTCCACAAGCATGCGGTAGTACCCGTCAAGCCCGTTCTCGATGGTCTCGATACTGTTCGGGTTCGGCGTATCCTCACGCTTTCGGCTGCTGCCGGCAGCGGTACTGGCGCTGCCAGCCTTTCCGGCAGTCCGGGAAGACTGGGAAACCTTCCTTCCCGGCGGTGGATTCGTACGGAGGGAAATCTTGATATATCCCCCGCTGCCCCTGCGGGACTCCACCACGAAACGGTCATCCGAAGAAAACCGGGTATTAATGACATAAGTCACCTGGGACGGCGCACATTCTAACAGGTCCGCCACGTCCTTCCGCTTCAGCATCACCTGGTCTCCGGAATCCTTGTCCAATAGTTCCAGGATAAATTTCTCTATCCGATCCGATAGCATTGTATTGTTCATTTGGTACTCACCGCTTTCTGTGACGTAATCAGGAGGAATAGGAGTTCGGCTTACGGCTTACGGCTTACGGCTTACGGCTTTCTGTTAGCTGTCAGCCACCAGCCACCAGCCACTCCATTCAACCTCCTCTCTCAACTTGCAAACCTATTATAGCCCCTTAATGTCAAATAGTCAATAGGTAAAATCAAAAAATTTTACTTTTCTTTTTCTCCTGCCGGCACAGGCCAAATCAGGCATAAATACTGGAATATCAGCGATTTATGTCCATTAGGCGCGCAAAAAAATCTGTAAATTCTTTTCAGAAAGTACAGAATTTTGATTTTACTTTTTTGACTTTTACTTTACAGTTCAAAGAAAGAGCTGAGCAAAGAGAGTTGAGAGTAGAGGTTCAGCGGCTTCGCCGCAAATCCATCAGAATCCCTCTGTCACTGCGTGACATCTCCCTTTGAAAAAGGGAGACTAACCATTAGCGGCGCTGCCGCATGGAATCCGCCTGCGGTGCTTCCATCAGATAACCTCCGTCGGATGAGATCGAGGCCGAGATCGAGATCGAGGGTATCAGCCGCTCCGCCGCTATAGGGATCCTGATGACTCTGCCCCTAAAACGTCCCATTGACTCCACGGGAGGCTCTCTTCCCGGAAGAGAGCTGCCAACGGCTGAGAGATGGCGTTGGGCTAGAAAGTGGCTGAAGGGTAACGCCCTGCGGGCGAAGTGGCGCAGGGGTAACGGGCTTCGCCCGAGGGGAAGGTGGCGGCGCACAAATTGGGAAGCGCCGCCTTTTGATACACAACAGCGGCAAAGCCGCGGTTGGGTCCCAGATGACTCTGCACCCAAAACGTGCAATTGACACTGACCGAGGCTCCTTCATCGGGAAGGAGCTCCCCATCGGGGTGAGGTTAGCTAATGGGAACTGATGGGTTTGGCCCGAAGGGCTTGTCCGCATCTATCTTCTGTCATCTATCTTCTATCATCTAATAGCCGGACTGCCAATCATATAAAATGTCCGTATCAACCGTTGCAGTCCCATCAGAATCCCTCTGTCTGCTTCGCAGACATCATTCCGGCCAGGCCACAAGAGGAAGGTGCCTTAGTGTACAGTAAAGGCACCTTCCTGGGCCCGGCTCAGCAGTCCTCTGTAGGACTGCTGCCATTGAAAAAGGGAGACTAACTCACAGCGGCGCCGCCGCAAAAATTCAGCCTGCGGCGCTTCCATCGGCTAACCTCCGTCGGATGAGATCGAGGCCGAGATCGAGATCGAGGGCATCAGCGGCTCCGCCGCTATAGGAATCCTGATAACTCTGCCCCCATAACGTCCCATTGACTCCACGGGAGGCTCTCTTCCCAGAAGAGAGCTGCAAACGGCTGAGAGATGGTGCCGGATTCGGCCCGCAGGGCCTGTAGGCATCTATCTTCTATCTTCTATCATCTATCATCTATCTTCTATCGTCTGACAGCCGCAAACCCATCAGAATCCCTCTGTCTGCTTCGCAGACATCTCCCTTTGAGAAAGGGAGACTAACCACCAGCGGTTTCACCGCACGATCTGACACTTCCCCTATATCGTCATCTCGAGCGGTGGCAGCATGCTATGTGTCACAACAAGTAAGAATCGCTACAGCTTCGACGAGTCGAGAGATCTTTCTGGTAAATGACTATGACGGGATTTTCAAAGAAAGAGTTGAGTTCCAGCGGCTTCGCCGCAAATCCATCAGAATCCCTCTGTCACTGCGTGACATCCCCCCTTTGGAAAAGGGGGACAAACCATCAGCCTGCGGCGCACCCCACGGCTAACCTCCGTCGCCTTCGGCGCCACCGCCGGGCCCTGAAAGGAAGGCGTCTTAGTGTGCAGTATAGACGCCAACTTGGACCCTCGCCTTCCCGAGGAAGGAGGCTAACCACTAGCGGTTTCACCGCACTTTCTGACACTTCCCCTATATCGTCATCTCGAGCGGTGGAAGCATGCCAATCGATGCTGTCCATAAGAATCGCTACAGCTACGACGAGTCGAGAGATCTTTCTGGTAAATGACTATGACGGGATTTTCAAAGATGGAGTTGAGAAAAGAGAGTTGAAAGCACCATTCCAGCGGCTTCGCCGCAAATGCACCCCCCTTGCCCGCTTTGCAGGACTTCCCACACAGGGAAGCATCTCACTGATTTCTCGGTCGCCTGCGGCTCCCTACGAAATCAGTTCGTTTGCCACCCCGAAGGGGGAAGCAAGTCCTAAGCCTGCGGCACATCCATCGGCTAACCTCCGTCAGATGAGATTGAGGTCGAGACCGAGATCGAGGGCACCAGCGGCGAAGCCGCAATAGGTATCCTGATGACTCTGCTCCTAAACGTGCCATTGACTCCACACAAGGCTCTCCTCCCAGAAGAAAGCTGCCCACAGGGCTGAGAAATGGTAATGAATCCGGCCCGAAGGGCCTGTTCACCTAGCCACTAGATCTAGCCACTAGCTACTGATTCGCCACAGGCGAATCTGCCCGCAGGGCCTATCCAGCTTTCCTGGCCGCTAAAAGCTAACAGCTAGAAGCCCCCGCTCGTTCGCACGCCATTCAGCCACATAATCGCGGCGGAGCCGCTGGAGATCTAGACCTAGATCTAGATCTAGACCCCCAGGGCCTCCGGCCCCATCTTCCTCGATTTCGATCTCGCTTAAATCGCCCCCAAAGAGTCTCTCTGGTGACGGAGGCCCTGTTCGCCGTAGGTGTCGTAGATGTACTGGAGGCGGCTGATCATATTGGCCTTCCGTTCCGGTACCCGGCCGTAGATGGTGGTGATGATGGAGGCGTTGGTGGCGTCTACCAGGGTGTCGATGTTCAGGTCCTTCAGGAATTCCGTCAGTTCCAGTACCCGTTCCCCTTCGGTGGCTTCCACGAAGGTCCCTTTCCGTACGTCCTGCATGAGGGGGGTGTCCGGGAAAATGGTAAGTCCGGCGATGAGGACACGGTCCGGGTGGAGCTGGTTGAATACAGCCGCCGTTTTCTTCGCATGGTCCAGGCCATAGCCCTTGCCGCCGAGGCCGGAGAGGAAAATCACTTCATAGGGAAGGCCGGCTTCGTCCATTTTGGAGAGCTGCGGCACGATTTCATTGGCTTTATATCCCTTATTCATGAATTTCAGAATTTTATCATCCCCCGACTCCACGCCGAAGACGATGCCCGAATAGCCCAGTTCCTTCAGTTCCTTCAGCTGTTCCACGGTCTTGTTCTTCAGGCTGTCGATGCGGCCGTAGCCGCCGATGGTCTTCACGAAGGGCAGGTATTTGTGGATAAGGTTGGCAATCCGCTTCAGTCGGGAGAAGGACAGGAGGAAGGGGTCCGCTCCCTGGAGCCAGATCCGGGGGAAGGCCATGCCGTAGCTGGCCAGCTCTTCCAGGTCTTCCACGATTTCCCGTTCCGGGGACACCGCGAAGGGGGCGTCTTTATAATAGGTACAGAAACGGCAGGCGTTATGGCTGCAGCCGCTGGTGACCTGGAGGTATACACTGTTCGCTTCATAGGGCGGACGAACTACGTTACTTGCAAAATGCATGAATAAGATCTCCTTTCAATCAGACGGAAAGCATGCTGTGTCTCCAGCGTTCCAGGGCAATTTCAGTATTCACATCAAATTTATCGAGTACATCATCCAGTTCTTTCAGGATCTTATCCTTTTCTTCCGGCAGTTTCACTTCGAACCGTACGGTGCTGGTGGAGGTGCCGGAATTGATGGTGATGGGGATGTTCAGTTCAGAAATGAGGGTGCGGATTTCTTCGATCCGTTCCTTTTCCGTAGCTTCCGTCCATTCGCCCTTCTTCATCTGGTCGTAGAGCTTCGTTCCCGGCAGTACTGCCACGTTGGTGAGCATCATGTAGTACGGATGGATCCGGTTGAAAATCTTTGCCGATTTCTTTGCGCTTTCCACAAGGTGGCCCCGGCCGGCGAGACCGCCGAGGTAAATCATGCGGTACGTAATGCCCGCTTCGTCCAGTTTTTTGCCGGCGTCCAGGATGTCCTGGGCGGTGTAGCCCTTATTTACGAAGGACAGCACATCGTCGTCCCCGGTTTCGATGCCGATCATGATTTCATCGAGGCCATGTTCCTTGATGCGGCGGATATCGTCAGCCGTTTTTCTCTTGAAGTCGGAAATGATGGCGTAGGTGGAAATCCGGGAATCCGGGAAATATTTCTTAATGAGGTCCCATACCTTGATCTGCTGTTCCGTGCGGAGGTAGAAGGGGTTGCCACCGGAGGCCCAGATTTTCTTAGCGTTCGGCCATTTCCGGCGGGCTTCCTTCAGGTCCTGTTCAATCTGGTCCAGGGGAGCGATGCGGAAGGGCGTATCCTTGTAGAAATTGCAGAATGTGCAGGAATTGTGGGAGCACCCGGCGGTGACTTCAATGAAAAGGCTGTCCGCATCGGTCTGCGGTCTGATAATCGGTCCATGAAAATGCATAATTCTGATCTCCTTATATTAATAATCTAACCCCCATGCCGGATTCTGCAGCATGGCTCTACCGACGCCGATGAAATCAGCGGCTCCCTCTTCCAGGAGCGTTTCCGCCTCATCCGGCGTTCTCACGCCTCCGGTCAAGATAACCGGCGTCTTCACTTTTTCTTTCACCGCCCGGGACATATCGGAAAACCATCCCGCTTCCCGATGGCCGGGCCTCATATATATACAAAGCCCACCGGAGAGGTCGATGAGGTCTACCCCCGCCTGCTCCAGGAGCACCGAAGTGCGAGCGGCATCATCTACGGTACTTCCGCCGTCCATGTAATCACAGCCCCCGAGCCTCACGGCAACGGGGAAATCGGGCCCCACCGCCCTGCGCACAGCCGCCACTGTTTCCACGAGGAAACGGGTCCGGTTCTCCAGGGAACCTGCGCCGTAGACATCGCGTCTGTCATTGGTGAGGGGCGAATAGAACTGGTTTAAGAGGTACCCGTGGGCGCTGTGGATTTCCACACCGTCGTAGCCGGACTTCTTCACCCGGAGTGCCGCTTCTGCGAACTTTTCCTCCAGCTCCCGGATTTCCGGGATGGTCAGGGCCCGGCTGATGCCCCCCTGTCCGGCGATTTCACTGGCCGATACCAGCTCCTCCCCTGTCACCGCCTCCGATGTATTCACACCGGCGTGGCTGATCTGGGCGAAGAAGAGAATCCCCGGATGCACATCATGCACCGCCTCCGTCAGCCGCTGCTGGAAGGGGATCACCTCATCCGTTTCGAATCCCAGCTGCCAGGGATCCGCCTTGCCCTGCCGGGCAATGTAGCTGTGCTCCGTGAAGAGAAGTCCCACCCTTTCGTTTCTGGCGAGCTCCACATAATGGCGCACCGTCCGGGGCCCCGGGAAACCGTCGGACCCGCTCTGGGTCGCCATGGGCGGCACCACCATCCTCGTGGAAGCATGGATGAGTCCCCGGTCATAGGATTCCCATAATTTCATTTCTCTCATCTCCATAATCATTTTCACATATCTCTGATTGTAAATATGATACTTTTAAGAAAAAGGCAGGCTTCCCTGCCGATTTCTATCCTGTAAGGCACTCCTTACAGTTCCTTGCCAATGTATTCCGCCAGCTTCTGGATGGTCTCCTCATTCCTGCGGTAATAGGTCCACTTCCCGAACCGCCGGGATTCCAGGAGCCCCGCCCGCTGCATCATATCCAGATACCCGGATATGGTAGACTGGGATATACCTGCCTTGTCACAGATGGATCCTACGCAGGAGCAGTTATCAAATGTCTCTCCTTCCGGTATATGGATTCCCTGCGGAGGAAAATATCTTTCCGGATCCTTCAGCCACTTCAGGATATTCAGCCTGGTCTCATTGGACAGCGCTTTGAAAATATCTATAACATTCATGTATATTATTATATCTGCAATTCGCGATATGTCAATAGTAAAAATTGGAAAATTTGCATTTTTACGGTCAGAGTCAATGGGAGCGGGGCTCGATGCCATAAAGGTCTAGATCTAGGTCCAGGTCTAGGTCAATAGCGGCTTTGCCGCGGTCCTGTGGATGAGTACCGTGCGCACGGGCGGGAGCTTCTAGCTTCTAGCTTCTAGGGAAACGCTGATTTAATCAAGAAAATATCGTCAGAAAACACTCTTTC
>NZ_UQKJ01000057.1 GCF_900541605.1 uncultured Dialister sp. | reverse complement strand
CACGAATGACTCTATCCGTAAGCATCGCCCTAACAGCTCGATAAACTGAAATATCCCACGCAATTCCTATTCCACGTAGTCCTTCATTTTCACCGTAATCAGGGAAGACACCCCTTTTTCTGCCATGGTTACCCCCTGAAGGGTATCTGCAAATTCCATGGTCTTTTTTCTGTGGGAAATCACAATAAACTGGGTGCGGTTCTTATAGTCCGCAATCATCCGGCTGTACCTTTCCACATTGGCATCATCCAAGGCTGCATCGATTTCATCGACGAAACAGAATGGTGCCGGCCGGCAGGCCATGAAGGAAATAAGGAGCGCAATGACAGTGAGCGCCCGTTCCCCGCCGGACATCAGTGTCAAAGGCTGCCGCTTTTTCCCGGGAAGCTGGAGGTACATTTCCACGCCCCCCTCCAGTGGGTGGGCATCATCCGTAAGTTCCAGCCGGGCTTTCCCTCCCTGGAACATGAGCTGCATAATGCGGCCGAATTCTTTATTGATTTCACCGAAGGCCTTCGTGAACTGCTCAGTCATGGTCCGATCAATATCCTGGATCACCGTTTCCAGGCCAGTCCTTGCTTTTTTCAGATCCTCTATCTGCTCTTCATAGAATTTCCGTTTTTCCAGCTGCCGATTGTACTCTTCCACCCCATTGGGATTTACAGTACCCAAAGCCCCGATTTTTTCAGCAATTTTTTCAGATTTACGCTTCATGTCCTGCATGGAGCCGGGAATTCTGGCTTCTTCTGCTGCCTCCCGGGTCATATGATTTTCAGCAAGCCGGCGAAGCTCTTCTTCTTCCTGGGCCTTAAAATTTTCTATGCGCCCTTTCCGCTCCGCCATATCCCGTTTAATGGCAGAAGACTTCTCCTGTGTATTTCTCCAGGATGATTCCAGTTCCCTCTGTTTTATGGTAAAGCTGTCCGAATCATCCTGCATGCGGGACTGGCTTTCTTTCTGCTGCTGCCATACCTGTTCCGCTTTCTGGAAATCAGCGGACAATTTTTCCATTTCCTTCCTGAGATTTGCAAGAAGGGTTTCATTTTCCTTCTTTTCTTCTTCCAGCTTTTGCCGGTCTTCCGCCTGCTCCCGAAGTGCCCGGTCCCGGTCCTCCTTCATACGCCTTCCGAAGGCCAGGGATTCTTCTGCCTTTGTGTAAGAAACATGGATGGATAAGATTTCTTCCCCTTTCCTGTCCAATGCTTCTTTCAGTGCAAGGCTTTCCCGATCTTCGCCTACTTCCGGAATATCAGCCAGGCCTTCCAGTTCTTTTTGCAGCTGTTCTTTTCTCTCCTGCGCTTTCATGAGGCTCTTTTCTCGAAGAGTTTTCTGCTTTTCTGCCTCATCAGCCAAAATCTTTCGGTCGGACAGGGTCTTATGGAGTCCCTCTTTCCGTGCAGAAAGGGCGGCCATATTCACCTTGGCAGCCTGCCAGGACTCCCTTTCTTCCATGACCCTGCGGGCCAGGTCATCACAGGCCCTGCTTTCTTCTGCCAGTTTTTCTGCAGCCGAAGACAACTTTTCCTCGGCCTCCATTTCCCTGGCCTGCAGCGATTTGATTTCCTGCTTCCGACCAAAGAAGGTATTTTCTTTTTTCTTCATGGAACCGCCGGTCATGGAACCACCGGCATTTACAACCTGCCCATCCAGCGTTACGATGCGGAACCGATAGCCGTATTTCTTTGCCACCCGTCTCGCATCATCCAGGGTCTCTGCTATCAGCGTCTTCCCCAAAAGAGAATCCATAAGGTCCCGGTAAGGAGCATCACAGGCAAAAAGGTCCGATGCAATACCACAAATTCCCGGCTCACCGGCTGCCTTCCGTTCCTGCCCTGTATAACCGGAGGGATGCATGGACTCCAAAGGGAAAAAGGTCGCCCTGCCCAACCGTTTATCCTTGAGCCAGCCGATAATCTTCCCTGCCGATGCCGTTGTATCGGTAACGATACAGGAAACGCGGCTCCCCAGAGCCACTTCCGCTGCTTCCGTATACTTTCCCGGTACCCTGACAAGATCGCCCAATGCACCATGGATAGCCTCTCCAAAAAGGCTGCGGTTTGTCATGACTGTCCGTGCAGCCATAGAAAAGCTGGTATACTCCTTTTCCGCATGTTCCAGATAATCCCGCCGTGAATGAAGAGACGCCAGGGATGACTCTTCCCTGCTCTTTTCATTCATCAGGGAGAAGCGTCGATTCTCCGCCTCCTTCAGGGAAAGACTGTCTTTTTTCCCTTTTTCTTCCAGGGATTTCAAGTCATGGGACAGCTTCTCTTCCTGCTTTTTCATATTCTCCAGATCTGCCTCTATCCGAGCAAGGGACTCCCTTTTTTCCGCCAGGGAAGACGCAAATTCCGCCTTTTCTTTTCCAAGACGGGCCATCTCATCCTCCAGATGGACAGTTTCCTGTTCCAGTCGTTCTTTATCGGCAATTTTTTTACGGTTCACTGCCAGTCTGGCAGCAAAAGCCGTCTCAGACGCCTGCAATTTTTCTTCCAGAGCCCGTCTCTCTTTTTCGGCTGTTTTTTTCTTCCCATCCCATTCCTGGTAAGCAAGAAGGGATTTATCGTATTCTTCCTTTGCGCTTTGGATTTCTTCAGCCAGTTCTTTTTCCGCTTCTAACTGGTCTTCCTCTTCCGCCGCCAATTCCCCCTTCTTTTCTTCCGCATGGTGAAGGGCTTCTTCCCGGACCCTGTAATCGCCGCGAAGCTCTTCCATCTTCTGCTGGGCTTCTGCCGTCTTTCGCCCCAGGTCCCGCAGACCTTCCTGGAAATCAAGGGCCTGCTTTTCCAGCTTCTCCCGCTCTGCCGTGAAGGAAGCCAGCTTCGTCTCCCATTTCAGGTCTTCTTCTTCCAGATTCCGGTATTCCGTTTCATACCGGGACAGCATCCGGCCAATGGAGGTCAGCTTCAGTACTGCCATGGAGGCTGTGACAGCCCGTTTTTCCTCCAGCAGCGTCTTATAGGCCTTCGCCTTTTCAGCCCCCTCCTTAAGGGGAATAAGCTGTTCATCCAGAAGGGCTGTCATGTCCTTCACCCGTTCCATGTTTTCCGCGGTCTTCTCCAGCTTCCTAAGACCCTCATTTTTTCGCATGCGGTACAGACTGATGCCTGCTACATCTTCGAATATGAGCCGCCGTTCCTCAGGCCGGGCAGAAAGCACCTGATCCACCCGGTTCTGTCCGATAATAGCAAGAGATCCTTTTCCAAGGCCCGTATTGGCCAGAAGTTCCTGAATATCCTTCAGTCGGCAGCTTCTCTTATTGATTTTGAAATCGCTGTCTCCGTTCCGCAGAAGCCTTCGTGTAATAGAGACCTCCATCGTATCCAGCGGCAGCTCATGGGCCGAATTGTCCAGCACCAGCGTTACTTCTGCCCCGTTTTTGGCCGGTCTTGATTCAGACCCGGAAAATATGATGTCCTCCGCCTTCTGTCCCCGGAGATTCCGTACATTCTGCTCCCCCAGCACCCACCTGACGGCATCGGAAATATTGCTCTTCCCGCAGCCATTGGGCCCTACGATGACCGTCATGCCATCCGCGAATTCCACTGTAGTTTTATCGGCAAAGGACTTGAACCCCTGCATTGTCAGACGAAGTAATTTCATCGTTTCTCCTTCAATTTCGTATATTGCCATAGATGGCTCTCTTGTTTTCTTACCTATTATACAGGAATCGGACAGACTCTGCAGAAACAGGAAAAGCCTCTCCTTTACGAGAGGCTTTTCAAAAACCATGATACCTGCCTTCATTTTTAGAAGAACCGGTAAGCAATATTTATATTACCACCCACGCCCCGATGCTTTCCGGCATAGCCATGACCACCGAAGTCAAGGACCCAGGGACCCTTTGTATATTTGGCGCCCAGTTCAAACCGTACACTGCTCCCCCGGATATCTGCATTTCGGATAGGTGCACCGTCAGCCAGTCCCGCTGCCTTTCCGTCAAATTCATACTCGTAGGCAGCACCGGCATAATACTGCATAAGAGAGCTTCTATGATTCCATCGTCCACCGATCCGGAGCAGGCTGCTGTCGGCGCTGTCCAGATGGTAGTGGCCACCGGCTTCGTAATCATCCCCATTGATATGGGTATAGAAATAACGGCCGTACAATTCCAGCGTATTGCTGCTGCCCCGGTCATAGGTCCTGCCGAAACCTACATGGAAAGCATTGTACCGGCTATTTGTATCGTAGTCGTAGCCCTTACCATTTCCATCATACAGCACATGGCGGGCTTCATTATCCAAGCGGCCTGTACGAAATGAGCCTTCCACAAAGGTCCTGTTTTCCAGGCGGTACCGACCAAATACGCCAGCCCCTTTGTAATTGATTTTGCCGTGGCCCCGTCTTCCCGCATCATAGGTACGATAATTGCCATCACCATAATCATAGAAAAGGGCATATTCCGCAAGGCTCCCGTCGGAACGGGGACTTTTCCAACCCACGCCGGCGTGGCCATTCCACATGTTGGTTCTGAGGTAGCTCCCTGTATCATACCGGTTTTCACCACCCATGACAGATGCAAAGCCATAGAACCTTTCCTCGTTTTCCTTGATGGTGGAAAGATCCCGGATCACCAGGTCGCTGCCATCCACCAGGGCCGTGAGCCCTGCCTCCTGTCCCATGACCGTCATATGGGTCTGGGGCTGGGCATGGGGTCTCGTTTTATCGGTCAAACTGATGGAATACTGCAGGTTCCCATTATCCAGATAAGCTTTCCCGTTACCTTCCAGCGTAGTACCGACGGTATAGGGAAGAATCTCACCGGAAAGGCTGCTGTTCCTCAAAGCTATAACTTTGCTGCTATTGGTGTCCATGAGGGTCATGGTATTTATGCCTTCCTTAAGGGATGCAATACTTTGGAAAGTAATATGGGACGTGTTGATTTTGGCATCGGAAAAATTATAGGTCACACCGGAATCCAGGGTAAGCGGCGTCTTTCCCCATTCTACATTATTAAAATCCACCGTATCCACATCTACATTACCAGTCTTAAGGACGATATTTCCATTGTCTGTGGTCCCCTTACCGATAAAAGAGCCCGATAAAAGGGCACTGGCACTATTCCCCAGGGAATAGGCGAAGGAAATACCGTTCCCACCATTTCCATCGTCAATTTTGGCTTTGTCATAGAATGTAGTATTATCATCGATAAGCACGGTCTCACTGTTCGGTTGTGCGGGCGCTCCGTTTTCAAAGGAAAGATGGCTGATGTCCACTTTGGTATGACTGAGATCCATAGCGTCCGCCACATGGAGCATGGTCTTTCCCCAGGTTCCCTGGTGAAGCTCAATGGTGTCAAAATTGGAAACGCTCTTCACCTTATTATCGCTCGGGTTCTTCCATACCGCATCCTGACTGCCGTCATAACCGATGCGGAGCACATTGCCGCTCCCCTTCTCTCCCAGATAACCATAGAGATCAGCCTTTTCCAGATCCGCCTGTCCTGTGATATTGACGGCGTTATTGTCAGCGCTGCCACTACCGGTGCTGTATCCGGCAATGACGGCTGAATTACCCTCCCAAGACGAATCAGGAAGGAACATGGCCGCGTTGGTAATCCCCTTTTCTTTAAGCAGTTCCTCCGCCGTTGTATAGTCTACTTTCGCAGTCCCGCCAATAGTAACGGAATTTCCGGTAACATTGCCACCGGCTATAGCACCGGCCACAATACCGACAGTACTGTCCGTAATATGGACCGTATTATCTGATGCATCTCCCTCACCCTGGACAGCAGCAGCAAACAGGGCGGTACTGCCCCCCTGCAGCTGTACTTTATTAGCTATGGCTTCCGCTTTTGAAAATGTTCCACCTCCACCCCTGTCAAATGTAACAGTAGTCACTGCACCGGCTGTGCTGCTATCAGAAAGAATCACAGAATTTCTTTTAGCCGTTACTTCAGCCCCATTTGCGGTACTGGAAAATGCTTCTCCATATATTGCACTTTTTACGGAGGAACCGGATAGTGTAACCTTATTATTTTCTAAATTCCCTTTAGCGCCATAAATATCATCCTGGAACAAATATCCTGCAACACTGCTTCCGGAAAGGCTGATAGTATTTCCCTCTGATACAGCGTTGCCACTATCATAAATATTCGATCCAAATAAATGGCCATATACGGTGGTCTTTGTAAAATCAGAACTATTTCCAATTAACTTTAAATCTCCCGATTTACTATACCGCTGATAGGTACCAAAATAGGACCCGTTTACACTACTGTCCGTAATGGAGGCTGTATTTTCAGAGATACTATTCTTACTATTGCTGTTTGGGGAATAAAGATGAATATGAATAGTTTCACCAATTGTACTTTTAGAAATTGTTAATTTATTATTTTCAGCTGTAAGGGATGAATAATCCTTACTATTGCTGTTATCAGTGATATCGTAAACCCCTATTACATGGTCGCCTACGTTACTGTTATTTACGGTCAGGGAATTTCTACTCATAGTTACCTGTCCCATACCTGAAGCGAAAGATGGTGCTCCATAGACCCCAAAGATGGAAGTATACTAGCTCGTATTCCCTTCTTTTGTTCCCACTTCCATGGAATTATCAGTAATAGAAAGAGCCCCGTCGTCTTTATTTATAAGAGTCACATATACCCCGGAAGCAGCAGAATTTTTTTCCTGGTCATACAGGGTGAGACTGTTATGGGAAGCTTCCATCGAAGCCGATTCTTCGCTACCTGTTACAGGGAAAAACTGCCCCGTGACCTGCTCATCTTTGTTCACAATTCTCGTGTTATTGCTGAGTCCTTCTGCCCCTACCGGCATAACGCCACACAAGCCGATTATCCCTGCAGTCACCAGGGCAGGGATAACTCTTATTGCCAGTCGATTCTTACGGTTTAAATATACTGCCATGGCAGATTCCTCCCTTTTTCATGATTTTCTGCATTCATAATGAAAAAGATAGAAACAGGATTTACTGATTATCTATAAAAATTATATCATAAAACATCCTTAAAATTAAAAAGCAAGAAATCAAAAGAGCCTGGGAAGCGCTGATGGGACAATCAAAGAACGGCACAAGACCTGAATTGGTCTTGTGCCGTTCTTTGATTGTTCCTTTTATTCGCCAAATACCGGGGGCAGCGGACTGCTGCTGTCGGAAGGCATCGGGGAATCGCTGCTTTCTTCTTCCTTCTTCGGTTCTTCGCCGGGAGCGTAAATGGAGTGGTACTTGAAGAGGTTTTCTACCTGCTTATGGTCGATGGTTTCTACTTCCATCAGGGCCTTAGCCATGGCATGGAGCACAGGCAGGTTATCTGTCAGTGTCTGCATGGTGTCATTGTAGGCCTCATCCAAATACTTGTGCATTTCTTCGTCGATAATGGTGGCTACGGTTTCGCCGTAGTTTCTTTCGGACCCCAGCTGTTTGCCAAGGAAGATCTGTTCCTGGTGTTCCCCGAAAATCATGGGTCCCAGGCGGTCGCTCATGCCCCATTCCATAATCATCTTACGGAGGATGGAGGTCACCTGCTGCAGGTCGCCGGAAGCACCGCTGGAGATTTCATTGAAAATAATTTTCTCTGCGCACCGTCCGCCAAGGGCTACGCGAATTTGGGCCAGAAGGTGGGACTTCGTGATGAAAGACCGTTCTTCATGGGGCAGCATCATAGTATAGCCGCCAGCCTGTCCACGGGGGATGATGGTAACTTTATGGACCGGATCCGCATCTTTCAGGAGGGTTGCCATGATGGCATGGCCCGATTCATGGTAAGCGGTCAGTTTTCTTTCCTCATCGCTCACTCGGTGGCTCTTCCGTTCCGGACCGTAGGAAACTTTTTCAGAAGCTTCTTCCAGATCTGCCATGGAAATGGTCTTCCGGTTATCCCGAGCAGCCAGGAGAGCTGCTTCATTCAGCATATTCGCAAGGTCAGCCCCTGTAAATCCGGGGACCTTCTTTGCAATGGTGGCAAGATCCACATCCGGTTCCAGCGGTTTATTTCTGGCATGGACCCGGAGGATGGCGATACGGCCACGGAGATCCGGACGACCTACTACAACACGCCGGTCAAAACGGCCCGGGCGGAGCAGTGCGGGGTCCAGAATGTCCGGACGGTTCGTAGCTGCCAGGGTAATAATTCCTTCATTGGATCCGAACCCGTCCATTTCTACGAGGAGCTGGTTCAGGGTCTGTTCTCTTTCATCGTGGCCGCCGCCGAGACCGCTGCCGCGCTGCCGGCCTACCGCATCGATTTCATCGATAAAAACAATGCAGGGCGCATTTTTCTTCGCCTGGGCAAAGAGGTCACGGACACGGGATGCACCGACGCCGACGAACATTTCTACGAAATCGGAGCCGGAAATGGAGAAGAAAGGAACCTTTGCTTCCCCGGCTACCGCCTTGGCCAGAAGTGTCTTGCCGGTACCAGGAGGTCCTACGAGGAGGACGCCTTTTGGAATTTTAGCACCGATGGCTGTATATCGGCCCGGATTTTTCAGAAAATCTACGACTTCAGACAGTTCTTCCTTTGCTTCATCTTCACCGGCTACATCGTTAAAGTTTACATGTACCTGGCCTTCACCGGTCATCTTGGCCCGGGACTTGCCGAAGCTCATGACCCGGCCGCCGCCTCCCTGGGTCTGGTTCATCATCCAGAACCACACGCCGATCAGGATGACAATCGGCAGCAGGTTGGACAGCAGGCTCATCCACCAGGACGGCTGTTCCGGCGGTTTAGCGGTAATAGTAACATTTCCGTCATTCAGCTTGTTCAGGAGCTGGGTATCATTATCAGGAATATAGGTGGCAAATTCAGTACCATCTTTCATCTTCCCGGTAACAGCGTTATTCGTCATAACTACGGATGATACATTTTTCTTCTCCACCTGGGAGATGAAGTCGCTGTATGTAATTTCCGTATTCTTTTCCTGGGGATGAACGAAAGTATTGAATATGGACACTGCAATGATGATGAGAAGCACATAGAGCGCCACATTCTTGATAAATTTATTCAATATTTTCCTCCTTCTCAATAAGATGTTTACTGGCCCATTTATGCGGGATTACACCCCAACTGACTAAATAGATACTTTTAAATCAGTAATTAATTCTACCATTTTTTTCTACTTTAAGCAACAGAAATTCTGAAGATTTCCTGTCATGGCAGGACCCGGTGCAATTCCTTTCGGTCCGGAGAGGACCTTATGCCTTTGTATACACCTTGCTGTCAAGGACACACACGTCCGGAAGATTTCTGTATTTTTCCGCATAGTCACAGCCGTAACCTACGATGAATTCATCGGGAATATCAAAGCCGATGTACTTTACATCCACATCTTTTTCCCGGCGTTCCTTTTTATTGAGACAAATGGCCAGTTCCACAGAAGCAGCGCCTCTTTCTTTGAGAAGCGGTACCAGTGCGTTCATGGTGATGCCTGTATCAATGATATCTTCTACCACAATCACATTTTTACCGCGGATATCCCGGTCAAGATCCTTTTTGATATTGACCCGGCCGCTGGAAACGGTACCATTGCCATAACTGGAAACGCACATGGTATCCAGGGTGACCGGAAGGTCTATTTCACGCATCAGGTCGCAGAGAAAAGGCATGGCTCCTTTCAGAATGCCTACGAGTACAACCTCTTTTCCTGCATAGTCCCTGGTGATTTCCTGTCCCAGTTCTTTGACTCTCTTCTGAATCTGCTCTTTGGTAATCAGTACGGTTTTAATATCTTTTCCCAGATTTTTCATGACTGTTCTTCGATCTCCTTATCTTTCCACGTTAACGTGAGAAGCACAAATGATTTAGTATGTTTATTCGCCCTGGCCAGGCGGCTTCCACGGAGGAGCCCTACCCAGTACACATGGTTTTCATCGGCTGCCACCGGCCATTCCGGCCTCAGGGAAGAGGGAATTCCCTTTTCCCGAAGAACAGAAAAAACCGATTTTTTACCATCCATGCCCAGAGGTTCCAGTATATCTGATTTCTCCGCCTTTCGAAGTTTCAGACATCCCACCGCATCACCATCCAGAAGGTACTGGTTTTTGGCCGGAATCACAGGAGTATCCCGTTTTTCCAGGGTCATCTGCCAGCCACCCAGCGTCTGGATGTCTGCGGAAATTTTATCTATTATACCAGTTTTATCATCTTTTGTAAGGTTTTTCCGCGCCCAGCGATGAAAAAAAAAGGACATATCATCCGATTCATTTTCTTTTTTGCCCCTTCGGGTACTTCCTTTGTAGAAATAGAGAGTCTCCCGGGACTTCTCCATCATCACACCGGAGAGTGATGTTTTTACGCCGTTCCTGCCTTCCAGTGCCAGACGGCGCATCCGCTCGATGCCTTCGAAATCCGCCATACTGCCATCCATCTGTTTCACGGCAGACAGGAGTATCCTTCTCTGGATAGCCGGATGAACCTTTTCAAACTGAGAAAGAGGATAAAGCAGGATATCTTTATTTCCGGTCCACCATTTTTCTTCTGCCCATGCCGCTTTTTCCAGATAGTCCTCATCGCCGGAAAGGTTTTCTGCCATATGGCAGAGAGAACGGACAAGGTTCGGATTGAACTCCAGAAGTGCCGGCATCAGGCAAAGACGGATCCGATTTCTGGAAACGTCAGGTATATCATTCGTTTCATCATGACAGGCATCCACATGAAAGGAAGCAAGGAATTCATGAATCTCCTTTTTCGTCACACCAAGGAAAGGGCGGATAATCCGTCCCCGCTTTGGCTTAATGCCGGTGAGACCTTTGAGCCCGCTGCCCCGGAGGAGGTGAAAAAGAATCGTTTCTGCCTGGTCATCCTCATGATGGGCAGTGGCCAGCTTCGTAAAGTGCCCTTCTTCCATAACCTCATAAAGGGCATCATACCGAAGACATCGAGCTACGGTCTCTACCGAACCCTTCTGTTCTTTTCGCGATTCATTGACATAAACATCCCGACGATAAAAAGGTATCCCCCTTTGACTGCACAGGGATGCCACATAGACCGTTTCCTTTTCTGCCGCCTCCCGCAGATGGTGATTTACACAGCAGCAGCCGATGTGGATGGCCTCTCGTTTTTCTACTTCCTTCAGAAAATAGAGGAGGCCCAATGAATCAGGACCGCCGGACACCGCTGCCAGGATACGGTCCCCTTTCTCCCACAAGTGGTGATCATGGGCAAAAGCGAGGACCTTTTCAATAAATGGCTCTCTCCTCATCTGCTCTCATTCGGATGAAGCACATCCGCGTCCAGAAGTCCTTCCGACAAGTCACGGTCACTGACCATAATTTCCGGCAGTGCAAAATATTCCATAAGACTGTCCAGGATAGCAACGCCAGCCACAATAATATCCGCCCTTTCCGGCATGAGGCCGGTCAAATGGCATTTCTCATCGTAGGACAGGGAAGATAGATATTTCAGCATACGGTTCACATCTTCCTGGTGAATCACATAATCCTGGACCTTGGAGGAATCATAGACTTCCAATTCCTGAAGCATAGCTGCCAGCGATGTCACCGTACCGCCTACGCCAATCCACCGCTTTACATTTTTCATGGATTCCATGAGATCCGTATTTCTGAACAGGGCAAAGCAGTGTTTCTTCAGCTCCGCCAGTCCTCGGGGCGTCGTAGTATCAAACTGCTTTGAGCAGCGAACACATCCCAGATGGAAGCTGTGGCGTATACCGATATCCGTGCCGAATCCCATACACATTTCTGTGGAACCGCCGCCAATATCTACCACCGACGTTACAACGCTTGGGGTACCGGCGGCACCGATATAACTGTAGTAAGCCTCTTCTTTTCCGGAAAGGATGCGGACCGGGATTCCCGTAGCCGCAGTAACTTCATCGGAAAATTCCGCTCCATTCGCTGCGTCCCTCATGATTGACGTACCATAGGCAAAAATTTCTGAAGCCCCTTCCAGCCTTGCGGTAGCAGTGAACTCCTCAATAGCCTTCAGTGTCCGTTCCCGAGGGCCCTTCCCAATAAAGGCCTTATCTGTCATACCCTCACCGAGCCGGGTACTGCGGAGATCTTTTTTCAGGACCTTCCATTCTTCCTTGTCATCTTTCTCTGCAACGAGAAGACGCACAGAATTCGTACCGATATCGATAATAGCACGCATGATTATCCTCCTGCCAAATAAAAGGACCGTGAAATAATCGGCAAATGGAAAGGAAATACAATAAATGAAAACACGGGCACCACCGGCTTTACAGGCCTGCATCCGCCTTTCGGCTGCCCAGTATTTACCACTTTAAGGAAGCACCGATTGAGCGGCACTCTTTCACACAGGCACCCTGGTGCCCTGGAAAAATCAGACAATTAAATACACCGCAATCAGCGCTTCCTTAACTTACCCATTTACAATTTTCACAGTCCTCAAAGAATCAGTCAGAACGGCGAGCTCCCCGTCCGCCCCGTTTGGATTCTACATTCCGTTTCAGGTCCAGAAGCCGTTCGTCGCTATCCTTCAGGAAACGGCTGAGCTTATCTTCAAAGGAAGCCGGCGCTTCCCGTCTCTGCTGGTGGAATCCACCGGAGAAAGAATGGGTGAATTCACGATTGGGGCGATCTCCTTCTGCTCTTTCTTCCCTGTGCTCAAAGGAGCGATGATTTTCATGGCTGTGGAAATCATTCCGTTCATGGAAGTCCCGACGTTCCCTGTGTTCCTGATGGTCATGAGGCCGATGGAACCGGTCCTGCCGCTTTTCTTCCCCTGCCGCTGCCGGCTGGGCCTGTTTGATAGATAAAGCAATTTTGCCGCGGTCATCGATAGTAATAACCTTGACCTTTACCTTATCCTTCACCTTAAGATAATCATTGACATCATTCACAAATTCATTTGCCACTTCTGAAATGTGAACAAGCCCCACCTTTTTATCCGGCAATTCAACAAAAGCGCCGAACTTTGCGATACCCGTAATGGTACCTTCCACGATATTTCCGACTTCTAAAGCCATGAGAAAAAAATACATCCTCCCTGTAAAACACAATTACAAATATAACTTGATTATACGAGATTTTATAGGGAATAGCAATATAGGAAATAGGACACAGCCCGGATGCCAGAAGTGACTATTTCAGTTTGTCGAGCTGTTAGGGCGATGCTTACGGATAGAGTCATTCGTGCG
>NZ_UQKJ01000056.1 GCF_900541605.1 uncultured Dialister sp. | reverse complement strand
TCCAAAATCCGGGGGCCTCACTTTCGGATGTGTCCACTCCTCGGGGTCCATTTTAACCACCACTCCTCACTCCTAACTCCTCACTTCTCACTTCCCTGCATCTTGCCTTTCTAAAGTCCCCTCTTGCCCGAATTCCGGTATCCTTTTATACTTAGAGTGAAGTATGATACAGGAGAGGATAGTATGCTGTTCTTGGCGCAGGAAAAGGAGAAACTCACCGACTGGTGGCAGGAAATTTCACTGAAGGAAATTTTCATCTATTTCTTCAGCGCCTTTGTGCTGCTTGCTATCGTCACCGCTTATTATGATTTCCTGGGCATCACCGGGCTTTTCAAATGGTACCGGTTTGGCAGGAACATGGGAGAATGTTTCCTCCTCCTTTTCTTTACCCAGCTCATGACGAGGAAGAGCCTGCTCCACCCATTCTGGCGGATCGGGTATATCCCCTTTTTCGCGTGGATCCTGATTTTCCCCTACGTCCTGATTCACGCAGTGAACGGTATGCACGATGCCGCCTTTAATCACCTGAGTCCCTATTTCCTGACCTCCATCGGTTCCCTGCTCCTCATCTTCTTTATCATGAATGTGATCTGCCGGGTTTATGTGGGCCGAAAACTGGCCACCCTCATCTGTCTTGGCGTGGTCTGTTTCTTTTCATTCAGTGCTTTTGTCTTTATTACCCACTATGAGTTCATGGGCATCATGATGAGTGCCCGGGAAATCTTCTTTGCCCTGGCGGATCCCATGCATTGGTTCCATAGAATCCTGCTGCATCATATCGGAGTCCCCCGGCTTCTTGCCATGACCGTAGGCCAGGTGATCTATGTGATTCTGTATGCCAAATGGATCTACAAAAGTGCCTACCACCTGGATCCGAAATGGATCCGTAAATCCGGAAAATCCTATTCCTTTGTTCACAGAATCCTGCAGTTCCTCGTATTTTTTGGCTGTCTCTGGCTCCTGATCCGCTGGATTACGGAATGCTTCCCGCTTCACGACTATGAAATGGCCAAGCAGTACAAGGACTACATCGATTTCATACAGAATTCCAAATTTTAAGGAATCGGGAAAAAGGCGGGCAAAGGCCCGTCTTTTTGCTTGGGAAAACTGCCAGGAAAGAGCAGCGGCCTGCGGCAGATCAGTGGCTGGTAACCGGGTCATCAGCCACTGATCTGCCGCGGGATCTCAATTCCCAACTTTCACATCTCAATTCTTTATTTATACACAAGAAGGTCCTGATTCATGTCAATATCCAATTCTTCCCTTTCCATCCGGGATAAGATGAAACTCATTCTGGACACCGGCCAGCTCATGATGGAAAGCGGCGCCGGCAGCAAGCGCATCGTCCGGGATATGCTCCGGGCCGCTGCGTGCCTCGGTATTTACTGGGAAGATGTGCAGATTCATATCACCTACTCCACCATCATGATCAACGTGGACGATGGGAAAAAGACCCACACCATGTTCCGCAAATGCTACCGCCACGGTGTAAACATGACCACCATCCTCCAGACCAGTGAAGCCAGCTGGGAGGCCCTGTACAAGAATGATTCCTACGGCACCTTCAAACAGCACCTGGACTACATCCGCCACAATTTCGGAAGCCGCATTTATCCGGAATGGATGGTCATCCTTGCCATCGGCCTGGCTTCCGCTTCGTTCTGCCTTATCTTCGGCGGCCACGCTGCTGAAGCGCTGTATACCATGCTGGCCGCCATCGTAGGGGCCCTTGTGAAATACCTGTGCACAAGGCTGGAAATCAATGGGTACGTCACCATTGCGGCCTCTGCCTTTTCCGCCACCCTCATGGCTTACTTCACCATGTACCTGCCCGGTGCCATCAATCCTTTCCTTCCCATCGTGGCCTGCGCTCTGACCCTCATACCGGGGGTGCCTCTCATCAACGGGGTAGACGATTTCCTGAATAACTACCTGACCTCCGGCATGACCCGGTTCACCCATACCATACTGATCATGCTGGCCATGACATTCGGCATCGCCGGGGCTGTAGGCATGACGGACGTTCCCAGTTTCACCGCTGTCCCCATTGCCCCGGAATCCCTGTACATCGCCCAGGCCCTGGCGGCGGCCATGGCGGCATTGGGATTTTCCATCATGTTTAATGTGCCGAAACGGTATATCCTCGCCGCCTGCCTGGGCGCCATACTGACCGTGGATACCAGGGATATTCTTATGGTTGCTTTCCACATGGGCATGGCCAGTGCCTCCTTCTTCGGCGCCGCGGTGCTCTCTATTTTCTACTTCACCGCCTCCCGCTTCTTCCATGCCCCGGTATTTGTGGTCACCATTCCCGCCATTATCCCCCTGATTCCCGGGGTGCTGCTGTACCGGTTCCTCTTTGCCATTATCGATATCAGCCATGCCGATATGTTTGAGCTCCTCACGGCCTTCCAGACCGGCGTGGAAGCCCTGCTCATCCTCCTCGGCATCTCCCTGGGCGCTACCCTGCCCGATGCCATCGCCCACCAGTACATCGAACGGTCCCGGAGAAAGAACCTCCAGCGCCTCCTGGAACGGCGGGGGGAAAATAAGGCAGACGCCAAAGACGCCGCGAATCTGGACCGGGGCAGTACGAGGGGGTAAATCATAGAGTTGAGATTCCGCGGCTTTGCCGTGCCCCTTTGGAGATGGAAATGCTTCGGCCGGGCTCTATGGCGATCGCTTAATGTCAGACTATGTGCGAATCATGCATAGGACTCGCACATAGTCGCAAATTGACGCTTTTTCTACACATTAAATTGCCTTCCTTTTATCTTTGGCTGGCTTATGACGCAGTATTGCATAAAAACCCTTATAAAATCTGACTCTGCAAATGAATCAGCGCTTCCCTGACTTTCATACCCTTCAAAACATACCGGTGAGCGGCATCCTCCGCCGCCTCACCCCATAGATAGGAGCAGCCGGGATATTATCAGGATATTATATGATTTGCGGCGCTAATAATTTGTGCGCCGCTACCACCATTCCTCATTCCTAATTCCTAATTCCTGATTCCTCATTCCTGATTATTCACGATGAACTTTATGCGCCAATTATAGACATATCCGCATATCCATCTTATACAAAAAATATCCCCTATCCTGCCGGAATTCAGAGGAGCAGGATAGGGGTTGTTTCTCACTTCCGGAGAAGTGAGGGGGGACAACGATATGGAGGTGAACCTTCAAGGTTCATCATGTCCCAGCCGGGAAGGGTATCTCAGATATGAGCTTTGACCCCTTCTTCTTTAGCAGCGAGAGCTGCTTTTTCAGCTTTTTCCTTAGCAAGGACGCCCTGGAAACGGACGACTTCTTCCTTGATTACAGGAGAGAGCACCAGCAGGGAAACGAGGTTTGGAATTGCCATGAGTGCATTGGCAATATCGGAAAGGTTCCACACCAGATCCAGGGTCTGGGTAGCGCCTACATAAACAACCAGGGAGAATACAACTCTGTAAACCATATTGTACTTATGGGTGCCGAAGAGGTATTCCCATGCTTTTTCACCGTGATATTCCCAGCCGAGAATGGTGGAGAAAGCGAAGAGGATGATGCCGATGGCTACGATATAAGTACCAATGATACCGATGTTGGTAGAGAAGGCTGCCATGGTGAGGGCAATGCCTTTCAGAGGAGTACCTGCGGCATCGGTGGTTCCGAGGACGCCGGAGGAAGCAATGGTGAGACCGGTGATGGTGCAGACAACGATGGTATCCCAGAAAGTACCGGTCATGTTGATGTAACCCTGACGGACAGGATCATCGGTGGTAGCAGCGGCAGCGGTGATAGCTGCAGAGCCGAGGCCCGCTTCATTGGAGAAGCAGCCGCGGGCAACGCCGTAACGCATGGAGTTCATAACGGAAACTGTGATGGTGCCAAGGACGCCGCCGCCAACAGCCTGCGGATCGAAGGCCATCATGAAAATCAGGTACAGGCCATGGGGTACGTTCTGGATGTTAAGAAGAATGCAGATGACACCAGCAATGATATAGAAGACCGCCATGCCAGGAACTACGACAGAGGAAACTTTGGAAATTGTCTTGATACCACCAACGATGATGATCAGGGACAGGACGGTAAGAATGACGCCGCAGACTTCAAGAGGTACACCGAAGACTGTCTGTACAGCTCCGGAAATGGAGTTTGCCTGGGTCATGTTGCCGATACCGAAGGAAGCGATGACAGCGAACAGTGCGAAGAGGAAGCCCAGTGTACGGCCGGCCGTTTTATTTTTGAAGCCATTCTTCATGGTGAACATGGGGCCGCCCTTCATTTCACCCTTTGCATTCACTTCACGATATTTAATGGAAAGCATGCATTCGGAAAATTTTGTGGTGAGGCCGAAGCATGCGGAAATCCACATCCACACCAGGGCGCCGGGGCCGCCGGAGAACATTGCGGTAGCTACGCCTACGATATTGCCGGTACCGATGGTAGCAGCGAGAGCTGTCATCAGTGCGGAGAATGGAGAAACATCGCCCTTGCCTCTCTTGGTGGTGCGGGCTTCTTTAGAAAGAACGCTGTGGATTGCATAAGGCAGGTTCCGCCAGGTCTGGAATTTTAATAAGCAGGTAAGGTACACACCGGTACCGACGAGGAGCACCAGCATTACCGGGCCCCAGACTATGCCGTCAATTGTATTGACTAGCGAGTTGATTGCAGCCATGTCCATAATAATATCCCCCTTACTCTTGACCCGTATTGTTTCTGAGAATAAAAACAACCGCCGTTCTCAGGCCCTTGGTGAAGGTTTCTGAGGCTGGCGGTTGTATGTATGTATGCATCCATGCATGCAGAGGGGGTTACCCTGTTGCCAGCCCTGTCCTTTTGCCTGAGAGATTCGGGATTTACGGGTGAAATCCCTTTACACCTTCGGCGCCCAATTGAATGGGACTCTCCAGAGTTGTGTCCGTACACAGTTTCGTGTTCTTCTGAACGCCTGATAGTATTACTCCTTCGGCAGGCAGCCTTTCCGCTGCCATTTTTCAGTGTACATCATCCACCGTATTTTGCTTTTTTGGTTCCCTTCGGGAAACAGATCTGAATTCCTCCTCCAGGGACCTGCCGTGCAATGCGGCATATATTCACAGGCTTTCGCCTGATCCTATACATACATGTTATTATGAACATCCATTTTTGAAGATTAGGGCCTCCGCTCCGGAAGCTGTTTTCTGGGGACAGCCCCCGGAGCCCGGCACTCTCCGACGAGATAGTTTAGGAGGGCTTTCTCACCGGAGTGCCCTTTGCCGGATGGGGTGTCATATTAATCCAGGCGGAAGGAAAATGGGAAAACCTTTCCGACAGGAAATAATATGTAAATATATTGACCTGACAGAGACTCCATCAGTCTTCCGCATCTGCGGAGACTTCCGTCTTCACGGCCTTGCTGGGATCCTGGTCTACGTATTCTTCGTAGTCCTTGCCTGTCTTCAGGTGGTCAAAATACTTGGCAGTTTCTCTTACCACCACACCGGACAGAGCCAGCAGGGCAATCAGGTTTGGAATAGCCATGAGTCCATTGACGATATCCGCCAGAACCCAGATGGCTTCGAGTTTCAGGAATGCGCCACTCGCAACGAGGGCGATGAAAATCAAACGGTAAGGAAGGATTCCCTTGGTGCCCACCAGGTAAATCATGCACCGTTCACCGTAGTAGTTCCATCCGAGGATGGTGGTGAATGCGAAAAGTACCAGGCCAATCATGAGCATGTATCCACCGAAAGCGGGGAATGCATCTTTGAACGCTGCGTTGGTAAGGGCAGCACCGTTCAATCCATTGAGCCATTCGCCGGAAACGACGATGGTGAGACCGGTCAGTGTGCAGATAATGATGGTATCGATGAAGGTACCGGTCATGGAAATCAGACCCTGTTCAGCAGGCCACTTTGTTTTGGCAGCAGCTGCTACGATAGGAGCAGAGCCGAGGCCGGACTCATTGGAGAATACGCCTCTGGCAATACCATTTCTCATAGCCAGCATCATGGTGGATCCGAGGAAACCACCGGCTGCTGCGGTGCCAGTGAATGCATTGGAAATAATAGTTTCAATAGCTGCAGGAATCTGGTCTGCGAAGAAAATCAGGACACCAACGGTAGAAACGAAGTAAATCACTGCCATGGCCGGAACGATTTTCGAAGCGGCTGCGGCGATGGACTGAAGTCCGCCAAGGGTAATGGCTGCAACCAGTACAGTCAGGATAATGGCGGTCCACATGGGATCCAGTCCGATGGTCATCTTTGTGATATCCACAATGGAGTTCACCTGGGCAAAGGTACCGATACCGAAGTAGGCAACCAGGACACCGAAGACGGCGAAGAGGGCGCCCAGCCATTTGTACTTTTCTCCCATGCCGTTCTTGATGTAGAACATGGGGCCGCCGGCGATTTCACCTTTGTCGTCCACTTCACGATACTTGACAGCCAGGAGACCTTCTGCATACTTGGTAGCCATTCCGAAGAATGCGGCAAGCCACATCCAGAAAATAGCGCCCGGGCCGCCGGCTGCAATGGCTGTAGCCACACCGACGATATTGCCGGTGCCGACGGTAGCAGAAAGTGCGGTACAAAGAGCTTTGAAAGAATCAATATCACCGCTGCCGGCATTCTGTGCCTTGAAGATGAGGCGAAGCGCCTTCGGCAGTTTGAACACCTGCAGGAGCTTCAGTCTCACCGTGAGGAGTATGCCTGTCCCGACCAGCAGGACCAAAAGCGGCGGTCCCCAGATAAAACTATCCAGTGAATTCAGCAAAGCCATGTAATCAAATTCCATTTTTAACAACGCCCTCCGTAATAAAGTATTTGTCACAAAAAAGCCGGCATCCAAAATAAATAACTCTGGAAGCCGGCATTGTCTACCTTAAACGGACACATAAGTGTGACGTTGCTTTCTCTGTCCTTTTGCCTGAGAGATTGGGATGTTTCCATCCTTACACCTTCGGCGCTCTTTAATCGAGACTCTCCAGAGTGCGTCCACATACGGTACTATCTTTGTGAGATACCTGAGAGTGTTACTCCTTCGGTAAGCCTTTCGGCTTTCTCCCATATGTTTCATCCGCCTGTATGAATTTGATGTTTGCATTATAGGTCCACGAAATTTATTTTGCAAGGGGGTATTTGTATGTTTAATTATTTTCTAATTTTGCATGGGGATACGTGCGGAGTCATTCCCGAGGAGCTTTGAGCCTTGGGCCTTGAGCGGAATATCCGCTGCGCGGCGGCTGGCCGGTTCAAGGCTCGTGACTCTATCCGCCAGCACCGAAATCCCATAAAAAAGCGGCGCTCCATAATTTGTGCGCCGCACTACCACTCCTAACTTCTCACTCCTCACTTATCCAAGTGCCACGTCCAGGGTCATCATGACCATGAATCCGAAGGCAAAAGAAATCACTCCGATATCCGAGTGCTCTCCTTCCGACATTTCCGGGATCAGTTCCTCCACCACCACGTACATCATGGCTCCCGCTGCAAAGGACAGGAGATAGGGCATGAGAGGCACAATGAGGGACGTCAGGAGAATGGTGATAAACCCGCCAATCGGTTCCACCGCCCCCGACAGGACGCCGCCTACAAAGGCTTTCATCTTTCCCATGCCCGCTCCCCGAAGGGGCATGGAAATAATGGCGCCTTCCGGAAAATTCTGGATGGCGATACCCAGGGACAGGGCCATGGCGGCAGCAAAGGTAATCCCTTCATGGCCGGAAAGGAATCCGGCCAGCACCACCCCCACGGCCATACCTTCCGGTATATTGTGCAGCGTCACCGCCAGCACCAGCATGGTGGTCCTGGCAAGGTGGCTCCTTGGGCCTTCCGACTCAGTGGCTCCCATATGAAGATGGGGAATCACATGGTCCAGAAGAAGCAGGAAAGCCATGCCAAAGCCGAAACCGATGACCGAGGGAATAAAAGCCAGTTTTCCCAATGACGATGATTCTTCCAGTGCCGGAATGAGAAGGCTCCAGATAGACGCCGCCACCATGACGCCGGAGGCAAATCCGGTAAGTCCCCGCTGCACGCCCCGATGCATTTCTCCCCGCATAAAGAATACACAGGCCGCCCCCAGAGAGGTGCCCAGGAAGGGGATAAAGAGTCCCCAGAAAATATCCATATTCATAATAATCTCCTTGTAAATTAGTGTATATTAATCATATTTCTCGATATACTTAACATACGCTAATTGAGAGAGTTTGTCAATAAAGAGATTGGACGTGGCCTGCTGGCGGATAGAGTCACTCACGCGGGGACCAGCTTCCAGAAAAGAATTGAGAATTGAGAGTTGAGGTCCCGCGGCTGCGCCGCAAGTTTGTGTGCTGATAGATAGAGTCATTCGATACAGGGATTTTTTGCTGCCATAAAGTCTGATTCCCCTGCGGCGCTTTCCACCTGATATCCCCACCAGTCATTCCTGCCGTAGTCTGTAAAGTTTTCCTAAAAGCCAGGGGACCCCATGGGAGTGTCTCTATCCGCCAGCAGGCAAATAACGCCGCCCTATGCCAGAACCGCTGATCCACTATCTTACTCACACCCTGTGAATAACTCTGTGTGGATTTCCTGTGATTAACTTTTCCGATTTTATGGGCTCTTTTCCATTCACAGTCTGTGAATATTCACAACTATTCACAGAGTTTTGCACAAACTGTTTATAACTTTTCTTCGCTGAATCAGATATTCTCACCCTGTTAAAAGTTCTCTGCCACAACCTTGAGCCTTTAGCCTTGAGCTGGATAGCCGCTTCGCGGCAAATGCGCCTCCCCATCTCCTGCAGCGACAGCCCTTCCGTTGGTGAATTCAGGGCTTGCTGCCTCTATGGTGTGGCAAGTGAACTGATTTCACCGAAAGCCACAGGCGGTTGAGAAATCAGTGACCCCTTCCCTTCAGGGGAAGTCCTCCCTGACGGGTAAGGAGGTGCCATTGCGTCGAAGACGCTAATCAGCTCAAGGCTCAAAGCTAAAGGCCCCTCTATGGCCGCACCTGTTTATTTCAGAGTAGGATCAAACTCCCCTATGTGTTCGTTAATCACGGCGGCGATTCGTTTCTTTGCTTCCACATCTCCGTGGAGGCCATCCAGAGCCAGGTCCGGAGGCATCACGTTTTCATAGGGAAAGGCGGCGGCCGTATCGATATGGGGCTGGGTGCGGATAAATTCATTCACCTTCCGGAATTCATCCTCCCAGTTTTCTGCGGTGGGCTCGTGGAAAACTTTGTCTATGCTGGCGGGGTTAATGGGCGGCAGGGTAAGAAGAATAGGAACGATACCGTTTTCCCGGCATTTCTCCTGGATGGTCTTCAGGTCGGCAATCACCGATTCCGCAGGAACACCACCCCGAAGGCTGTTGCTGCCTCCCATGATGAGCAGGTATTTCAGGTGGAAAGGAAGGACGTCCCTGTCGAACCGTTCCACCATATCCTGGCTCGTATTGCCGGAGTCCCCGAGATTAATGGTCTTAAAGTCCAGGTAATGGCCATAGCTGTATTCCAGGTCATTGGGCCCATAGGACATACGTCCCCCGCCATGGGTGATGCTGTCTCCATAGAGACCAATGGTATAGCCGGTGGTGGAAAATTCCCGCTTCTGGGGCAGGCTCCATTCTCCCACCGGATTTCCTTTTCCATCCTTCCCCCGGACCCGCCAGTACCAGGTACCAAACCGGGGCATATCATCGTAGTAATCGGTATATTGGAAATCTCCGCCGCCGATATGGTACTTCGAAGGCGCTGTGCCCTCCGTATTTTCCGGATACTGGGCCAGAATTTCTATTTCGTAGGTGGCAGCGCCGGGAAGGGCGGTGTAGGTATATACGGGATACAGAAGAGCCCCACCCCTTTCCCCGCTCCGGTCCGGCCGGGGAAGCGGCGCCTCCCGGTGTATGACAGCTGCCGATGAAGCCAGCGGCTTTGGCTCCGTCACGGGACCTATGGAATTCCCATCAAAATCATAGGGTTCTTCCTGCCAGTACAGTCCCTTCGGATCCGACAGCCGCCCCTGCTCCCGGAGGAGAACATCGCTGGCATAGGCGGTCTCCTCCATCACTTTTTCCATGGTTCCACCACTTTTTTGGGAAATGCGGAGTTCATACTTCACCGCATCGTAGTCCGTCGGCCAGGAAAGGTGGAGAAGGTCCTCCGCCATGGACGGAAAAGACAGCCCCCATACGGAGAGGGCTGCCAGAAACAGCATTTTATAGTTCATAAAGCCTCCATTGTTTCACGTGAAACATTTGGGAAATCAGAAATACTGGCAGCCGAGCGGCGTACCAACCTGTGTGAGCCTTGAGCTGAATAGCCGCTTCGCGGCGGAACTGTATGCTGATGGGTAGCGTCACTCGAGCGGGGGCTTCCAGCTGTTAGCTGCTAGCTTCCAGGAAAACTGGTCAGCCTGCGGCGCTTTCCATCTGATATTTTCAACCATCATACATGCCGTAGGCTTCTGAGCTTTCCTGGCTGCTAGAAGCTAGAAGCCCCCGCTCGAGTGGCTCTGCCCATCATCATGAAACCTTGCAGCCCAGCCGCGGGACCTCAACTCTCAAATTCTTCTCGTCAGCATCACTTCTTTATAAATTCTCCGATGTGCCGGTTGATTTCTCCGGCAATCATCTGCTTGGCGTTCCAGTCTCCGTGGATACCATCCATGGCAAGCTCACTGGGCATGACGGGATAGTCGGCGAAGGGAGCCGCCGTATCGATGTGGGGCTGAGTCCGGATATAGTCATTCACGATTTTTACCGATTCCTGCCAGCCGCTGTAGGTGACATCGCCGTAGTATTTCTGGATATTTTCAGGATTAATGGGAACAATGGTAAGGAGGATGGGGGTGATATGGTGCTCTATACATTTCTTCCGGATAGCCTCCAGGTGGCCGATGACCTTGTTCGGATCCGCTCCCATGCGGAGGTCGTTAATGCCTCCCATAATGAGAAGGTACTTCACATGGAACGGCAGCACATCGTGGTCGAAGCGGTCTTCCATCATTTCCGTGGTGTCCCCGCTCCGCCCCATATTGACTGCCGGAAAATCAAGGTATGTCACGTAGCTGTAGGCCATATCGGCAGGGCTGTGGTACAGGTGGCCCCCGCCCTGGGTGATGCTGTCCCCGTAAATGCCTACATCGAAATGTTCCTCCGGATTTGTCCGAACCTTTTCCGGCATACTCCAGATACCTACGGCGTTCCCGTTTTCGTCGAGTCCCCGGACCCGCCAGTAGAAGGTGCCGATACGGGGATTATCATCGTACACATTGGACAGGCTTGTTATCTTGGAGAATACCCGGTATTTCGACGGTGCCGTGCCTTCCGTATTTTCCGGGTAGGCGCTGGTCACTTCCACTTCATACTTCGAAGCTCCCGGATTTCCTGCATAGGAATAGACGGGATAGAGAAGGGTGGACCCATTGCCCGGCCGATACACATTGGGGTACGGTGCATTCCGGGAAACTGGTTTCATGGTACTTCTCACTTCCATGGGAGAAGAAAAGGGACCCATGCCTTCCCAGTTCGCATCGATAGGCCGGACCCGCCAGTACAGGGGCTCCGTCCCCTCGGGGAACTGAGAAAGGTCTACCAGCACCTTATTGGAATAAATCCGCTGGTTATCGTAAAGATGATCTTCCAGGGGCTGGTTCCGGTCCAGGTCCGCCGGGAGGCCCCGGAAAATTTCCACCTCATACCGCACGGACTCCGGATCATCCTGCCAGGTCAGAAGGACCAGTTTTTCCTTACTTTCTTCCTGGACTGCCGCTGGTGCAGAGGGATCATCGGCCTTCCCGGCAGCCAGGGCACTGTTTTCATAGGTCGATACAGCAGGAGCCGGCGTCTCCGCCTCCCCGGTGGCAGGGAAAGACAGCAGGACACAAAAAGCAGCCAGCGCTGCGGAATACAGTACTCTCATAAAATTCTATCTATTCTTCTTTCTATAAAATGTAATTCCAAAGGGAACCTGGGGTTCCTTTATTTTTTCTCTGCTTCCTTCAGTTCTTCCTGCAGGAACCGGAGCGCTGTCTTTGCATCTTCACTGCCAAAGGCCGCTGCCTTTTCCAGCCATTCAATGGCGGCCTGGGTGCTCTTCTCCGTACCGTAGCCATACTGGTAGCAGGCAGCCAGCCATCCCATGGCTTCCGGGAAATTCCGGTCCGCCGCTTTCCGGAAGAGGACAAAGGCCTTCTTGTCGTCCCCTTCCTCGTGGTAAATGGCACCGAGCTGGGTGGTGGAAGAATCCATGCCCAGATCCGATGCCCGGCGGTAATACTGTTTCGCCAGGCGCCGATCCTTCTTCGTACCATTGCCATAGTAATAGCAGTTTCCTATATTTCCCATGGCCAGGGGATCTCCCGCATCGGCCGCCTTCTTCGTGATCCGGAACCCCTCTTTCTTATCCAGGTCATTTTCATCAAAGAGGTATAGGAGTCCCAGCGCCGTACCAGCCCGCAGGTGGCCTTTGGCAAAGGCCTTCCGAAACAGGGCATAGGCCTGCTTTTTATCCTGAGGCACACCGACGCCGGTATAGTAGAAATAGGCCAGCCGGTTCATGGCATCGGGGTATCCCGCCTCCAGGGCCTTCCGATAGCAGTCGATGGCCTTCCGGTTATCCGCTTTTTTCCGCACCAGCGGCGGATTGTCCTTTACATGGCTGTCATGGAACTGGCCCAGATCGTTCCAGGCTTTCCAGTAGTTCTTCAGCGCCGCCTCTTCCAGCAGGTGGAAAGCCCGGTCCACTTCTTCTTCGCTCTGGGCATTCACCATTTCATAGCATCCCAGGGCTTCCAGGGCATAAATGGAGCTGTCCTTTTGGGCCAGGGAAATCCACTTTTCCCGGCTGTCCGTAATTTCATGGTACTCCTCATGGGAAAGTTCATTGAAATGAAGCAGGCAGAACAGGCCGGAAAGGCCATCACCCAGGCGGGCTCCCTTCAATGCCCATTCCATGGCTTTCTTCGGGTTCCAGGGAGCGCAACCCATGTAGTACTGATGGAAGAGAGCCATGAAGTACATGGCCCGGCCATTTCCTTCCCCTGCCAGTTTCTCAAAAAGAGGATAGGCCTCTTTTACTTTATATTCCTGAAATAATGTTTCCGCATTTTCTATATCGGTCATAGCATTCCCTCATTTCTATCGAACAGACTCTGCTCCTATTATAGCAGAAGTGGATGTGGCTGGTGGCCGGCAGCTGATTCGCATGCTGATGGTTAGAGTCACTGGCGTGGGGCTGCTAGCTGTTAGCTTCTAGCTGTTAGGGAAACGCTGATTAAATGGGCTTTTTACAAGCGCTAATTATTCACAGCCTTTTTCAGCAGTTTTGGGCGGGATTTTTGTGAATAACTTGAAGAAAATGAATAAAG
>NZ_UQKJ01000055.1 GCF_900541605.1 uncultured Dialister sp. | reverse complement strand
AGGCCCTTTGGGCCGCAAAAGAAGAACCACCAGCTAAGCTGGTGGGTTTCTCTTTATGGGAAAATTGGAAGGTTTAAGGCATAAAATGGACGGATAAGGTAAATGATGCAGAGATAAGTTTTTTACTGGAGTACTGCGGAATATCTGTATTTTTGCATAGTTATAGGTATTTTCTGTTCTAATGTATTCATACAGACGGTATTCTATCATAATCAATATTATCTTTCATTTGGTGTAGATTCAAGGAAAATGGAACTCGTAAATTGGCAGGTATAGAAACTCCATTTAAAAATGTATCATTACTGTTTATACCAATACAGAAGGATTTATATGCCGCCAGGTGGCGATAGAGTGATGAACATTTATACGGCTATATTTAGTCTGCCGTGTTATTTTATCCCCATGCACGAAAATCTATGATATAATGTATCACATGGAAACTATAGAAACTAACACTCAGAAAAAGGTATCCTTCATTACTCTTGGTTGTAAGGTTAACCAGTATGATAGTGATGCCATGCGTACTCTCTTTGTACGGAATGGGTATGCTCAGGCAGGGGAAAATGACGATGCTGATGTATATGTCGTCAATACCTGCTCTGTCACCAGCATTGGCGATAGGAAATCCCGACAGATGGTGCGCCGTATCCGCCGGGCTCATCCAAAGGCGATTATTGCGGTGGCTGGCTGCTATGCCCAGCTGGCACCAGAGATCTTTGAAAAGATGGGAGACGTAGATGTGATTGTGGGTCTGCAGAATCGGACCCGTATTGTTGACTATGTAGAACAGGCCATGCACCGGACGGATAATAGGCCACTGAACGAGACAGTGGATATTATGAAGGTGGATCACTTCGAGAATATGGAAGTGGATATGGCAGGTGAAGTAAGGACCCGGGCTTTTGTGAAAGTTCAGGAGGGTTGTGATAATTACTGTACCTTTTGCATTATTCCCTATGCCCGTGGCAAACTGAAATCCCGGCTCCAGGCAGATGCGGTTCATGAAATCACACGCCTTGTGTCTGAAGGATACAGGGAAGTCGTACTTACCGGTATTCATCTTGGTAATTACGGGAAGGATCTTCATGATGGTACATCTCTGGCTACGCTGGTAGCGGAACTTGTAAAGATTCCGGAGCTCCTGCGTATCCGACTTGGCTCTGTTGAGTCTGTGGAATTGTCAGAAGATCTGATTTCCATCATGCAGCATGAGCCAAAGGTATGTCGTCATCTCCATCTGCCAATCCAGTCAGGCTCTGATGCTGTACTGAAGGGTATGAACCGTCATTACAGGCTTCCTCAATTCAAAAAGTTAATCTCTGAACTTCGGGAAAAGGTGCCAGGCATTGCAATCACCACAGACCTCATTGTCGGGTTCCCCGGAGAAACAGAAGAAAACTTCGAGGAAACTTTGGAAACGCTAAAGGAAATCCGGTTCTCTGGTATCCATGTATTCCCTTATTCCAGACGCACAGGGACTCCGGCAGCTTCCTATCCGAATCAGATATCTAATGAAATCAAGAAAGAACGGGTTCACCGGGTACAGGCATTGGAAAAAGGAATTGCATTGGATTATAGGAAACAGTTTTTAGGGAAAGTAGTCCGGGTATTGGCAGAGGAACAAAAGAATGGATTTTTTGAGGGGCTCACGGATGAATATATCCGGGTGTCTATCAGAAATTCAAATATAGAAAGAGGACACATGTATCCTGTCTGTATCGATAAAATTACAGAAGATGGCATGACAGGAACCGTAGCAGAGGAGGAGTAATTATGGCTGATTGTATTTTCTGCAAAATCGCTGCTGGTGAGATTCCAAGCACTAAAGTGTATGAAGATGAACACTGGTATGCTTTTAAGGATATTGAACCCTGTGCGCCGGTCCATATTCTTGTAATTCCAAAGAAACATGTAGATAATATCCTTGCTTTAGATGAAGAAACGAATAAGGATTTTTCTGATTTCTTTATGGTTGTTAAGAAAATCGCGCTGGAAGCCGGTTTAAAGGAATGTGGTTTCCGTCTGGTTATCAATACTGGAGAAAAAGCGGGCCAGTCGGTCTTCCATTTCCATGCCCATATTATTGGAGGTAAAGAACTGGGATGGCCTCCTTTTCCGGAAAATAAATAAAGATGTAAGTAGTAAAACGGCAGGTTTGAGGACTGCCGTTTTTTGCTGCAGGAGAATAGCTCGGCAAAGAAGATATGAAGGGTATTTTGAAATTGTGAATAATGTATTTGTGCAGCAGTAATTTATCCAGAGCCCGATTTAAACCTTTTACGATGTGCCGGATTGATTTATGTAGGCATCAGCATCGCTCAGAAAGAAACAATCCATTCAGCCATTGGGAAAGGTTATGAATTTATTCAGCGATCCGGTACCGCTCCTTATACTGAAATGGACATGAATGGACTATTAGATGCAGAAACATAATCAGGCATACGAAATTGGACGTATTAATGTAAAATTGACCTGCAGTCTATTCTATTCTATTCTATTCTATTCTATTCTATTCTATGATATAATTGATTCACATTAAGAAAGCACTGGGTACTCAGTGCTTTCTGTGTTTAGAAAGAAGGATATAAAAATGAAAAAATGGGGAAAATTATTGATTGCTTCTATTATGGGCGCTGCCATGCTGGCTCCAGGAATGGTCAGCGAAGCTCAAATGCCCGGCAGGATTGGCATTCCGAATCCGCTGGTAGAATACAACAGCTATGAAAGACTGGGACAGGTAGTAGGTTTTGATCCCCTGTTCCTGACGGAATCTTTTGGCTATAAAGTGGATGACTACATTGCTATCAGCCGTGAAACCGCAGATATCCGTTACAGCAATGATAAAGGCGCTAAGCTTATGGTTCGCAGTGAAAAGATGAAACAGGGCGAAGCAGCTAAGGATATCAGCGGTGTGTATACTGGAAAGTGGGAAGAGAAACGGATTGGAAATGCCCAGGTCTACGTAGCAAAGACCGGCAGCCATTCCTTCGCTGCTCACTGGACCACCGGCGGCTATGCTTTCGCTGTTACCGGAGAAGGAATGAATGAAAAAGAATTTAATCATCTCCTGACCGGTTATTTCGTAGATATTACGGACCACTACTACAGCAATCGGGCTGTGCCGTTGATGTAACCACGAGAACAGTGGTTGTGCCAATTTCAGTTTGTCGAGCTGTTGGTATTCGGTGTTGAGGGTAGAGTCACTCGCACGGGGCTGTTAGCTGCCAGGAAAACTGATTCGCCTGCGGCGCTTTCCACTAGATATTTCCGCCAGTCATTCGTGCCGTAGGCTGTCGAGTCTTCCTGGCAGCTAGAAGCTAGGAACCCCGCACGAATGAATCTATCCGTAAGCTTCGCTCTAACAGCTCGTCAAACTGCAATTTGACTGAAGCTTCCGATAGGGACTGCGGACATGCAATGGCATAATGTATTTCGTTATGAAAGGTTATTAAAAAATTTTATTATCTCTCTTCTGTAAACCTATGGTAAAGTAAAGGCATAATTCCACAGGATTCAATGGTGAATCTTTCATTCTATGCAAGGGATGAAGATACCGGGAGAGCCGGGAAAGGAAGGCACCGAAGGGGCAGAAACTCTCAGGTAAACGGACCGGTATTTGGACTATCCTCTGGAGAGCCTATGGGCACCGAAGAAGCAGGCAGCAATGCTTATCTTTCAGGTCAAAGGACAGAGGCGCACTGATTTTTTACAGTGCGCCTTTTTTTGTTGGGAAAAAGGCGCACCCGGAAAAGGAAGGGGACGATGGATTTTGGATAAGAAGACACCGCTTTATGATAGGCATGTGGCTTTGAAAGGAAAAATGGTTTCCTTTGGAGGCTATACCATGCCGGTACAGTATGGGAAAGGAATCCTTGCGGAGCATATGGCAGTCCGCACGAAGATGGGCATGTTTGATGTATCTCATATGGGAGAAGTACTTTTTGAAGGGAAGGGAGCCCTGCCTTCGCTGAACCATCTTTTGAGCAATGACTATACGAATCTTCCTGTCGGAAAGGTACGTTACGGCACCATGCTGAACGAAAAGGGCGGGGTCATTGATGATCTTATTGTTTACCATCTGGGGGAAGACCGGTACATGGTGGTGGTCAATGCGGCTACCCATGACAAAGATGCGGACCATATGGCAAAGAATCTTCTTCCGGATACCAGGTTTACCGATATATCCGAAGACACCGGACTCATTTCCCTGCAGGGCCCCATGACGAAGGATTTCCTGCCGGCCCTGGTGGAATCAGGAGAACTGCCAGCTGTATACTACAGCGAAAAGGAGCACGTGGTCATCGGCGGCGTGGATTGTCTGGTCTCCCGCACAGGGTATACCGGGGAATTCGGCTATGAGATTTTCTGCAGCGCCAATGAAGTCGGGAAGATTTGGAATCTACTTCTGGAAAAGGGAGGAGAGGATCTCCTTCCCTGCGGCCTCGGTGCCAGGGATACCCTTCGCCTCGAGGCAGCCATGCCTCTTTACGGTCATGAAATGGATGAGACCGTGAGTCCCCTGGAAACGGGACTGGACTTCGCTGTGAAGCTTGGTAAGAAAGAATTCATCGGTCTTTCAGCACTTTTGGCAGAGCCGCCGAAACGGGAACGGATAGGCCTGAAGGTTACCGGCCGCGGCATCGTGAGGGAGGAGGAAGACCTGTACCTGGGAGACCATAAAATCGGGCGCACCACATCGGGCACCTACTGCCCATACCTGAAAGGGGCCTATGCCATGGCCCTGGTTCCCCGGGAAACGGTAACAATCGGTGATACAGTGCTGGCTGATGTAAGAGGGAGAAAAGTGGCCTGCGAAGTGGTACCATTGCCTTTTTATAAGAGAAAGTAAAACCGGGATCGAAACCGAGATTGAGGTCGAGATAGACGGGGCCTGCTAGTAGCTAAAAGCTGGACGCCACCACTTGGTCAAAGGCCAGACCGCAGGTTGGCCTCCTCGATTTCATCATATTTTCATAATACCCATCGTAATCAACAAGGAGGAATCATTATGAACTTTCCACAGGATGTCAAATATGCCAAAACCCATGAATGGATCAAAGAAGACGGTGATTTTATCTATATCGGACTTACGGATTTTGCACAGGACCAGCTGGGGGATATTGTATTTGTCAATCTTCCGGAGGTGGGAGATCCCGTTTCCAAAGGAGACACCTTCGCAGATATCGAATCGGTGAAGGCGGTATCCGATGTGTACAGCCCGGTGACGGGAGAAGTGGAAGAGGTGAATGAGGAACTGCTGGATGCACCGGAAAAGGTGAATGGAGATCCCTATGGAGCCTGGTTCGTGAAAGTGAAGAATGTGACTGACAAAGAAGACCTGATGGACGCAAAGGAGTATGAGGAATTCTGCAAGACCCAGGGGGAGGAATAACTATGGGAAATTATGTACCCGCCTCTGAGGAAGAGACGAAGGAAATGCTGGATTTCCTGGGCCTTTCTTCTGTGGATGACCTGTATCGGGACGTGCCCCGGGATGTATACCGGAGCCGGCTGCCCCTGCCGGCAGGGAAAAGCGAAATGGAAGTGATCCGGGAAATCCGGAAGCTGGGAGCGAAAAACCGTCGGTTCACATCGATTTTTCGCGGTGCCGGTGCTTATAGCCACTATATTCCGGCCATTGTCAAACAGGTGATTTCCAAGGAAGCCTTCCGTACCACCTACACCCCTTACCAGGCAGAAATCAGCCAGGGAATCCTTCAGTCCATTTTCGAGCACCAGACCATGATTTCCGAACTGACCGGTATGGATGTATCCGATGCTTCTGTATACGATGGCTCCACAGCTGCGGCGGAGGCCATATTTATGTGCCTTGACAGGAAAAAGAACAGTGTCCTTGCTTCAGGAACCATGCATCCCCAGATGCTGGAAGTCATGAAGACCTACTGCGACAGCCGCCGGGTAGATTTCCATGTGATTCCTGCTAAGGAAGGACAGACGGACCAGGAAAAACTGGCGGAAATGGCGGATGACGGGACAGCGGCCGTAGTCTTCCAGAGTCCTAATTTCTTTGGCCTCATAGAAGAGGGAGACGCCCTGGTGTCTTTGGCCCATGAAGTCAAAGCGAAGGCGGTCATGTCCGTCTCTCCCCTGTCTCTGGGAATTCTGAAAACGCCGGGGGAATATGGGGCAGATATTGCCGTGGGGGATGGGCAGGAGCTGGGACTGCCCCTGTCTTTTGGAGGCCCTTACATGGGATTTATGACGTGCCGGGAAAAGCTTATGAGAAAGCTGCCGGGACGGATTGTAGGGGAAACTACGGACAGCCGGGGAAACCGCTGCTACGTACTGACACTGCAGGCCCGGGAGCAGCATATCCGCCGGGAAAAGGCATCTTCCAATATCTGTTCCAATGAGGCCCTCTGCACCATGGCCTGCGGCGCCTATATGGTTGCCCTGGGGCCCGATGGTATGAAAGAGGCCGCATCCCAGTGCTATGCCAAAGCCCATTACCTGGCAGGAGAACTGGAAAAGATCGGCTTTACCCTGAGATACAAAGGCCCCTTCTTTGATGAGTTTGTAACGGCTTCACCTGTTCCGCCACAGAAAGTGGAGGAGATACTGGAAGAAAATGGCATACTGGGAGGCCTTCCTGTGGATGGCGGTATTCTCTGGTGCGCTACGGAAATGAACAGTAAAGAAGATATGGATGAAATGGTTGCAATCCTGAAAGGAGGGATGGGTCATGGAACTTCTATTTGAGCGGTCCCGGAAAGGCCACCATATGGACCTGTTTCCACCCTGTGATGTGGCTGTGAGGGACATGGATATCCCTCTGCGGCAGAAAGCACCCCATCTGCCGGAGCTGGATGAGGTGGAGCTGGACCGGCACTACGGACAGTTGGAAAAACAGACATTTGGCGTGAACCATGGGTTTTATCCCTTAGGTTCCTGCACCATGAAATACAATCCGGCGGTCAATGAGGAAGCGGCCTCCTTGGAGTCCTTTACCGATATCCATCCCCTGGCCCCGGAGGAAAGTGTGCAGGGAGCCCTGGAAGTGATGTATCGGCTGCAGAACCTTCTTGCCGTCATTACGGGAATGGATGAAATGACTCTCCAGCCGGCGGCTGGAGCCCATGGAGAATACACGGGGTTGCGCCTGATCCGCGCTTACCATGAATCCAGGGGAGATACAAAGCGGACGAAAATTATTGTTCCCGACTCTGCCCATGGAACGAACCCCGCATCTGCGTCCATGGCGGGGGATGAAGTGGTCCATGTACCATCCAATGAAAAGGGCGGTGTCGACCTCGTTGGGCTCAAAGCCGCCGTGGGGGACGATACGGCAGGCCTCATGCTGACCAATCCGAATACTCTGGGCATTTTTGACCCGAATATCCTGGAAATTACCCGTATCGTCCATGAAGCAGGGGGCCTTTGCTACTATGATGGGGCAAACCTGAATGCGGTGGTAGGAAGAGCCTGCCCCGGAGATATGGGGTTTGACTGTGTCCATGTGAACCTGCATAAAACATTTTCCACGCCCCATGGCGGTGGCGGCCCCGGAAGCGGACCTGTGGGGTGCAAAGCGTTTCTGGCAGATTTTCTGCCCCATCCCATCGTGGTGAAAGAGGGAGAGGACTATCACTTCAAAAGGCCGGAGAAATCCTTTGGCCGGGTGAAAATGTTCTATGGTAACTTCCTTGTTATCCTCAGGGCTTTTACCTATATTCTCATGCTTGGCTCTGATGGCCTTGCGGCAACATCGGCCCATGCGGTACTGAATGCCAATTACCTTATGAAGAAGCTGGCGTCCCAGATGGACATGGCCTATCCCGGCGGCTGCATGCATGAATTCGTAATGACCCTGGAAAAATATAAGAAGGAAACCGGTGTTTCCGCCCTGGATGTGGCGAAGGGCCTTCTGGATGAAGGCATGCATCCGCCCACCATGTATTTCCCCCTGATTGTCCATGAAGCACTGATGGCGGAACCAACGGAGACGGAAAATAAGGAAACTTTGGACTGGGCTGCTGAAGCATTTATTCGAGTCTTTGAAAAGGGACGGGTCGATCCGGAATCTCTCCACACGGCTCCCCACCAGACACCCATAGGCAGGCCGGATGAAGTCAAAGCGGCTCGGCATCCTCATATTCGGTATGATTTCGGGGGCTGATATGATTCGAAAAATTACATTTCTATGTAACTGGAAAGAGACCCAAAACCCCTTCCGAAATTTCGCAGTGGAGGAATACCTCATGCATCATGTGGAGGAAGGGGAAATCGTCTTCTTCCTCTGGCAGGACAGGAATACCGTAGTCATTGGCCGGAACCAGAACGGCTGGCGGGAATGCGATGTGAAGCGGCTGGAAGAGGACGGGGGCCTTCTGGCCCGCCGGCTTTCCGGCGGCGGTGCTGTGTACCATGATATTGGAAATATGAATTTTTCTTTCCTTGCCAGGAGAAAAGATTACGATGTGGATCGGCAGCTTTCCGTCATCATGGATGGCCTGTCCCCTTTTGGTATTCATGCGGAAAAAAGCGGACGGAACGATATCAAAATCGATGGGCGTAAATTCTCGGGCAATGCTTTTTATCGAACCGGAGATTACTGCTATCACCATGGTACACTTCTCATTTCCGAGGACATGAAGGATATGATGAAATACCTCAATGTGGACGGTTCGAAGATGAACTACAAAGGGGTCAAATCGGTGCCTTCCAAGGTGGTGAACCTTTCGGACCTGAATGGAGCCATTACCGTAGAAAGCCTGACGGAAGCGCTGAAGGAAAGCTTCGGGAAGGTCTATGGCCTTCCAGTTCACGAAATTCGTTCTTCCGATATCCCGGAAGAGGCACTGGAAGAAAGGATCCGCTTCTTTTCTTCCTGGGACTGGCGCCTGGGTCAGGCCAGGGAATTCAGTACGTCCATCGAAGGACGGTATGACTGGGGATTTATCCGTCTCTATTTTGGGGTAAATCGGGGAAAAATAGAAAAGGCATCGGTGGACTCTGATGGCCTGGAGGCAGATCTTATCGCCTCCCTCCCCGGCGTGCTGAAGGGATCCCGGTATGAAGGCTCAGCCCTGGCGGAAGCTCTCTCGTCCCTGCCCGTCGAAACGGCGGAGGAAAGAGCGGTCCTTTCTGATGTGACAGAACTGGTAAGAGAAAAGGCGTAAGGACGGGATGATGCATCCAATTGCGGTTTGCAGGGATGTTGAAACTTGCAGTTTAGCATACTGACGGTTGGAGTCATAGCCTTGAGCAGTGAGCCTTGGGCCTTGAGTTTGCCAGCTGCTTCGCGGCAGATTTGCATACTTACGGGTAGAGTCATTCGCATGGAGCTTCTAGCTTCTGGCTACTAGCTTCTAGGAAAACTGATTCGCCTGCGGCGCTTTCCATCTGTTGTTTCCGCCAGTCATTCGTGCGGGGCTTCTAGCAGCTAGGAGCTAACAGCTAGAAGCCCCACACGAATGACTCTATCCATCAGCGCTGCCCAACAGCTCGACAAACTGAAATATCGCTGTGTAGTACCAACGTCCTTATATCTATCCCAAAGGAGGATACTCATGAAATATGATGTAGTTGTAATCGGCGGCGGTCCAGGAGGATATGTCTGTGCCATTCATTGTACCCGGTATGGATTGAAGACAGCGCTGGTGGAGAAGGCAGAACTTGGTGGTACCTGTCTCAACAGGGGCTGTATCCCGACAAAGACCCTGCTCTATGCAGCAGGACTTCTGGAAAACATAGACAAGGCTGCCCTATTTGGTATCAGGAATGCCGGAGGTACGCCTGACTTTGCGGGCCTTCGTAAACGGTGCAGCGATGTCGTTTCTACTTTAAGAAAAGGGGTAGGGCGGCTGCTGAAACAGAATAAAGTGGATATTTACCAGGGAAAGGGGCGTGTAGTTTCTCCAACTGCAGTATCCGTGGAAGGGGAGAACCCGGTAGAACTCACAACTTCTCATATCGTATTGGCTGTCGGCGGGGCTCCGTCCATTCCTCCCATTCCGGGAAGCAGCCTGCCCGGTGTCTATACCAGTGACAGCCTTCTCTCGGAACTGCCGGAATCAAAGAAACTGGTCATCATCGGTGGCGGTGTTATTGGCGTGGAATTTGCAGAAGCCTACCGGGCTTTTGGGACGGATGTATCTATCGTGGAAATGATGCCCCGACTCCTGCCACCCTTTGATACAGACCTTGCCCGCCACCTGGCGGCCCTTTTCCGGAAAAAAGGCATCCATGTGTTCACCGGGGCCGGTGTGAAGAAAATTGAAAAAACGGAAGAGGGACTTTCCATTTCTTTTGAAAAAGGAGGGAAAGAGGAGTTTCTTCCTGCCGATGCGGTGCTCATTGCCACCGGCCGTCATCCGGAAACGAAGGACCTGCTCCCCATGGAAGTGGACATGGAGCGGGGCTGTTTCAAGGTGGACAGTCACATGGAGACTTCGGTTAAGGGAGTATATGCCATTGGTGATATCGTTTATGGGACGGTACAGCTTGCCCATTCTGCTGAAGCTCAGGGGAAAGCGGCAGCTGCTGCCATCGCAGGTAAACCCTGCTCCATAGAGTTGGATCTGGTGCCGCAGTGTGTTTATACGCTGCCGGAAATTGCCTCTATAGGACTTACGGAGGAGGCGGCGAAACAAAGAGACATTCCCATCAAAACAGGTCGTGTTGTCATGGGAAGCAATGCTAAAAGTCTTATTGCCGATGAGGGAGGCTATATAAAAATCTTGTCTGACGAGTCTGGCTATATCCGTGGAGCCCAGCTTATTTGTGCTGATGCGTATAATCTGATCAGTGAGATTTCGCTGGCAATTGTAAACCATCTGACATTGAAAGAGTTCCTGAAAGTGATTCGTCCCCATCCATCAGTAGAAGAAGCTTTGGGAGGAGCGGCAGAAAGCGCGCTGCTTAGATAAAAAGTTAGAGAGAAATAATTTTTTCATTTAACACCAATACCATAAGTCCTGGTATTGGTGTTTTTATATAAAATTTATGAAATCCCTTTAAAGATGGGGTACAATAGAATGGTATCGTAATTAGTTGGAGATGGATAGTTTGGATAAAATTGCAGTACTCATTCCTTGCTGGAATGAAGCCATTACAATAGGAAAGGTTATCAGGGATTTCAGGAAAGTTCTTCCGGAAGCGGTGATTTATGTATATGACAATAATTCTACCGACAGAACTGCTGAAATTGCAGAACGGGAAGGAGCGGTAGTGCGTCATGAATACCGGCAGGGAAAAGGTAATGTGATCCGTTCCATGTTCCGGGATATTGATGCAGACTGCTACGTCATGGTAGATGGAGATGATACCTATCCGGCAGAAAATGCGAGGGCCATGGTCAATCTTATTCTGGAAGGAAAGGCGGATATGGTCATTGGGGACCGCCTGTCGTCTACCTATTTCGAGGAGAATAAAAGGCCATTCCATAATTCAGGAAATATGCTGGTCCGGCGGTTTATTAACATGTTTTGGGGTGAAAACAGCCATGAAATCAAAGATGTCATGACCGGTTACCGTGCTTTTTCTCCTATGTTTGTCAAAACTTTTCCTATCCTGTCCAAAGGTTTTGAAATCGAGACAGAAATGACGATTCATGCGCTGGATAAGAATCTTCTTTTAGCAAATGTGCCCGTTTCCTATCGTGATCGGCCGGCTGGCAGTGTGAGTAAACTTCATACTTTTCGGGATGGCGCCAGAGTGCTTCGAACCATATTTATGCTCTATAAAGACTATCGGCCTCTCCGTTTTTTTACCATGGCAGCTCTGGCGATGGCTTTTATCTCGCTGGCCCTTTTCCTCCCTGTATTTCATGAATACATGGTCACCGGTCTGGTTCCTAAATTACCGACACTGGTGACGTCGGGATTCTTTATGATGGCAGCTGTTGTCTTTCTTGGTACTGGACTTATGCTGGATATAGAAGTCAAAAACAGTAGAAAAAATTTTGAAATACAGATGAATATCATACGGATGATGCTGAGAAAAGGGCAGTAAGTAATTGGCTGGATGTGGATAGTTTTAAAGATGATGAATCTGGCACATCTGATTCAAATAATTTGCGGGAAATCAATTTTTATTCCTCTCATAATGCCTGTTGAATTTGATTCGTCATTAATAATTATTTACCCTTGGAATTTCATGATTCACTTTATTCCTTTTTATTATTCCAGACAGGTGAACTATGTTTGATTCTTTAATTCGTAAATTTTTTCCCTCTACTGAGCGATTTTGGGAAGTTTTCCGCTTTCTTTTAGTAGGAGGTGGTTGTTTCCTCTTAGAGTATGGCCTTCTTTTTGCATTGACCGAGTATGGTGGCTTGAATCCTCTGGTATCGGCGCCTATTGCTTTTACAGTATCACTGGTGGTCAACTATATTCTCTGTGTCTATGTAGTATTTCATGCAGAACAGCAGAGTAAGAAACAGATGGCTCTCTTTGCATTGACATCGATTATTGGTCTTGGCATCAATCAGGTGGTCATGTGGTTCTTCATTGATATCATAGGTATCTGGTATATGTTTGCCAAGGTAGTGGCTTCTGCGGTAGTCATGGTATGGAATTATTTTACCAAGCGGTATGTGCTGCATGGACATGTATAAAAATATAAAAATAGCGGCATCAACGAAACTGTTTCATTGATGTCGCTATTTTTATATTCAGGAAAGCGCATCCTTCAGTTGTGCCCGGAAGATATTGGCACCGCCATTGGCAGGGTGTCGGAGACAGGTGACAGAAAAGCCCGCTTTCGTAAGGGTAGTTTCGCTCTTCTTGCCGATGGCGAAGAGGGGGAGGGAACCGGTGAGGGTAAGGAGCTCCTTCGTGTAAGACAGGCCGATGGAGAGTTCCTCGTCCGTGGGAGTACGGTTCGTGAGGAGGTTTCCTTTTTTATAGGGATGGAAGGGGAAAATATTCCAGAGAAGAAATTCCTCCGGAGAAAGGCCGGCATCCAGGCACGCTTTCCACACCACCGAGTCCGTGGGTTCGTTGAATCCCTTTTCCCGCTGGGTGGGTTTCGTGATGAAAGGGCTGTCAGGGCGGCTGGTCCGTTCTCCAGGACGACGGAAAATCATATCCGAAGTGACCACCGGATGGCAGTCCAGCAGCATGCGCTCGCAGGTCATGGCGATGCCGGAGAACTGCCCTCCCTGATAGCCGCAGGCTTCTGCTACGAGAAGGATTTTTGCCTTTCCCAGACGGAGGGACAGGTAGTCGGAAAGGTTCTTCCGCCTGATAGCAGCCGCCCCTTCTACGTCATAGTCAAGATCGGTGTCGTTCCACGGATTGAAGGTGTTTTCTCCATGGAAAGCAATGAGATGGTTCATAAAGGAAGAAATGGTCATGGTGGTAATCCTCCTGGTGGATATAAAGGGCTCAGCCAATTTCAGTTTGTCGAGCTGTTAGGGCGATGCTTACGGATAGAGTCATTCGTGCGG
>NZ_UQKJ01000054.1 GCF_900541605.1 uncultured Dialister sp. | reverse complement strand
GCTAAAGCTTTATTGAACCCCCGGTCCAACCGGGGGTTTTCTTTTTACAATAAAAGGGAGCACCCTTGTGCTCCCTTTTCTCATGGTGACCGGTATGGGATTCGAACCCATACTCTCTGCGCTGAGAACGCAGCGTCTTAACCGTTTGACTAACCGGCCATGTATGAATTATTATACTTGATTTTATTTATAAATTCAAGTGAAAATTCAAAGTAAAACTGAAGATGAATCTGTTGCAAATCAAAGGACAAATTGCAGTTTGTCGAACTGCTGGAGCCTGGTAGTCAGGCATGCTTGCAGATAGAGTTACTTGCAGAATACTCTTAGCTTCCGGTTGTTATCTGACAGGATAACTGATTTATCTGCAACGCTTACCACCTGCTATTAACGTCAGTCATTCGTGATAAAAGCTATAAGCCTTTCCTGACAGTCAGGAATTGGCAGCCACCGCACGAATGACTGCATTTATCAGCGTCGCCCAACAGCCCGATAAATAGCAACGGTCCAAGCAGCTTTACATGATTAACTAATGTAAATTGTTCAATGAAAAACTGTGGGAATCGTCTGCCTCCCACAGTCTATTTATTCCCACAGTCCTTTTATTCTTATTTATCCAGTTTCTTAAAAAGACTGGCCATTTCAAGGGCATCCATGGCACACTCAAAGCCTTTGTTTCCGGACTTGAGACCTGCCCTATTGATGGCCTGCTCAATGGTATCGGTGGTAAGAACACCGTACAGTACCGGGACCCCACTGGAGAGAGATGCCATGGCCACTCCTTTTGTGACCTCTGTGGCCACGTGTTCATAATGGTCAGTTTCTCCTCGAATTACGGCGCCAAGGCAGATAACTGCATCATATCGTCCGCTTTCTGCCATTTTCTTTGCCGCAAGCGGGATTTCAAAGGCACCAGGCACCCAGGCCAGATCTACTGTATCCATGTCCACACCATGACGGGAGAGTCCATCCACTGCGCCATCAATCAGTTTTGAAACAATGACTTCATTAAAACGGGAAGCTACAATGCCAATGCGAATTTTGTTTTCATTATAAAGTCCGGAAATAATATTCATTTTTTGCTCCTTTGTTCTATGTATCAGAATGTAATCACAAGTAAGAAATATGCGGGAATAAGATAGAATCAAAATCCATTTGGGCAGTTTATCCCGCAAATGTTCGTATATATCCTCAAACGCTTAATCCTTTGGTTCTTCGATTTCCTTATCCAGTTTCAACATATGCCCCATTTTTTTCTGTTTCGTTTCCAGATAAAATTCATCTTCCCTGGTTGGTGCCATTTCTATCGGTACCCGCTCAGAAATGGTAATCCCATATTCCTTGACATCGTCCAGTTTTTGGGGATTATTTGTAAGAAGCCGAATGGTAGTGGCTCCCAGGTCCTTCAGTATCTGGGCACCGGTCATGTATTCCCGAAGATCCGGTGCAAATCCCAATTTCAAATTGGCTTCCACCGTATCATATCCTTCATCCTGCAGGGCGTAGGCCTTAATCTTGTTGATCAGACCAATGCCACGACCTTCCTGGCGCAGATATACAAGGACGCCCCTTCCTTCCCGCGCAATCTGCCGCATGGCACTGGACAGTTGCTGGCCGCAGTCGCAGCGGAGAGAGCCGAAGCAGTCTCCCGTCAGACATTCAGAGTGGATACGGCAAAGTACCGGTTTCCCATCTGATACATTTCCCATGGTCAAAGCCACATGATGTTCCCCGTTCATAAGATTTACAAAGCCGTAAATTTCAAAATTGCCATATTTAGTAGGAAGATGGGCCTGTGCCACCCGTTCCACAATTTTTTCATTTTTCTTTCGGTATTCAATGAGTTCCTGGATGCTCCCGATTTTCATGCCCTTTTCCCTGGCCAGTTTGAAAAGATCTTTTTTTCTTGCCATGGTTCCATCGGGATTCATGATTTCACAGCAGAGACCAGCCGGTTTCAAGCCTGCCAGACGACAAAGATCTACGGTAGCTTCCGTATGACCCTGCCGTTCCAGGACCCCCCATTTTCTCGCTTTCAATGGAAAAAGGTGACCAGGGCGTCTGAAATCTTCAGGCTTTGCCCCATCTTTAACAGCTTCCAGTGCTGTCATGGATCGTGCCGCTGCTGATACACCGGTACCGGAATCCTTATAATCGATGGATTCCAGAAATGCAGTCTGGTGATTATCCGTATTGTGGCGGATCATAGGCCCCAGATACAGGGAATCCGCAATTTCTGCCGCCATTGGCATGCAGATGACTCCCTTTGCCTCAGAAGCCATGCGATTGACATTTTCCGGAGTCGCAAATTCAGCGGCACAGATATAATCCCCTTCATTTTCCCTGGATTCCGGATCCTGCATAATGACAATATGCCCTTTGCGGATTTCATCAATAATTTCTTCAATACTGTCAAATTTATATTCCATACTGTCCTCCATGCCCCAAAGTTTCCAGCAATTCCATGCTGAGGTCTTCTGCCGGGCCTCTATTCATGAGTTGTTCCACATACTTTCCCAGGTAATCGCATTCGATATTTACCGGATCACCGGGATGTTTTTCCAAAAGCGCCGTCTCTTCCCCTGTGTGGGGAATAAGGGCAATACCGAATGCCCCATTTTCTCGTTTGGCCACGGTAAGGCTGATTCCATCTACTGCCACGGACCCTTTTTCTATGATATAGCGCATCCATTTTCTATCCAGGGAGATAGATATATTCAAAGCATTGTCCTCTTTTTCCATGGAAAGGATATGTCCTATTCCATCTACATGGCCCATCATAATATGCCCTCCCAGCCGATCACAGAGCCGGAGCGCCCGCTCCAGATTCACAGGGCTGCCGGGACGGAAAAGGGAAAATGCGGTGCGCCGCATGGTTTCCGGGGTCACATCAGCATCAAAGGAATCATCTGTCATGGATACCACTGTCAGGCATGCACCATTGACTGCGATGCTGTCCCCGATTTTTGTCCCCTCAAGCACCCTGCTGCAGGAAACGGTAAGCCGTTCCGCCCGATTTCTTTTTATAATCCGCCGGATATGGCCAATTTCCTCTACAATACCGGTAAACATATCATGCCTCTTTATTTTCTGCTTCATTCTGTACGGAAGGATCCGATTTATCTTTCAATTCCTCTTCGAGCTCATCAATCCGTTTGTCCGGAGTTTCCATATTTCCTTTATCCACATAAGCTTCTATAACCAGGTCCGGTCCAGACATTTCAGTCGAAATATCTTTCATTCTGACGGCCTTTTCTATGGAAGAAGCTCCTTTTCCCCCAATGAGTCCCGGCGCTTCTATGCCGCCGATAACCATGGGAGCCTGGTAAATTCTGACTTTATCTACAATACCAGCTTCAAAAGCCGATGCTGCCAATGTAGCACCGCCTTCCAGAAGAATGCCGTCAATGCCTTTCAGCGCCAGACCAGTCATAGCAGAAGAGAGATCAACCTTTCCCTTCTCTCCGCCATCGGTCATGATGATATCCACTCCCATGGCAGAAAGTTCTTCCCTCTTTTTCTCATCCGCTGCTGTCGTTGTGAGTACAATAGTTTCCCCAGATTCCTGGAATACTCTGGCTTTTAACGGGACGGAAAGATTTCCATCTACAATAATACGAACCGGGTCATCCAATCCCTCTGTACGGGCTGTAAGGAGTGGATTATCCTTAATAATGGTGCCAGCGCCAACCATGATGCCTTTATAGCATCCCCTGAGAACATGGACTTCCTCTCTGGATTCTTCCGAAGAGATCCATTGGGAATCTCCAGTATAGCAGGCTGTCTTACCATCCAGGGACATGGCTGCCTTATAAAGGACGAAAGGCTTATGTTCTGTCACATATTTCAGAAACACTTCATTCAGCTTCCGGGCTTCCTTTTCCATAACCCCTACGGTCACAAAAATGCCAGCATCCCGCAGTTTGCGAATTCCCTTACCGGACACAAGGGGATTTGGGTCTACCATAGCTGTGACTACACGATCTATATCTTTCTTTATGATCAGATCAGCACAGGGCGGTGTCTTGCCGTAGTGGGAGCAGGGTTCCAGCGTCACATAAAGCGTTGCTCCTTTAGGATCTTCCGTACAATGGGCAAAGGCATTGACCTCTGCATGGGGACCACCAAATTTTTCATGCCATCCCTCTCCAATGATTCGTCCGTCTTTGACAATGACAGCTCCCACCATAGGATTTGGACGGGCGTGCCCCATTCCCCGGACTGCCAGTTCCAGTGCCCGGGCCATGTATTTCCTGTCTTCATCGATACGCAAAAAATCCACCTTCCTTTCTTCCAGGGAGGTGGATAAAATCAATCTTTACCACTCTTCTTTCATCCGGACTATACCGTCGGCTCTGGAATTTCACCAGACCTACCGCAGGAAATACCTGCAGTTCGTGGGCTTTACCACCGGTGGGGACTTCCACCCCGCCCTGAAGAGATTTAATTTGCTCAATATATTATAGCAGATTTATGGCAGAATGCAATGAAAACAAAGGCTGATAAAAATAAGGATGGATTATAATTTCTCATTCACTGCTTTTTCAATATCATTTCCAATATCTTCTATGGGTCTGAGTTTTCCCTTTTCTGTACAAGAAATACGCGTCCACCCATAAAGATGCAGAAGCTCACCATAAGCCTCATGGCATTTTCTAAGATAATCCAGATGCTGCTCATGAATATCCATGGATCCTCCTTTTTGGGCTCTCTCACGAACCAGCCGCTCCGAAATTTCCAATGGAATATCCAAAAGAATGACCAGATCCGGACGGGGCAGCTCCAGCTCCCCATACTCCGTTTTTTCCAGCCAAAGGAGAAATTCTCTTCTTTTGTCCCTGTCTTCATACTTGGTCATCTGGTGTACCATATTACTTGTGGTATAACGGTCCGCAATAACAATACCCCCGTTTTCATAAAAAGATTTCCACTTGGTCCGATAAGAAGCAAACCTATCTACCGCATAAAACAGGGAAGCGGCATAGGGATTTACATCTTCGGGACTGCTGCCGAAATCGCCATGGAGATACATTTTGACCAGAGAAGACGACGGGCTTTCGTAATCCGGAAAGGACACATGCATGACTTTTTTCCCCTGCGTTTTTAACTTTTCCTCCAAAAGAGATGCCTGTGTCTCCTTTCCGCTGCCATCAATCCCTTCCAGTACAATCAGTGTGCCTTTCATAATGGACTCCTTACATAATAAATATTTTTTCTGCCTATGGATACCTCTGAAACAGGGAATGCCGATTCACTCCCTCAAACATAAACAGAGAAGAAAAGGGACAGCCTCCAGAGAAGCTGTCCCTCTAATTTATCCTTTTCTCTTCGGATTAAATTTATTCATGGCATGATCTACACCATTTTCCAAAGCGTCTTCAATGGAATCGGCGGTATGGATTTTTGCCTCTTCTATTTTCTCAATGTCTTCCCCGTAAGGACGGGTCAGCACATGTTCCACCACCGTATGACCATCTTTGGGATGGCCTACGCCAATACGGAAGCGATTGAAACTCTCACTTCCCAAATGGGCAATGAGTGATTTAATACCATTATGTCCGCCGGAGGCACCTTTTTTCCGGATTCTGGTCTTTCCGGGCGGTAAATCCAGATCATCGCAGATGATGAAGATATCGTCAAGTCCGATTTTATAGTATCTGGCAATTGCCCCGACAGCTTCACCACTGTTGTTCATATAGGTTAAAGGCTTCACCAGAAGGACCTTCTCCCCATGAAACAGGGTCTGCCCGATGTCCGCTTTCATGTCTTCTTTCCAGTTTGACACATGCCAGCGCCGGGCCAGCTCATCAATCACATCAAATCCCATATTATGGCGGCTGTGTTCATATTCTGTTCCCGGATTTCCAAGACCTGCTATGAGCTTCATTATTTATCAAACAGCTGGCTTACAGAAGCATCATGGAAAATACGGAGAATTGCTTCACCGAGGAGAGGAGCGATAGAAAGAACTGTCAGCTTATCCTGGATCTTTTCTTTCGGAATAGGCAGGGAATTCGTTACAATCAACTCTTTAATATTGGAATTTCTAATTCTTTCCGTAGCCGGATCCGTGAGGACCGGATGGCATACAGCAGCGTACACATTCTTTGCGCCATATTCAGCAAGAGCTTTTGCACCTTCGCAGAGAGAACCCGCAGTATCAACGATATCATCGACCACGAAGCAGTTACGATCTTTTACGTTTCCGATGATGTTCATAACTTTGGCAACCCCCGGTTCAGGACGCCGTTTTTCAATGATAGCGATCGGTGCACCTACACGGTCTGCCAGTTCCCGGGCACGGGTAACGCCGCCGAGGTCTGGGGAAACAATGGTCAGGTTATCCAGATTCTTGGATTTCACATAGTCAGCCAGAAGGGAAGCAGACATGAGGTGATCCACCGGCACATTAAAGAATCCCTGAATCTGGCCTGCATGGAGATCCATGGTGACTACCCTTGTTACGCCGGCAGCAGACATAAGATCCGCTACCAGTTTCGCACTGATAGGTTCACGACCTCTGGTCTTTCTGTCCTGCCGTGCATAGCCGTAATATGGAACAACCACCGTAATATGACGGGCAGATGCTCTCTTCAGTGCATCTACCATGATGAGCATTTCCATGAGGTTATCATTGACCGGCGCACCGGTTGGCTGGATAATGAAGCAGTCCTTACCACGGACACTTTCATTAATCATGACCTGGATTTCGCCGTTATTGAAACGGCCACAGATAGCCTTTCCCAGGGGCACTCCGATGTAGTCAGAAATTTCCTTTGCCAGTGCCGGATGTGCGGTGCCTGTAAAAATCTTCAATTTAGAAGTGTCTTCCATGTCCATTTTGCTGCCTCTCCCTTTCCTTTCAATGCCTGAAAGTCTATACTTGATTGCCTGGAATAGCGGATACCCATCAATCCCAATTGACCCACCATCTCATGCTTTTATTATATACCAGTTTCCCGGTAAATTAACAGTAAAAAATCGGCCCGTTTGAAAAAATGTATTTTCAGAATCAGTCTTTATATGTATCGTCCTTGACCCAACCCTTAATATTGGTCTGTCTGGCACGTGCAACAGAGAGGGCCTTTGCCGGAACATCCTTGGTAATTGTGGAACCGGCTGCAGTAAAGGCCCTTTCCCCTACGTGTACCGGTGCTACCAGGTTCGTATTACATCCAATGAACGCATGGTCATCCACCCTGCAGCGGTGCTTGTTCTTTCCATCAAAATTAACAGTAACCGTTCCGCAGCCAAAATTTACGTTTTTGCCGAGATCAGAATCGCCACAGTAAATCAGATGGGGAAGCTTCGTTCCATCATCGACTGTAGAATTCTTGACCTCCACAAAATTACCGATTTTGATATGATCATGAAGAACGGTGTCCGGGCGAAGATGAACGAATGGCCCGATTTCATTGTTATTCCCAATTGTGCAGTCATGGCCATATACGCGATTCAGATGATTTCCTGCACCCACAGTGACATTGACGAGCTGGGTATCCGGACCAATTTCGCAGTTTTCACCAACCATGGTTTTTCCCTGAAGCATGGTCCCCGGAAGAAGCACAGTGTCCCTTCCCACTTTTACATCCTGTTCAATATAGGTATGTTCAGGATCAATGATGCTGACACCTTCCGCCATCAGTTCTTCTGCCTTACGCAGACGAAGTACCCGGTCAGCCGCTGCCAGCTGGATACGGGAGTTCACGCCCATAGTCTCATCAGCATCATCTGCTGCCACCGGAATGACCTTTTCTCCGGCTTTAATCATAATTTCAAATACATCGGTCAGGTAATATTCCCCCTGGGCATTCTTATTATCTATCTTTTTTAAAGCATCCAAAAGAGGACCTGCCTTAAAAACATAAGTGCCCGTATTGATTTCATGGACCGCCAGCTGTTCCGGTGTACCATCTTTCTGCTCCACAATGGAGGTCATATTTCCCGCTTTATCACGTAAGACACGTCCATAGCCGAAGGGATTATCCAAAATGGCAGTCAGCACAGCTGCTGCAGCCTGATTTTTCTTGCAGACTTCAGATAAATCCCGAATCGTATCACTCCGAAGGAGAGGGGTATCTCCACAGATGACAAGTACATAACCATCTTTGTCGCCTTCAAATTCCGGAATGGCCTGCATTACGGCGTGCCCTGTGCCGAGCTGCTCCGCCTGATGGACAAAGGAAACATTTTTCCCTTCCAGATTCTTTCGTACCAGTTCCTCCTTAAAGCCTGTGATTACTACACACTTATCAAAACCGGCTTCACGCACTACCCGGATAACCTGTTCCACCATAGGAACGCCACATACCCGGTGTAATACTTTTGGTAAGTTTGACTTCATCCTGGTACCCTGTCCGGCTGCCAAAATCAGTGCTGTCAATTCTGCCATAGTACCTCCTGTAAAACATTGTATTTTCATATATCTCGGATAAACCTGTTTATATCAGCAAAACCCGTAGCTTTTATTTTAGCAAATTGAATAGTGTATATCAAGAAAAGAATGAGGTTCGAAACACTGAAATAAAGAAATAAAGGAAATAATGTACCATTCCGCCATATCCTTGTATAGCCAAAAGTTCCATCGTCCTATAACCTACCGGTCTACCCTGCTTTCGTTGACACTCCCTACCCTGTATGCTATAGTGGAAATCAGTTACAGATCGGCAATGAGGAGAAGAGTAGGCTGCTGCGCTTTCCAAAGAGAGTCTCCGTCCGGTGAAAGGAGATGTCTGCGGGCCGCTGAAGATGGACTCTGAGCCAGGGGGCTGAATTGTGAGGTTTCCCCGGGTGCGCCCGTTACAGCGTCAGGGTATCATGGCTTTCGCCGGCGTACCTTTTGAGGTTTCTTCCGCAAGGAAGGAATGAATCTGGGTGGTAACACGAGTCTTTCGTCCCATGGGGTGAAGGGCTTTTTTATTGGGTAAGGAGGCGGAACCATGCCTTTCTATAATGGTACTTTATTTGAAATCGACCGGAAGGAAATGCTCCGCTATGCGGGCACAAATCCGAAGGGCACCGATTTCCCGAAGGAAGCGGTGGACCGGGCGGTGGAAACGGCGCTGGCCCTGGCGGAGCCGAAGGGAATCTGGCAGATTCTCCCCTATTCACCGGCCGACGGCATTATCGAGGGGGATCCGCCCCTGACGCTCACGGGAAACAGTATCCGCCACCATCTGGCGAAGTCCTGGTCCGTGGCGGTGCTGGCGGTGACTGTGGGCGATGCCATCGAGCAGGAGTCGGACGCCTGTTTCAAGGCCGGGGATTACGTGCAGGGGCTGCTGCTGGATGCGGCGGCCACGGCGGCCACGGAGCACCTGGCGGACCAGGTGGACCGGTACATACAGAAAGAGGCGGCCCGGGACGGGCAGCGGACGGTGTGGCGTTTTTCCCCGGGTTACGGGGACTGGCCGGTGACCCAGCAGGGGCCTTTCTGCCGGCTCATCCACGCCGAGGAAATCGGGGTCCATGTGACGGACCATTCCATGCTTTTCCCCCGGAAGTCGGTATCCGCCATCATAGGCATTTCCCAGTGCACCCAGCGCCCATCACCGGCCAAGTGTAAGACCTGCTGGATGAAGGACTGCAGCTTCAGGAGCTGATGCGTGGGGTATTGGGTGAATGGTCCATGCGTGTAAATGGGTCTAAGGGTTGTGGGTGGGACGCCGCTGCGCTTGTCCCACCGGGTGGTGGCTGCCAGCCAGGGCTGACGCCTTGGCGCAGCGGGGGCATAAGGTAGAAAAGCCGCCTTTGGCGGACGATGCACCTTATGCCCCTGGCGCGAAGCACCCACAACCCGGTGAACGAGCGAAGCGATGTTCACCTACCACCTTTAGCCCCAAATATACGCATGTTACAATACATATATACATATAATAAAGGAGAACCTCTATGATTTTATTTGATGGCGGCATGGGTACCATGCTTCAGAAATTTGGTCTGGAAACCGGGAGCTGCCCGGACTATTACAATATTTCCCATCCCGAGGTGGTGCAGCAGATCCATCGGGCCTACATGGACGCCGGGAGCCAGTACATCACCACGAATACCTTCGGCTCCTCTCCCCTGAAGCTCAAGGACTATGACCTCCAGGATAAGGTGGAGGAAATCGCTTCCGCCGCCGTGGCCAACGTACGGAAGGCCTGCGGGGATAAGGTGAAGGTGGCCGGAGACATGGGCCCTACGGGGAAATTTATCCGCCCCATCGGGGACCTGTCCTTCGATGAGGCCTGCGAGAATTATTACCGCCTGGCCAGGGCCCTTTCCGATGCGGGGGCGGACTGCCTCATCATCGAGACCATCATCGACATCCAGGAAATGAAGGCGGCCCTCATTGCTGCGAAGACCGCTTCCTCCCTCCCTGTAATCTGCCAGATGTCCTACGGCGAAGACGGCCGCACCATCCCGGGCACCGACCCCATGACCGCCACCATTCTCCTGGACGCCATGGGAGCCGACGTGATCGGCGCCAACTGCTCCGTGGGCCCGGACAAGCTGCTGGACGCAGCAAAGCAGATGGTGTCGGTCACCAATAAGCCCGTCATCATCCAGCCCAATGCCGGCATGCCGATACTGGAAAACGGGGAAACCCATTTCCCCCTGGACCCCGAGTCCTTTGCCTCCTACGCTCCTGCCTATACAGAGGCGGGGGTATCCTTCATGGGCGGCTGCTGCGGCACCACGCCGGACCACATCCGGGCCCTGAAGGAAGCCCTGGAAAAGGCGCCGGAAGCCACCCCGAAGCCGGTGAAACCATTCACTGCCCTCACCTCCCGCACGAAGACCGTATTCATCGGCGATGATTTCGCCCCCGTAAAGATTGGGGAGCGCATCAACCCCACGGGCCGCCGGAAAATGCGGGAAGACATCCAGCACGGCAGTTTCGTTTCCATCAAGAAGGAAGGACTTGCCGAAGTGGCCGCCGGCGCTGACGTACTGGACGTGAACATGGGGGTCCCGGGCATCGACCAGCGGGAAGCCATGGAAACCGCCATTTCCCAGCTCTCCATGCTCTGCCCCGTACCCCTGTCCATCGACAGCACGGACCCGGAGGTGCTGGAGCGGGCGCTGAAGGTCTACCCCGGCCGTCCCCTCATCAATTCCGTGAACGGAGCGGACGATGAAATCCTGGAGAAGGTGCTCCGGCTGGCGAAGACCTACGGTGCCGCCGTGCTCTGCCTGCCCCTGGAAAAGGGAAATCTCCCGAAAACCGCAGAAGAACGGATCCGCATCGCCCGGGGCATCATCGAAAAGTCCCTGGCTGCGGGACTCCGGAAGGAAGACCTGCTGCTGGATCCTCTCGTCCTCACCATCGGTTCCAGCGACAGGGGAGCCCGGGAAACGCTGAAGACCATTGCCCTCTATAAAAAGGAATTCGGCCTGCCCTGCGTCATGGGCACCAGCAACGTGTCCTTCGGCCTCCCTGCCCGTCCCCGGATCAATGCGGCCTTCCTCACCATGGCCTTCGCCTGCGGCATAAACGCCCCCATCATCAACCCCCTGGACCAGGATATCAAAGACGCCTTTGTGAACGCGAAGCTGCTCCTGGGATTTGACCCCGGCGCCCGGAACTTCATCAAAGAAGCGGCGTCCGCAGCAGCACCGGCACCGAAAGAAGCGGCGAAAGACCTGCCGCCCCTGGAGGCCATCAAGGCCGCTGTGAAGAACGGGGAAAAGGAAGAATCGGCGGCCCTCATGAAGAAAGCCCTGGACAACGGCATTTCTTCGGAAACCATTATCAAAGAAGGCCTTACGGCAGCCATGACGGAAATCGGCGATGGCTACGGCGCCGGCAAGGTGTACCTGCCCCAGGTCATGATGGCAGCGGAAGCCATGCAGGCGGCCTTCAAGGAGCTGAAGAAACTTCTCCCCGACGCGGCGGTGAAGGCCAAGGGCACCCTGGTCATCGGCACCGTGAAGGGGGACATCCACGACCTGGGAAAGAATATCGTATCCGCCCTCATGGAAAACAGCGGCTACCATGTGGTGGACCTGGGAAAAGACGTGGAGCCCGCCGATTTCATTAAAGCTGCCAAAGAAAATAAGGCGGATCTCGTGGGACTCTGCTCCCTCATGACCACCACCCTGCCGGAACTGGAACATACGGTACAGGCCCTGAAGGCGGAAGCACCGGCGGCGGATATCCTCGTAGGAGGCGCCGTGGTGACCCAGGACTACGCCACCCGCATCGGGGCACCGAATTACTGCAAAGATGGCATCGCCGCCGTACGGATCGCCGATGCACTCATAGAAAAGAGGAATGGCTGATGACAACATTAAAAGAGAAAAACGAAGCCCATATTTTTACCATCACCACGGAACTGGACCCGCCGAAGAGCGCCTCCCCGGCGGTGACGGAAGAGCAGGTAATGAAAGTAGCGCCCTACGTGGACGCCGTCAACATCGCCGACTGCCCCATGGCGAAACTCCGGATGAGCCCCATCGCCCTTTCCTCCATCATCCAGCACAAATATAATGTGGAATCCATTTTCCACCTCACCTGCCGGGACCGGAACGTCATCGGCCTGCAGGCGGAACTGCTGGGGGCCTACGCCATGGGGGTCCACAACATTCTCACCCTCACCGGGGATCCGCCGTCCATCGGCGACCACCCCGACGCGAAGGGGGTCTTCGAAGTGGACTCCACGGGGCTCATCGAAATCGCGAAATCCCTGAACGAAGGCCACGACCTGACGGGCCATAAGCTGGGGGTACCTACGGACTTCTACATCGGCACCACCGCCAACCCCGGCACCGACGACCTGGATAAGGAAATCCGGCGGCTGGAAGGGAAGAAAAAGGCGGGAGCCCAGTTCATCCAGACCCAGCCTATCTACGACATCCGGCAGGCCGAGGATTTCCTCGCCGCCGCCAAAGGTCTGGACCTCCCCATCCTCTTCGGCATTGTCCCCCTGAAGAGCTTCAAGATGGCGAACTACCTGAACGATAAGGTACCGGGTATCTTCATCCCCTCCCCCGTACTCCACGCCATGGAAAAGGGCGGCCGGGAAACGGGCCTCAAAATCTCCCGGGACCTGGTACAGGGCCTCAAAGAAATCGGCGCCTCCGGCGCCCACTTGATGCCGGTGAACGACGTAGACGCCGTAGGGTATATTGCGGAAGAAATGAGATAAAGAAAGATCGAGGTCGAGGACATTGGACTGCGGCGCTGCTGGCCGGAAGTCGTGTGAACGGACGGAGCCTTGGGCCTTGGGCCTTGGGCCTTGAGCCTTGAGCAGGCCGGGCCCTGCGGGCCGTAACCCATCATTACCCATCAGCTGATTCCTGCCCCTTCTTAAAGGAGGGGCTTTTTTAGTGGAAAAATCCCCTTTTTTTCAAAAGGGGATTTGCATAGTCATAGGATTCCAACGGCGGCGGAGCCGCGGATCGTTAGCCTCCCTCCTTGGAAGGCGAGGGTGCTTCGG
>NZ_UQKJ01000053.1 GCF_900541605.1 uncultured Dialister sp. | reverse complement strand
GAAGCCCCGCACGAATGACTCTATCCGTAAGCTTCGCTCTAACAGCTCGACAAACCGTAATTTGAACCTGTAAGGAGGCATTCCTATGCATATAACCTGTGAAGGAAGAAGCTTTGATCTTTTTGATGGCGCTTCTCCCCAGAACCTGTGGAACATTGTCCGGGGCAGCCGGAATCGGGAAGAGGCTGTACTGGCAGACTGCAGCGGTGAAATCCTTGATTTCCAGACACCCTTCACCAAAGACTGCGACGTCAAATGGATTCCCCTTTCCTCCAAGCAGGCTTACCAGGCGTACCGGCGGACGGCGATCATGCTCCTTGTCTGTGCTGTAAAAGAAGTGTACGGAGAAAAGGCGGATGTTAAAGTCAAACATTCCCTGGGAAAATCCATTTACTGTGAATTTAAAGATGGACATACCCCTCTTGCCAAGGAACTGGGTGCCCTGGAAAAGCGGATGGAAGAGATTGTTTCCGAGCATCGGAAGATTACGAAGCTCATGGTAGGGAGAAACAGGGCCATAGCCTTTCTCCGCATGAAAGGACGCCTGGAAGATGCGGAGCTCCTTTCCCAGCTGGACGTATCCGAACTGAATGTGGACCAGTGCGGCAGCCTCATTGATTATTATTTTGGCCCCATGCTTCCGGACATGGGCTTTATCAGGGCCTTTGCCCTCCATTCCTATGCCCCCGGATTTCTCCTGCAGATTCCGGGACCCGGAGAGACAAAGCTCACGCCCCAGGAAGACGATCCCCTCTATGCCCGGGTCTTCCTGGAGACCCAGGACTGGAGCGAGCTCATCGGCTGCCATAACCTGGAAGAGCTGAACCGGTCCATCGATGACGGCAGTATTTACGATATCGTAGCCACCGCAGAAGCGCTGCAGGAAAAGAAAATGGCCCAGCTGGCAGACACCATCTGCGGCCAGAAACTGCCGATCCGGCTGGTGTGCATGGCAGGCCCTTCGTCTTCAGGAAAAACCACATTTATGAAGCGCCTCATTGTCCATCTCTGGGTGAATGGAGTACGGCCGGTGATGCTGTCCCTGGATGATTACTTCAGGAACCGGGATGAGATGGGAAATGAAAACTGGGAGAACCTGGAAGCCCTGGACCTGCCCCTTTTCGAGGACACCGTATCCGCGCTCCTGGAGGGGAGGAAGGTCCACCTTCCCCATTTCAATTTCATTACAGGCAAAAAGGAGTGGGAAGAAAGGGAAGTGCAGCTGGGGAAGGGACAGCCCATCCTGGTGGAAGGCCTCCATGCCCTGAATCCGAAACTTACCTACTTCGTTCCGGGGTACCAGTGTCTCCGGGTATATCTGTCGGCCCTGACCCAGCTTACTATCAATGACCATAACCGGATTTCTACCTCCGACAGCCGTCTCCTCCGCCGGCTGGTCCGGGATTTCCAGTTCCGCGGCAACGGTCCGGAACACACGCTCCTCACCTGGGACAACGTGCGGAAAGGGGAGGAACGGAATATATTCCAGTACCAGAACCGGGCGAATGTGGTCTTCAATACGGCCCTGCTCTATGAAATTCCGGTACTGAAAAAACTGGCCCGTCCCCTGCTGGAAAGCATATCGCCCAAGAGTCCTGCCTATGCGGAAGCCCTGCGGATGCTCCAATTCCTCCGGCCCTTCCGTGAGCTGGATGCGTCCATCGTCCCGGGAGAATCCCTGCTTCGTGAATTTGTGGGCTATAAGGGTGTGGGAAAGTCGTTTCTGAACAGATAAGAGAATGGGCAGCGGCCGATGGCCGGGGCTCTGCCTGAGGCAAGACAGTGGCTTTCAGCCAGGGCAAAGGCTGCCGCCTGGGCTTAAGGAAGAAAATTATATAATTTTTGCGGCGCCATATGGTTTGTGCGCCGCACTTTCCCTGGCCGCAGGCCACAGCCGTGCCGCCAGGCAGAGCCATGTCCGAAGGACAGAGCCCCGGCCAAAGGCCGCAGCCTATTCCAGCAATGGCCCCCGTCACGAAGCACCCACCACCTTTCTCCCCATACATACGTATAGAGAGAAACCCGAACCGCATACTCCGCCCCAGCCCATTTGCAGGGCCTTGACCTATCGTATATAATGAATATATGAAACGATGAATATCGATATACTTAAGGAGGAACTTTATGGAATTGACAGATGTACTGATTATAGGTGCCGGTCCTGCGGGACTGAACGCCGCTCTCTATGCAGCAAGAAAAGAACTGACCGTGAAAGTAGTGACCACGGATATTGGCGGCCAGATGCTTTTGACCGGAAAGATTGAAAATTATCTGGGCTTTTCTTCCATTTCCGGATTTGAACTGGCCGATAAAATGGAAGCCCAGGTGAAGCAGTACCCCGTAGATTTCATCTATGCCGGCGTGAAATCCCTGACAAAGGATGGGGACGGTTACTTCACGGCCCATCTGGATGATGGGAAGGAACTGAGGGGCAAAACCTGCATTGTTACTGCAGGAAAACACAGTCGTACCCTGGATATCCCGGGAGAAAAGGAATACACCGGCCGCGGTGTCAGCTACTGCGCTACCTGCGATGCCCTGTTCTACCGGAATAAAACGGTGGCCATTGTGGGCGGCGGTGACAGTGCCGTGCAATCAGCCATTGAGCTGGCAAAGCTCTGCCCTAAAGTATATCTGGTCGTAAGAAGCCGTATTCGGGCCCAGGAAATCCTGGTGAAGCGGATGAAGGCGGAAAGCCATGTGGAAGTCCTCCTGGGCTATACGCCGGAAGAAGTGAAGGGGGACAGGAAAGTGTCCGCCCTCACTGTCAAAAATAAGGCGGATGGCAGCCTCCACGATATTTCCGTGGACGGTGTCTTCGTGGAAGCCGGGGGCATTCCGAACAATTCCTACCTTCCCAAAGAAGTAAAAATAAATTCTCTGGGAGAAATCATGACCGATAAAGAAGGAGAAACGTCGGTGGATGGTCTCTTTGCGGCGGGAGACGTAACGGACTGCCGCAATAAACAGATCATCATCGCAGCCGGAGAGGGGGCAGCAGCGGCGCTGGCGGCTCATGAATACCTGCTGCGCACAGAACCATGAGAGTTACAAAGAAAATCAGGGACGAACAGCTCCGGCGGCTGGGGGAGGTCTATAAAAATGACGGCCCCATGCTCCATTTTTCCAGCCCCTTTACCCTTCTCGTGGCGGTCATCCTGTCGGCCCAGTGCACCGACAAACGGGTAAATGTAGTCACCCAGCGCCTCTTTCCCCGTCTCGATACACCGGCGAAAATGGCAGCCCTCACCCTGCCCCAGCTGGAAACGGAAATCCATGACTGTGGGCTCTACCATTCCAAGGCAAAGCATATCCTGGCCATGAGCCATATGCTTCTGGAAAAATACCATGGCCAGGTGCCGGAAGATTTTGATGAACTGGTGAAACTCCCCGGCGTAGGAAGGAAAACGGCAAACGTAGTGTGGAGTGTAGGATTTGGCCATCCTGCCATAGCGGTGGACACCCATGTATTCCGCGTGTCGAACCGATTGAAACTGGCCGTAGGAAAGACGCCGCTGGAAGTGGAAATGGGACTTCATAAGGCCATTCCTGAAAAAGACTGGTCCGCTGCCCACCATTGGCTGATCTGGCATGGAAGAAGAGTATGCCACGCCAGAAAGCCGGACTGCGAGACCTGCTTCCTCCAGAATGTCTGCCCCTCCTGTACCGTCAAAGTGACTCCCTGGAAAGGGGAATGAAAGGAAATGTCCTGCAGGTGAAGCGTCGGCGCCCAAACAGAGAATCGCCGCAGGCCGCCGGACCGGCCTGCAGACTCATCCGGTGGTATGGATCAGCCGGTACTTCATCATCCGATTCGCACATAAAAAAACTCCCCTTAGGGGAGTTTTTTTATGTATAAATCAGAACATGTTGAGAATTCCATGGAATCCGTAAGTATTTGCCGGCAGGAAAGCGTCCACGGCCTGGGAAATGCCCGTTGGTTCTGGAGCGGTGATGAGCAGGAGCAGGATGGCCAGTACCGTGAAGCCCAGGGAGACCAGATTTGCCTTGCCCTTCCGGGACACTTCATAGTAACCGAAGAGCCGCATGGAAATGGCACCGAAGAAGGTGATGACCAGACCGGAAAGGGAGAAAATGCCGAAAAGCACATTGGCCATCAGGAAACCGATGAAGAAGACCGGCAGGAAAATGAAGGGCAGGTTGTAGGCAATGGGGGTCTTATTGACCTGGCGGCGCATATCGTCCAGCCAGTCTGCCGTATCAAAACCGAAGAGACCGAGGAACAGGAAGGAGAAGAGCACCACCTTGTCCCAGATTCCCTCCAGCCGTTCCCTGTCCTGGCCAATCCACCAGAAGAAAAGGCACACCAGGAAAGCGGCGATGCCGCCGATGATGTAGTAAATGCTGCCGGGGATAAACTTCACAACCACCATGCCGATGGTGGTGAGAACAGCGCCGGTGATAATCCAGCCCGTAAGCTGGCCCCGGGAAGCCCGATGCTCCATCGGTACATCCTGCCACATCTGGTACAGGATTTCCGTCATGAAAAGAAGAAGGAAAATAGCCAGAGCCGCAAAGGGATAGATAAAGAGGGAAACGATGATCAGTACAATCGGAAGAATCACCCGATACCCTTTAAATACATGCATCCGCTTGAAATTTAATTTCTTCTTCTGGGTATAAATCGTAAGGCGCATAAAAACCAGGTACGTCAGCATAATTCCCACCGTTTCCAGGGGCGTGCTTCCCAGGTAAAGCAGGGAACAGAAAACGAGGATTGCCGTATTGGCTCCTGTAAAACGGCTGACCAGCGAGCTGAAAAGGCCGATATTCAAAAAGGCCACAAGTGCGTCACCAAAATTCAAAACGTCCATCTCCTTTAAATAAACAATTCCCTACTAGTATACCTGTTAAAAAGAAATGGCGCAAGAGTGAGGAAAAACTAAAGGACCATCGATGTTCTTTTGATTGAACGGGAGAATTATATTGTATATAATTAATTCAAGAATCAAAAAGAAATAGAAAGATACATTGGGGGGATGGGGATGATTTCAGGAATGAACAATTCATTGAAGAGATGTCTTTATAATCAAGTTTATATTATTAGTAATATAAATAAATTATTGTAATATCATGGGGACTTTGAGAAATTTTGAGAGGCTCTCATTTTTCCAAAATATTTCCTTGCAATAGGAGTCGCGGTTTGTTATAATAGCAAAGAATTATCTATGGTATTGAAATGAGGTGCAACAAGTGAAGAAGGGAATCCATCCGGATTATCATCCAGTCGTTTTCCGTGATATCGGTGCTGACTACTCTTTCCTGACCCGTTCTACAGCAACTTCCAACCAGACTGTAAAATGGGAAGATGGTAATGAATATCCGCTGATCAATATTGATATCAGCAGCAAATCCCATCCGTTCTATACAGGACAGCAGCGTTTCGGAAAGGCTCGCGGCCGTATCGAAAAGTTCAACAAACGTTACGGAAAAACATCCGACTGAGAAACAGGGCAGCAGCCCTGTTTTTTTCTGCCCTGCCGGCGGTTCTGGCGGATCGGTGGCTGACACTATGGCCAGGACACAGGGAGGGTTCAGAAGGTTTTGAGGATTCTACCGGACTCACAGGCTTGACCGGCAGGTTCAAAAGGGAAGGTCAGGGGCTGATAGTAAGGAAGCGCTGCCCCGCCTCATGCCCCTGCTTTGCTCCGGCAAAGCCACAACCCTTAGCCCCATATACACATGGGTTCAAACCCACATATAAGTAAAAACAAAAGGTGATACAATGCAGACTGATAAATTGGACGGCATGGAAGCCCGTTATATCACGCTGGAGGACCAGCTCAGCGATCCTTCAGTGATTGCGGACCAGAATAAATGGAGAGCCCTTTCCAAGGAACATGCGGAACTGGGAGAAATTGTTTCCAAGTACCGGGAATACAAGGAGGCCGATAAAGCCTGCAAAGATGCCCTGGATATCCTGGAGGACAAATCCCAGGAAGAGCTCCATGACCTGGCGAAGGAAGACTTGAAGGAAAATGACAAGAAGAAGGAAGAGCTGGACCTTGCCATCCATAAGATGCTGATCCCCAAAGATCCGAATGACGGAAAGAACGTGATCCTTGAAATCCGGGCCGGTACCGGCGGGGAAGAGGCTGCTCTTTTTGCGGCGGATCTCCTGAAGATGTACATCAAGTTCGCCGAGCGGAAGGGATGGAAGCTGGAAATTGCCAATGCCAATGAGACGGACCTCGGAGGCTTCAAGGAAGTGACCTGCACCATTGAAGGAAAGAATGCCTATTCCATCCTGAAATTTGAAAGCGGCGTGCACCGGGTGCAGCGTATTCCGGAAACCGAGAGCCAGGGCCGGGTCCATACGTCCGCAGTGACGGTGGCCGTTCTTCCGGAAGCGGAAGACGTGGACATCGATATCCGCCGGGAGGACCTGCGTATCGATGTGTACCGTTCCTCCGGCGCCGGCGGACAGCATATCAATAAAACCTCCTCCGCCATCCGCATTACCCACCTGCCCACGGGCATGGTGGTGACCTGCCAGAATGAACGGAGCCAGCGGCAGAATAAGGAAAAGGCCCTGCAGATCCTGAAATCCCGGCTCTACGATAAGGCCATGCGGGAATCCCTGAGCAAGGAAGCGGCAGACCGGAAGAGCCAGGTAGGCTCCGGGGACCGGAGCGAACGGATCCGCACCTACAATTATCCCCAGGGACGGGTCACGGATCACCGCATCAATATGAGCATTTACCAGCTCGATGATTTTATGAATGGAAATATGGATCCTATCCTGGACCGTCTCATGGAAGAAGACCTGGCGCGGCGCATGAAAGAAGGGGAAACCAATGGCCGGTAATACGATCTGGACCATCAAAAAACTGATCACCTGGACCACCCATTATTTCCAGCAGCACGGCCTGGAGTCCCCCCGGCTGGATGCGGAACTGCTGCTGGCCCATGTGCTTCACAAATCAAGAATCTATCTTTACACCGATTTTGATGAAATTGTGGAGCCATCGGAGCTGGCCCGGTACCGGGAATACATCAAAAAACGGGTGAGCGGCATTTCCACCGCCGCCATTATCGGGGAAAAGGAATTCATGGGCCTTACGTTCCAGGTGAATGAACATGTACTGATTCCCCGGCCCGATACGGAAACCTGGCTGGAAAAGGTGATCCAGTATCACAGGGGGGAACCGGGACTGAAAGTGGCAGACCTGGGAACCGGAAGCGGCGCCATACTCCTGAGTTTCCTCTATTACTGCAAAGAGGATACGGGGGTGGGCGTTGATATTTCTGACGATGCCCTGGCGGTGGCAGAGGAAAATGGAAAGAAACTTTCCCTGGACCACCGGGTGGCCTGGCGTAAAGGGGACTACCTCACAGCACTGGAGGAGGGGGAAGTCTTCGATGGCATCCTGACCAATCCTCCCTACATTCCCTCCGGCGATATCCCGGGGCTCCAGAAAGAAGTGCAGCATGAACCGGCGCTGGCCCTGGACGGAGGGAAGGATGGCCTCGATTTCTACAGGAAACTGGCGGATTCCGCCGCTTCCCACCTGAAGGACGGCGGATTCCTGGCCATGGAATTCGGCATCCATCAGGCCGATGAGGTGCGGAAGCTCTTTGAAGATTCGGGAGACTACGATTCCTTTGAAATCATCAAAGACTACGGCGGCATCGAGCGGGCCCTGTATTGCAGGAAGAAGGAAAACGAATGAACACAGAAATGGTAAAAGTAGACGAAGACTATTACAGAAATAAAGTCTTCGCCCTGGGAGAAATCATTCGTCATGGGGGCCTGGTGGCGTTCCCTACGGAAACGGTGTATGGCCTTGGAGGAAATGCACTGGACGGCGAGGCGGCAAAGCGGATTTACGCAGCCAAGGGACGGCCTTCCGATAATCCCCTCATTGTCCATGTATCGGCTCCTTCGGAAGTAGAAAAATACGTGAAAGAAGTGACGCCCCTGGAAAAGAAGCTCATGGACGCCTTCTGGCCGGGACCGCTCACCATCGTTTTTCCCAAGAAGGACATGATCCCCATGGAAACCTCCGGCGGCCTGATGACCATTGCCATCCGCTGCCCCAGGAGCGAAGCGACCCGGGCTCTCATCCGGGCAGCCGGCGTGCCCCTGGCCGGCCCCAGTGCCAATATTTCTACCCGCCCAAGCCCCACCACCGCAGAGGACGTACTCCATGACATGGATGGCCGCATTCCGGCCATCGTGGACGGCGGCCCCTGCGAAGTGGGCCTGGAATCTACGGTCATCGGCATCGAGAACGGGACCATCGTCATTTACCGGCCCGGTGGCATTACCCTGGAAATGCTCTCCGCCTTTGCCCCCACGGTGGTGGATAAAGCCATCCTTTCCGGCGGCGTGAAAGCAGGGGAGCACCCGAAGGCACCGGGCATGAAGTACCGCCACTATGCACCGAAGGCACCGCTCACGGTGTATACCGGAAACACGGACAAGGTGGAAAGCGAAATACTTTCCTTTGCCCAGAAGGAAGATGAAAAATATGGCTTCTTCGTGAGCCGGGAAACTGCGGAGAAACTTCCGGAAGGTCTTACCCTTTTCATCTGGGGCAGCCGGAAGGATAAAGAAAGCTTTGCCCACAACCTGTTTTCCGGGCTCCTGTACTTCAACAAGCACCCGGTGGACCGGATCATCGGAGAAGGCACCGACTCCAAAGGCCTGGGCCTGGCCATCATGAACCGCCTCACCAAAGCATCGGGCTACCATATCGTGGTGGAAAAGAAGGACTGATTGTAAAAATGGCTGGGGAAAGTGAGGAGTGAAAGTGGCGGCTCACAGAAGTTAGGAATGAGGAGTTAGGAGTGGTGGTGGCGGCGCTGGTGAGATCGAGATTGAGGTCGAGATCGAGTATATTCGCAACTACGTTGCCATTCCAATTGACACTACCCACACCCCGGTCGACCGGGCCCCGAAAGGAAGGCGCTTTAATGTGCAGTAAAAGCGCCAATTTGGGCCCGGCTCAGCAGTCCTCTGCAGGACTGCTGCATTTCGAGCGGTGGGAGCATGCTAAGTAGGTCTGTCCTTAAAATCGCTACAGCTTCGATGAGTCGAGAAATCTTTCTGGTAAATGCCTGTGACGGTCTTACAACTCCAGAGGATATCGGTTCTACCGGAAGCGCCGCCTTATGAAACACGATGGCGGCTTCACCGCAAATGCACCCCTTCAGTCGCCTGCGGCGCCAGCTCCCCCGGAGGGGGAGCCAAGTCCTTAGCCTGCGGCGCATCCATCAGCTAACCTCCGTCTCCTACGGCGCCACCTCCTTCCCAAGGAAGGAGGCTAACGATTAGCGGCGAAGCCGCTGGACCTCAACTCTCAACTCTCAACTCTCAATGTTACTCTATCTTTGAAAACCCCGTCATAGTCATCTACTAGAAAGATCTCTCGACTCATCGGAGCTGTAGCGATTCTGGACGGTAGAGTCACTTGGCATTCTTCCACCGCTCGAGATGACGATAAACGGTTGGAGACAGAAGGTATGGTGGCGAAGTTGAGGAGGGGAACCAATGAGAAGCGCCGCAGGCGAATCCGCACAAGGCCCCATCCGTTCGCATGCCGCACTTCTACCCAAATAAAAAAACAGCAGCCCCAGAGGCTGCTGTTTTTCTTTCACCATACCCGGCAGGTGAGGGAGAGGTTTCCGTTGAATCCTTTCCGTTTTCCCGCGTAGTCGCTGCCGTTGATGGCGACTCTCCATTTTCCGGTGTCTACGCTGGCGCCGTATTCGAAGCGGACGCTGCCGCCTCTGATGGAGGCGCTTTCGATGTCCATGCCGTCGGCGATGCCATAGGCTTTACCGCTGAATTCATATTCGTAGGCCAGGCCTGCGTAGTACTCGAAGCGGTGGTCCTTATGCTGCCACCGGGTGCCTATGCGGGCCAGATTGCTTTCGAGGCTGTCGATGTCGTAGTGGCCGCCGGCTTCGAAGGTGTCTCCATTCAGGTGGGTGTGGAAGAAGCGGAGGTACGTATCCAGGCTGTTTCCATGGCCCCGGTCGGAAATCCGGCCGATACCCACATGGAAGGCGTTGTACAGGCTGTCTGTCCTGTACCGGTACGGCCGGCCCAGCTCGTCGTGGAGGATGTTCTTTGCATCGTTGGAGGCCCGGCCCATGCGGAAGGACGCTTCTCCGTAGAATCCGTCGGGACGGATATATTTCCCGAAGATTCCGGCGCCTTTGTAGTTGATTTTGCCGTTTCCGGTGCCCCGGTAGAAGGTGCGGTAGGAGCCATCGCCGTAGTCATAGGAGAGGCCGTATTCCCAGGAGCTTCCCTTTTTGGAGCTGTCCTTCCGGGCAAAGCCCGCCTGTCCCCGCCAGAGGTTTGTGGTGATGTGGCTCCCCGTTTCATAGCGGTTTTCTCCGCCACCCACGGTGCCGAAGGCTTCGATGCCATCGGCGGACTTATCCAGGTTCTTCATGGTGTCCAGGATGAGATCATTGGACTCGATGAGGGCCGCCAGTCCCGCTTCCTGGCCCAGCAGGGTCTTATGGGTCTGGGGCTGCCGGTCCATATCCGCCCGGTATACCAGGTCTCCGTCCTGCAGTAGCGCCCGGCCTGTGCCTTCCAGGGTACTGCCCAGGGTGATGTGGATGGGGGAGTCTGTCAGTTTGCTTTCATCGATTCCTGCGTCATGGCCATTGACAGTCAGGAGAGTCCGCATATTGACGCCCCGCTTCAGGGAAGAAAGCCCCTTCATCTGCATGGCCGACGTATCGATGGCGGTCTGGGAAAGGTCGTAGGTCTTGCCGGCATCCAGGGTCACCATGGGCGCAGTCTTCGTCCAGTCCAGGGAGTGGTAGGTGATGGTCTCCGGATTGCCCAGGGAATAGGTCAGATTTTTATTGTCATCGGTGATACCCATAGTTCCGGAAGCCGTAGCCGACACCGCCCCGTCATCGAGGGTATAGGAAATACGGTCAGTCCCGCCTTTGAGGTTTTCCAGCCCCGTCACAGACTGGGCGCCGCTCCCATCGATGAGGGTGAAGCTGTCGGAAGGGGAAATGAGAGAATTCCCGGTCTTCGAGATAGTCCCCATGGAAAGGGCGGTGTCATTATTGAAGATATAGTTGTATTTCTCCAAAGTAATAGGATTTACTGGCTTTCCGGAACCATCCAGGATGAGATTGGGGAAGGAAATAGTATTTACTGTGATGTCACCGGTCTTCCAGTAGACGTGGGTAGGTGAATACATTTGACCCGTTGTCTTATTCTGAGTAAGGCGTACATTTATCTCTGCCCAGCCCTTATAGGTTCCGTTGAGAACGTTGGAGCCTGAACTGTTTTGAATCTTATAACCATAGACTAAGGGATTGTAATAGATTTTGGATTCAGGAGTGCCGGGCGTGTAACCGTATTTAAGAAGTTCCGGGTCAATTTCATTAGGTGTCAGGTCTGAATTTGCGGTTTCAATAATTGTAATAGTCGCATTTGGTTTCACCGAGGCCAGAAGGATATTTGAAGAATCCACACCATCCTTAGTCAGGTCGATTTCATCTTCTCTTCCTTCGCTTTGGGCGCCACCTTCTTTATCATAATTCTGCCCAAGGTCCTCTTTATAGTAAGTACCAAAGTCTTTACCGGAGGTCAGATAGGACAAATCAATCACTGTATTCTGATTTGTCCAGCGTGAACTTCCGTTAGTATATTTGAAACTGGCGTTGTCTTTTACGAAGAGGGCCGGCTTTTTATCCATAGACCAGATCTTAATGGCCGTAAATTCACCTATTTCCTTGACTGTATTATTGTTCCACGTAGATACTTCCGGGGTCTGTACCAGATATGTACCTTTATTATCTTCCATTTGTGTGCCATTATCATTTCCGCCAATTCCTACAGCAAAAGCAGTGTCCGGGTCAGTGGTAATTCCAGAGAGGTTGGTGGAGATGTTGTTTTTGTAGCCGATATTTAATACGTTATTTCTTTCATTATTATTATTACGACTATGATTTGGTCTTTGGGCACCGAAGAGGCTGCTGCTGGAGACGTCCGCATCACTGGAGAGATTGATCTGTCCATTCAATATATGGCCGCCTTGTTTTTGAACATTGGTGTAGCCGGTTGAGACATATGCATTATCCAGTTTCGCTGTACCGCTTATATTGATGATGCCGTATTCCACATTGCCATTATTTATATCATCCCATACATCATATCCTACTTTACCGCCGTAAATGTAAACGGTACCGCCATCTCTTCCGATAATCGTTTTTCCTTCAATGTTGATCACATTCTGGTGAACGGAATCATACTTGATATCATAACTTCGGTAGCCGCCGATAATTTCATCAGCTTTGAGTGTGCCGCTTCCGGAAATAGTAATAATGTTATCATTGACGACCCGTTTCTGGTTGCCCATAACAGTGAATTTTGTTACTTCGCCCCCAATGAGTTTCTGGATAGTCAGGTCACTGTTTCCTGTAATATTAATCCGGTTGCCCATTGGCTGATACCTGGCGGATTCCAAAGCTTCTGTAAAATTATTTTCGATGCTTGTGCCGCCCTTTATGGTGTCCCATTCGTTGGCTTTAGCAGTGTTCTCCAAAGTCCAGGTTTTATCTCCATTGGTAATGGTAGCCGTTGAATTATCAGAGATGGTCACTGTATTCAGCATATTGCTCCCGGTGATGCTGGTGGCATCTACACTGCTGCCAATGGTTTTATCGTTGGCGAATACAGTAGCTCCACCGGCCAGCAGCAGGGCGCTGACGCAGAGGAAGACAAGCTTTTTGGAAACCTTTTTCGGGTGGGTGAAATTTCCGGATACCATGGGACCATTCCTTTCTATTACATCGAAAACTGAGAAATTCAGGCTGCTTATTTCAGAAGATACGTAACGATACGTAAAGGATATAGGAATTGGGATATTGGATTTATTCAGCTATTTAAAAATAGTATATAACGATGTAAAAAATATGTCCAACGATGTTCTATCTATGTAAAAATTATATAGATAGAAAGATTTGTCATGCGTTCATGGTATTGATAGGGTGAAGGTGGCGTCGGAAAAATTAGGAATGAGGAATTAGGAATGGTGGTGGCGGCGCATGGAAGTTAGGAATGAGGAGTTAGGAGTGAGGAGTGGCGGTGGCGGGAAAAAATTAGGAATGAGGAATGAGGAATTAGGAATGAAGGTGGCGGCGCACAGATTGGGAAGCGCCGCCTTATGATACCAGGACTGACATAAATACTGGGTGGCCTGGAATCGTATAACCCTATGAGAGGTGGAGCAAGGGTAACGCCTGCGGCGAAGTGGCGCAAGGGGAACGGGCTTCGCCCGAGGGGAAGGTGGCGGTGCACAAATTGGGGAGCGCCGCCTTATGAAAAGTGACAGCGGCTCCTCCGCACCAATTGACACTACCCACACCCCGTCATTTCGAGCGGTGGCAGCATGATAAGTGAATCTGTCCTTAAAATCGC